>CAJMQE010000038.1 GCA_905215405.1 uncultured bacterium
AATTCATTTAATAGAATTTTCAGGGTTGTTTTACTGTTCAGTTATCAATGTTCATTACTATCGGTTGCTTACTTGCTTGCGACAGCTTATTTAGTATACAACATCTTGTTTTATTTGTCAATAACTTTTTTCAAGTTATTTTTTTCTTTCAGACAACTTTTCGATGTCGGAACTCTATATTATCATAGGTTGTCCTCAATGTCAAGTGCTTTTTATAAGATGTTTATGTGCTTTTCTTCGCTCCATATATTGAGGTTATCTTAGCAATATGTTTGCTTCCGTAAGGCACTTGAAGATAATATCATCTCTGACAAGAAATTGCAAGCCTTTTTTTCATATTTTTATAATTAATTGCATTTATAGTCTTTATTCGGCTCAAAATTACGTGTTTACCCTCTTTTTTACCATTATCTATACAATATGGAATAGCATTAGTTAAACGTAACATCTATATTATGTCCCGCTATACCTTTCTATATGCATGACATATTATCTTACAATCTACAATAATGAAAAGCATAACTGTTTACCACACATATATTAATCCTTCTATTAAGAACAGTTTAATTAATCTTGTTATATAGAAATATAATCAATGAGCTCACCAGTGGATATTCTTATTTATATATTTCAAACTTTACGATCTTTTAAACATACTATGACTACTTTACTATTACTCTTTTACCAATACTCTTTCATTATTACTCTTTTACAAGTACTTCTTCATTATTAGTCTTTTATTATTACATCTCAGTTATTTGTGTTATGGTTCTATATACTAACTGCTGCGATTGAAACATATCTTTATCGGTCATGCAATATTGATTTCTTATATGATAAACAAATCAGACATAAGATAACGACTTATATGTTTTACTATAGAAGAAACAACATTTATCATGTCATAAAAAAATTGTCAGTAGATATATAGGCATACTAAACTTATATCTACTGACAATTCATATTTAAATTAATGATACTGCAATTTAGTAATAGAGAATACGCTTGGGTATATCTGTTCTACTAACAATAAATGAATTACGCGAACTTATCACTATTCATAGCATAGTAATACCATATAAAAGCAGTTTTACATGTTACATGATACTAATTCTTCTTATATAATGGAAACTTTAGATAAATTGATGATCTGCTGCCAATATCCAGATATCTACTTGCACTACAACGTATCACTTGATATAACACCTATTATCCAATATCTATTCATATTGAACGTTTTCAGGACATCTGGCCGCGATACAAAATAAGAATGTGTGTCTCTACTAAGGAATTCTTACTACTTGATATTCTGCTCATATATTTTACAACTATCTATTAGTTGTATCAGCTTTATTTTGAAAAGTCTGGATTTATATTCTTTATCATCGTTTCTAAAATATTTGCACATTGTGTTATTGTAAACTTCTCTCTGTTGAGCATCAGATCCTTACCATCTTTCTCTTCCCAGTTTCCATTAGAGTAATAATGGTAGTAATTGTTTCTTGCTGCATCCATTTTTTTTACTAATTTCCGTGCATCTTCAATAGTCAAATGATGTTTTTTCTGAATGATACCGACACGAAAATCAAATGGTGCATATATAAAAACATTTAAACATTTGTAGCCATCTTTTAAAATATAATCAGCAAGTCTTCCTACGATTACACAGGATTCCCGATCTGCAATTTCTCTTATTAATTCTGACTGCATCTGAAATAGCTTATCATTGAGATTTTCACCACTAAGAAAATATGGTTGAAGGAAGTGACTGGATACCCGTTCATCAGCCTCTGCCAGAGTATTTGCTTCGTACCCATGTCTTTGTGCTACTTTATATAATAAATCTTTGTCATAAATCTGAATTCCTAATCTCTCAGCGAGTTCTCTTCCTATCTCATGTCCTTCACTTCCAAATTTTCTACCAATGTTTATAATTAGCTTTTCACTCAATTTCCTCACTCCCTTTCCTCTATATATCCCATTTTCATGTGTCGTGCATAGCAATATAATATTGATAGCACCTGTCATACACACTAATTCTATTGCATGCTATATTTACTGCATTCTATATTTACTTCAAATTACAGTTATTGCTTACTACAGTTATTGCATACTACATTTGCTACATACTACATTTGCTGCATACTACATTTGCTGCATACTACATTTACTTCATGCTACATTTACTTCATGCTACATTTATTTCACATTCATTTACTACATATGTCATATATTACACATTACTTGATTCAGCATTACTTTTAAACATTACTTGATTCTGTCTTAATTCTATATGTCTGTTCTAATCTATACAGTTTCCTCTATGCAATAACCACTGATCTTTTCTGATAAGCTCTGACTGCTAAGGACAGCGCAAAGTTTAATACAAAATAGGATAAAAGAACAAAACCATACAAAGCCAGGATCTGGCCGATTGAAGTTGCTGTTCCAAGGACAACTGCACTATTTCTCATAAACTCATGAATATCAACAGCTTTTAGGAATGAGGTATCTTTAATAATTGTTGTGCACTGTGATAACAATGCTGGAATAATCTTTTTAAATGCCTGTGGAAGTATGATGAACCACATTGTTGGAACAAATCCAAATCCCTGTGATTGTGCTGCCTCATACTGACCTTTGTTAATAGCATTCATACCTCCCCTGACAACTTCAGCAACTACTGCAGATGTAAATGTTGTAAAAGTAAGAATACCTATGTATACAGGATCTCCTTTTAAAGTGAAACGGAACAATAAAATCCATAACATATTTGGTGTACATCTAAAAAACTCAATATAGGCAACTGCTAACCAGGAAAGAAATCTTAATTTTCCTGTACAGTATGTTCTGATCATAGCAAGTATCGTTCCAAATATAATACTTAAAAATATGGTTGCTACTGCTATAATAATTGTCAATTTTAATCCATCTAACATGAACAGCACATTTGCTTTTGAAAACACTTCACCCATTATGCCACCTCCATATTAGATTTTCTTTTCTTTGGTACAGGTGTACGCTTCACCTTCTTCTCAAAATATCTAGCAAGCATTGCGATTGGGAAACAGATAATAAAATATAAACCAGCACATAATACATATCCATTTAATGTCATATACTGAGATACAAAACTATCTGCACGATACATTAGATCAAGTCCGGCAACCATTGCCAGTACTGATGTATTTTTGACCAGATTCAGTGCCTGGTTTGCAAGTGGTGGCATGATTACTTTTAAAGTCTGCGGTAAAATAATATACCTCATAGTCTGCAATCTTGTAAATCCCTGTGACTGTGCAGATTCATGCTGTCCTTTTGGAACAGCTTCTATACCAGTACGAATTACTTCTGCGATATATGCACCATGATACAATCCAACACCAAGCACACCAAGAAGCATTTTTGATAATCGTACAGGTCTTGCTGTGCCCATTAGTGCCTGCAATACTTTCGGCAAACCGTTGTAATAAAAGAATACCTGCACAACTAAAGGCGTATTTTGAAAAAATTCAACGTATATTCTGGATATGACTTGTAACACTTTTGTTTTGGTCGTAGACATCATACCAAATATAATTCCAAGAAGTAGGGCTACTACCAGACCAATTAATGCAACCTTTGCAGTCATCCAAAGTCCCTCTGCAAACATGTCAAAATGCTGAAATAGAACTTCCCATTTTTTTAAATCAAATAAACTCTCTATCATAGCTAACTCCATTCCTTGCAAATTTTCAGGTTTTGCAAAGCTTTATTTATCGTTACTGAATATTCCAGTTACCAAGCATTGTTTTCATCTTTCCACTATCTATCAGACTACTTACTACTTTATCTACTTCTGAAGCAAGTTCTTTATTTGCTAACTTTGATGCAACACCATAACTCTGTGTAGCAAATCTTTCAGGTAAGATCATTGTTGTATCATCCATATATCCTCCAAGGATAGAACGATCCACTGCAAAAATATCTATATTACCTGATGATAATGCTGCATTTAATGCTGGATAACCATCAAACTCCTGAAATTCAACATCAACCCCAAGGTTCTGTTCCTGTATGTACTTTGAAATAGCATCCTTTGTTGTAGATCCCTGTGCAACACCTATTATTGAACCATTAATATCTTTCATACTTAAAAATCCAGATGCTTTCTTACACATCAGTCCAAGTGCATCTTCTACGTATGCTGTTGAGAAGTTATACTGACTCTTACGTTCTTCTGTAATTGTGAATGTAGCTATAACAAGATCAATATCACCATTATCAAGAAGTGGTCCTCTTGTTTTTGCTGTTACGCCCTGAAATTCAACCTTTTTCTGAGCTTTTGCCTCATCTGCAGTACATCCAAAGATATCAGCTGCTATTTCATATGCAAGATCAATCTCTACACCTTCATATTCTCCAGTTGCTGTATTCTGCATACCGTAGTTTGGAACATCAACTTTACATCCAACTTTTAATACTCCTGCATCTTTGATTTTCTGTAACCCTGCATCGGTACCACTCTCTGCAGCTGAACCATCTGCAGAAGTACTCTTGCTGGATCCGCAACCTGCCATAATACCTACTACCATACATAAAATCATCATCATTGCTATTAATTTAATTTTTTTCATATTCATTCCTCCATCTTCTTTGCATATTTATATCAAAGCTTTCGCTATTGCTAACACTACTTTACTAACAAAAATGCATAATCATTAACTAACGTAATATCTTACTTAAAAATGCTTTTGTTCTATCGTTTTGCGGATTTGTAAAGAAATGTTCAGGTTCACCTTCCTCCAGTATCTGTCCATCATCCATAAATATCACTCTATCTGCGACCTGTCTAGCAAATCCCATTTCATGTGTTACACAAATCATTGTGATATTTTCTTTTGACAGTTCAACCATAACATCAAGCACTTCCTGAACCATTTCAGGGTCCAATGCACTTGTAGGTTCATCAAACAGAATAATCGGCTGTTTTGTACACAGCGATCTGGCTATTGCTACTCTCTGCTGCTGTCCACCAGAAAGATTCTGCGGATATGCATCTGCCTTTTGTTCAAGTCCAACTCTTTTTAAATAAACCATAGCCTGTTCTACTGCCTGCTTTTTAGACATCTTTTGTATCTTAATTGGTGCAAGTGTCAGATTTTCCAGAACCGTCATATTCGGATATAAATTGAATTGCTGAAATACCATAGACAGATATTTTCTGACCAGTGTATTTTTGTTCTTTTTATTCATCGGTGTACCATCTATCAGAATTTGACCAGACGTTGGTTCCTCTAAATAATTGATACAACGGATCAATGTACTTTTTCCGCTTCCACTTGGACCGATGATAACAAGCTTTTCACCTTCCTTTACTTCAAGGTTAATATTTTTAAGTACATGCAGTTCACCAAAGTACTTATTCATATTTTGCACTTTTATCATGTTTACACCTCCTGAGTTTATACTCACAACTTTTATTTCTTTAACAGATTTCTTTCTAGATTATGCATTTGCCTAATAAAAAAAGGCCAGGAGGTCTTCACCCCCCTGACGCCTTTGTCATGAGTTAAAATATGTTTGTGAGTATAGTGGTATTTTTAGTTTTTGTCAATATTTTTTGTGTGTTTTCTTTATTTTCTTAATAATGTAATGAATTTTCTAAAAATTGGTTTATATTTTTAATGCGTTAAACAATCAAATTATCAACATAAAAAAAAAGAACCTTTATTAAAAATAAAGATTCTTTCATCTAACGGAGAAAGAGGGATTCGAACCCTCGCGCCGCGTGAACGACCTACACCCTTAGCAGGGGCGCCTCTTCGGCCTCTTGAGTATTTCTCCGAATTCCATAACAATATGAAATTATGTGCTACACGCAAAAATTATTATAGCAAACAGTCCAAACTTTGTCAATCAAAATTACACATTTTTTGGAATATTTCTATTCTTGCTGCATACTGTATCAATGATACTGTATTACAAAGCATTTTTGCATCACACTTATGAATTCTATTATTGCCCAGTATGTTTCTTTTTATGCATGTGCATCTCGTTTAATTTCTAATTCTTATTTCGCTATGTACAGATGCATGAAATCGGTCAAAACATTATTTATCTCTTAAATTCTTGCATATTCTTTCGCAGCAGTCTCATATAAATTATTACCCTTTGCATCAACAACAACAATTACTGGGAAATTCTTTACCTCAAGTTTTCTAATAGCCTCTGTCCCAAGATCATCATAGGCAATCACTGTTGACTGCATAATACATTTTGATAACAGTGCTCCAGCTCCCCCTACTGCAGCAAAATATACTGCACCATTCCTAATGATTGCATCGCAGACCTGCTGACTTCTTTTACCCTTTCCGATCATACCTGATAACCCAAGATCCAGAAGATCAGGCGCATATTTATCCATTCGACTGGCTGTTGTCGGTCCAGCAGAGCCAATAATCCTTCCTTGTCTTGCTGGAGAAGGTCCCATATAGTAAATTATATTATTTCTTACATCAAATGGTAATGGGCGATCAGCCTGCAACGCTTCAGCCATTCTTTTGTGTGCAGCATCCCTTGCTGTATAAATAGTTCCAGTTATATATACATAATCTCCACTTTTTAAATCTGCAATTTGTTCCTGTAATAAAGGTGCATTGATATACTGATTCATATTATATTCTCCATTCTTTATTCAGACTCACTAGATTATCCGGTGTACATGTCGGTTTACATGACAACAGATATTTACTGCAACAGGCAATCCTGCAATATGGGTTGGATAAGTTTCAATATTAACAGCAAGTGCTGTTTGCGTTCCACCAAGTCCTGCCGGACCGATTCCAAGATTATTTATTCTGGTCAACAGTTCCTCTTCCAATTCCTTTACGTAATCTAATGGAGAACTTTCTTCAAGATTTCTAGTCAATGCATGCTTTGCCATAAGTGCACACTTTTCAAATGTACCACCAATTCCAACTCCAACTACCATTGGTGGACATGCATTTGGTCCGGCATCTCTAACGGCTGTCACAACGGCATCTTTGACTCCTTCAATTCCATCTGCAGGCTTTAACATAAACACCCGACTCATATTTTCACTACCAAATCCCTTTGGGGCCACCGTAATATCAACGCTATCTCCCTCTACAATATCATAGTGAATAATACCAGGTGTATTATCATTACTGTTTTCTCTATAAATCGGATCCTTTACAACAGATTTTCTCAGATATCCATCTATATATCCTCGACGTATTCCTTCATTTACTGCATCTGTTACTGATCCACCTTCAAAATGAACATCCTGTCCTACTTTTAGAAAAACAACAGCCATTCCTGTATCCTGACATATTGGAATCTGGTCACTGGCTGCAATATTTAAATTTTCATCCAGCTGTTTTAAAATTTGTTTTCCTAATGGGGATTCCTCTTTTTGTAGTGCATTGGTAAATACTTTCTTCATATCCTGTGATAAATGATAATTGGCCTCAATGCACATTTCTTTGACATTGTCTGTAATTTCATGAACATCTACTCTTCTCAATGGTCATCCTCTTTTCCACATATTTATTATTTCAAAAAAATATCTAAAAAAATTTACTACTTAAAAGTAACAGGATTTCTTTAATTTTATTATAGCATTTCCAATGAGAATAACAATTCCATTCACAAAAAAAATCAGAATCTGTGGTCTTATCCACAAATTCTGATTTTTTTATTCACATCTGTATATAACTATTCTTCTGTATTTGAATCTTCATCTTCAAGCTCTGAATCTTCTATTTCCTCACCATTTTCTCCATTAGGATTCGTTCTGACTTTTGAAATAGTTGCAACCTTGACATTTTCATCAAGATTAATCAGCTTAACACCAGAAGTAATTCTTCCAAGCTGAGAAATATCTTTAACAAATAATCTGATTACGATTCCTTCTGTAGTGATCAGCATAACTTCTCTACTATCATCCACTGCCTTAACACCAACAATGTTTCCAGTCTTTTCATTGATCTTATAACATTTAACACCTTTACCGCCACGATGCTGAACAGCAAATTCCTCGATAAATGTCTTCTTACCAAGTCCAAGTTCTGAAACGATTAATAAAGAGTCACCCTGTGTATTCAGCTGCATACCGACAATTTCATCTTCGTCAATAAGATTCATACCAATAACACCCATTGCACTTCTGCCTGTAGGTCTTACATCGGTTTCCTTAAATCTGATACACTGTCCAAGCTTTGTAACAAGTAAGATATCTTTTGTATTATCTGTCAGTTTTACTTCGATCAGTTCATCACTTTCTTTTAAAGTAATTGCCTGAATACCGGTCTTTCTGATATTTGCATACTCACTAACTGGAGTTTTCTTAACAATACCATTCTTAGTCGTCATGAACAAGAAATGCTTTTCTTCATATTCTTTCAAAGGTATAACCGCAGTAATCTTTTCCCCTGGCTGTAACTGAAGAAGATTAATAATTGCAGTACCTCTTGCAGTTCTTCCTGCTTCCGGAATTTCATAAGCTTTCATTCTGTATACACGACCTGTATTTGTAAAGAACATCAGATAATGATGTGATGTTGTCATTAACAGATCTTTAATATAATCATCTTCAAGTGTCTGCATTCCCTTAATTCCTTTACCACCTCTGTGCTGGCTCTTGAAATTATCTGGTGACATTCTCTTAATATATCCAAGATTTGTACGTGCAATAACAGTGTTTTCATCAGGAATCAGATCTTCCATAGAAATGTCATACTCATCAAATCCAATTGATGTTCTTCTGTCATCACCATATTTAGCAGAAATTGCAAGAATTTCTTCTCTGATTACGCCTAATAATTTATTTTCATCAGCAAGGATTGCTTTTAATTCATCAATCTTAGCCATCAGTTCTTTTAACTCAGCTTCCAGTTTTGCTCTTTCCAAACCTGTCAGAGCACGCAGTCTCATATCAACAATAGCCTGTGCCTGTACATCAGAAAGTTCAAACTTTTGCTCTAATTTTTCTTTGGCAATCGCAACATTTTCGGATCCACGAATAATACTAATTACTTCGTCAATATGATCCAGTGCGATCATCAATCCTTCTAAAATGTGAGCACGTTCTTCTGCTTTATTTAAATCATACTGTGTTCTTCTGGTAACAACATCTTTCTGATGTAATAAATAGTAATGTAACATATCAGCAAGTGTCAGAACCTTAGGTTCATTGTTGACCAGTGCAAGCAGAATTACACCAAATGTATCCTGCAGCTGTGTATGTTTGTATAAGAGATTCAGTACTACATTTGCGTTGACATCACGTCTGAGTTCAATAACAATTCTCATACCCGTTCTATCAGATTCATCTCGCAGATCAGTAATACCATCAATTTTCTTATCTCTGGCAAGTTCGGCAATTTTCTCGATCAGTTTAGCCTTATTTACCATATATGGAATTTCAGTAACAACAATTCTGCTCTTACCATTCTGCATTGGTTCAATATCTGTAACTGCACGAACTCTGATCTTACCTCGACCTGTTCTGTATGCTTCTTCAATTCCTCTCTTACCAAGAATTGTAGCTCCAGTAGGGAAATCTGGTCCCTTAACAATATCAAGAAGTTCTTCTATTGTTGTCTCTCTATTTTCATTGATCTGATTATCAATAATCTTAACAACGGCACCTATTACTTCATGTAAATTGTGTGGAGGAATATTGGTAGCCATACCTACAGCAATACCTGAAGTACCGTTTACCAGAAGATTAGGATATCTGGATGGTAATACACTAGGTTCCTTCTCTGTTTCATCAAAGTTTGGAACAAAGTCTACTGTATTTTTGTTGATGTCAGAAAGCATTTCCATGGAAATTTTGCTCAGTCGTGCTTCTGTGTATCGCATAGCAGCTGCGCCATCTCCATCAACAGAACCAAAGTTTCCGTGTCCATCAACCAATGGATATCTGGTTGCGAAATCCTGTGCCAGTTTTACAAGAGCTTCGTAAATTGAAGAGTCACCATGTGGGTGATATTTACCCATTGTATCACCGACAATACGCGCACATTTTCTGTGTGGCTTGTCAGGACCATTATTTAATTCAATCATAGAGAATAAGATTCTACGCTGTACAGGCTTTAAACCATCTCTTACATCTGGCAGTGCTCGAGCAGCAATAACGCTCATCGCATAGTCGATATAATTTGTTTCCATGGTTTTCTTTAAGTCTACCTCATGAACCTTATCAAATATATGTTCATCCATGTCTATTCCTTTCCCGTATCCATGTTTATTCACAATCTTTTCTAAATTTCCTACAGTTATCCCGAATATGAAAAGTTATCCACTGGATAACTCTTTAGCCAGATTCTATTCTTTGTAAGTAATCTATTTTACTGTATTTGTTTTTGATTAAATATCAAGATTCTTAACATACTTTGCATTTGCCTCAATAAATTCTCTACGAGGCTCAACCTTATCACCCATCAGAGTTGTAAATGTTACATCAATCTCTGATTCAGAACATGATTCTTCATCAATCTTAACACGGAGAAGAATTCTTTTATGTGGATCCATTGTTGTATCCCACAGCTGTTCTGCATCCATTTCACCAAGACCTTTGTAACGCTGAACTTTATTATTCTGATCACGACCAATTTCAGTCAGAATACTATTCAGTTCTTCATCACTGTAGGCGTACCAGCTCTTCTTGTTCTTTTCAACTTTGTAAAGAGGTGGCTGTGCAAGGTATACATATCCCTGTTTAATCAGTTCAGGCATGAAACGATAGAAGAATGTAAGTAATAATGTTGCAATATGTGCACCATCGACATCGGCATCGGTCATAATAATGATTTTATGATATCTAAGTTTTGAAATATCAAAGTCTTCATGTATACCTGTACCAAATGCTGTGATCATGGCTTTGATTTCAGCATTTCCAAGAATCTTATCAATTCTTGCTTTTTCTACATTCAGGATTTTACCTCTCAGTGGCAGAATTGCCTGTGTAGCACGACTTCTCGCTGTCTTAGCTGAACCACCGGCAGAATCTCCTTCGACGATATAAATCTCGCAGTTTTCAGGATTCTTATCAGAACAGTCAGCCAGTTTACCTGGTAGAGATGTGCTCTCAAGTGCCGTCTTTCTTCTTGTCAGATCTCTTGCTTTTCTTGCGGCATCCCTTGCTCTCTGCGCAACAATTGACTTTTCACAAATAACTTTTGCAACGGCAGGATTCTGCTCAAGGAAATAAGTCAGCTGTTCGCTAACTACACTATCAACTGCAGATCTTGCTTCACTGTTACCAAGTTTTTGTTTTGTCTGTCCTTCGAACTGAGGCTCCTCAATTTTTACACTGATAATAGCTGTCAGACCTTCACGAATATCATCACCTGAAAGGTTCGGCTCACTATCTTTTAAAATTTTATTATTTCTTGCATAATCATTAAAAGTCTTTGTCAGTGCATTTTTGAAACCAGCAAGATGTGTACCACCTTCTGGTGTATTGATATTATTAACAAAACTATAAGTACTTTCTGTATAAGAGTCATTATGCTGCAGAGCAACTTCAACTTCTACAGTTCCTTTTCTGCCTTCACAATAAATGACCTGATCATAAAGAGCAGTTTTACTCTTGTTCAGATACTGTACAAATTCTTTGATACCACCTTCATAGTGATATACTTTTTCCTGTTTGTTTTCACGCTCATCTCTTAAAACGATACGAAGACCTTTTGTCAGGAATGCCATTTCTCTTAAACGCTGCTGTAAGATTTCGAAATCATATACAGTTTCTTCAAATATTTCTTTATCTGGAAGGAATACGACCTGCGTACCTGTCTGGTTTTCATCACATTCTCCAACGACTTTCAGTGGATACATAACTTTTCCTCGTTCGTATCTCTGCATATAAACTTTGCCGTTACGTCTGACTTTAACTTCAAGCCATTCAGATAATGCATTAACAACGGATGCACCTACACCATGAAGTCCACCGGATACTTTGTATCCTCCACCACCAAATTTTCCACCGGCATGAAGAATTGTAAATACTACTTCTACTGCTGGTAATCCGGCTTTATGATTGATGTCTACCGGTATTCCTCGTCCATCGTCAGTTACTGTAATTGAATTATCTGCATTGATCTGGACATCAATTACTTTACAAAATCCAGCTAATGCTTCATCAATAGCATTATCAACGATTTCATAAACCAAATGATGCAATCCTCTTGAAGATGTACTACCGATGTACATACCTGGTCTCTTACGAACAGCTTCCAGACCTTCAAGAATCTGAATCTGCTCGGCACCGTATTCTGCCATATTATCCTCCATTCGTTTGTTCTGTGCTGCGCCCGGATATTTAAACTATCCCTTACAGTACAAAATTTGCAATTAACTTTATACTTCTGTTCTATCTCGCGAAGCGAGAAAATTTTTACGATTTTTGGGCATTTTTTAGTTTTCAGGGAAAACTTGCCCATTTATTACTTTGTAAATCTTATTAATATTAAATCTATTATTAATAAACTCTTCCAGCCCAGTACAGGTAATAATTGTCTGAATATCACCAATACTATTGAGCAGAAAATTCTGCCTGTTACTGTCAAGTTCTGATAATACATCATCTAAAAGAAGAATTGGAGTATCATTGATCACCTGTCTCACAAGCTCAATCTCTGCAAGCTTTAAAGAAAGCGCTGCCGTTCTTTGCTGTCCCTGTGATCCATACTTTCTAAGTTCCCGATCCTGAATAAAAAAACTAATGTCATCTTTATGAGGACCACAACCAGTTGCCTTTAAACGGATATCCCGTTCTCTGGTATCATGAATCATCTTCTCAAATTCTTCTGGTTTGACTGATGGAACATAGCTGAGTTTTAAACTTTCTTTATCTCCGGATAAACTTTTATGAATATCGTAAATAATAGAATTGAGCTGTTCAACGAACTGCATTCTTCGTTCTATGATCTTCGTTCCGTAACTGACCAGCTGCATATCCCATATATCTAGTGTTTCCAGATTTTTACCATTAAAACTGATATCTTTCAGAAGTTTATTTCTCTGAACAAGCACTTTATTATAGTTGATCAGATTATGGAGATAAATCTTGTCCAACTGACTCAGTTCCATATCCATGAATCTTCTTCGTTCTGAAGGACCATTTTTTATAATATTCAGATCTTCTGGAGAAAAGAAAATGATATTGATAATACCAAATAGCTCTACTGACTTCTTAATTGGTATTCCATTTACAGCAATCCCTTTGGATTTATTTCTCTTCAAATGCATGTCGATCCGATAACTGATCCCATTTTTTTTCACCATTACTTTGATATGCGATTCCTCTTTATCGAACGAAATAATTTCACGATCTTTGCTGCCACGATGCGATTTCGTTGTGGCACACACATATAAAGCCTCAAGAATATTCGTCTTTCCCTGGGCATTATCACCGTAAATTATATTCGTTTTACTATCAAATTTCATGTCGAGAATCTCATAATTTCTGTAATTTTTCAAATCAATGGATTCAACTATCATTACTGCACCAACTATCTATAGACTTATAATATTTACAAAGCTGCTTATTTTTCAACGGTAAACTCGCTGCCATGGAAAGACACCTGATCTCCAGGATAGATCTTTTTCCCACGCTGTACTACTTTTTCACCATTTACCATTACTTCACCTTCAGTAATAACAAGCTTTGCCTCTACTCCTGAGTCAACAAGTCCTGCTAATTTCAGAGCCTGTCCGAGTTTGATAAAATCATCTTTTAATTTAATAGTTTCCATGCAATCTTCCTTTTCTATACCTCAAATAACCAACCCCCTTCTTATTTCTTCGAAAAGGGTCAGTCGTTTTTCCGGTATTATAAACTAAGCGATATCTTCACCGCTTAACTGATTTCTGCATACAATATGCAGTTGAACAGTGTGTTAAATAGTACTGTTAAATATCTTAATTGTATGATATTTAATAAAATGTGTCAATATACGTTTTCCCGTATACATATTTTCAGACGATTTCAAAGACCAAAATGCCAGCAATTAAGCGTTAAAATTTACAGGTAAAATCAGATAGATATATTTTTCATCTTTGTCTTTAATAAAACAAGGTGCCTTTGAATTTACCAGATAAATTGTGACTTCTTCATCATCAATAACACGTAATGCATCAAGAAGGAACTTTGGATTAAATCCAATCATAATATCCTTACCATCTTTGTTGATAGAAATATTTTCGTTCATAGAACCAATTGAAGAGTTTACTTTTAATTCAAGTGCTCCATCTGTGATATTGATAATAATTGGTTTCTTTTCACTTTCTCTAATCAACAGAGTAGCACGATCAATACAATTTAAAAATTCTTTTTTGTTGATCACGATTCTTGTCTGATAATCATTTGATAACATCTGGCTGATCTTAAAATAATCACCTTCGATCAGTCTGGATACTACGATTGTATTATCAAACTCGAATAAAATATGATTATTTGTAAAATAAATATTTACAATTGATTCAGCATCTGTAGATAAGATCTTACTGATTTCGTTCAATGTTTTACCAGGAACAACAGCTTTAATATCGTCAGCATGTTTTTCGAGCTGAATATTTCTAATAGCAATACGATGTCCATCAAGTGCTACTACCTTTAATGTATCATTGACAACTTCGAATAATTCACCTGTCATCATTTTGTTTGTATCATTAGGTGCAGTTGAAAAAATAGTCTGATTGATTACTTCTTTCAGGTAGAACTGTGATAATGTAATACATTTATCTTTTTCAATAATAGGTAAATAAGAAAAATCATCTCCTGATTTACCAGCAATATTAAATTTAGCATTTTCACATGTAATCAAAGCTGAGAAATTATCATCTGTTTCAATCGTTACTTCGTTATCAGGAAGTTTACGTACGATTTCACCAAAGATCTTTGCATCTATAGCGACTTTACCTTTTTCAATAATTTCACCTTCGATTTTTGTTTCAATACCAAGTTCCATATCATTGGCAGTGAATTTGATTTCATTCGTTGTAGCATCTATGAGAATACATTCCAGTATTGTCATTGTTGTTTTTGCTGGTACTGCTTTTGAAACAATACCTACACCCTTAACAAGATTATTTTTTTGAAAAACTAATTTCATTTGTTAATAACTCCTTTCACATGAAATCCCCGGCCCGAAACTATAAATATAATAAATAAATTCAGAAGTATTAGTAGTAGGGGCTGTGGATTTGTTAATAACCATTCTCAAGCTAGTAAAATTGCAAATTTGAAGAATCTGAAAACTCTGTTTAAAACCCTTGCAAATCCTGTTAACGAATTATGGATAAATCTCAACAGGTTTACATAAAAAATTCAACAAAAAAGTTATACAAAACAATCAACAGCAAAATCACATAGAATTAACAGGATATAAAGGTCATTTTGTGGATAAGTATCACGAAGGACTGATCTTCTTCTTGAGAATATCCACTACATTCTTGGTTGCTTCATTTTTGGCAAGCTCTTTTGTAATCTTATCAGCACCATGAATGATAGTTGTATGGTCACGATTACCAAGTGCTTTACCAATTGCCTGAAGTGGAGTTGCTGTCATTGATCGGCTCAGATACATAACGATCTGTCTTGGATAAACGATTTCTGCATTACGTTTCTGAGATATAATATCTGCTGGTGTAATGTTGAAATGATCAGCAACGATCTGAATAATAAGTTCTGGTGTGATCTCTCTTCTTGAATCAGGAGAAATCAGATCCTTTAAAGTATCTTCAGCAAACTTAACTGTAATTTCACTATGAGAAAGAGTTGCATAAGCAACAAGCTTAGTCAGTGCTCCTTCCAGTTCTCGAATACTTGATTTTATATGAGTGGCTACATATTCTTTTACTTCATATGGAATATCATAACCTTCAATTTCAGCTTTCTTATTCAGGATAGCCATCTTAGTTTCGTAAGTAGGAATCTGAATATCTGCTGTCAGGCCCATTTCAAATCGAGTGCGCAGACGCTCTGTTAAAGTCTCCATTTCTTTTGGAGGTTTATCAGAAGAAATAATGATCTGCTTATTTGAGCCATAAAGCGCATTAAATGTATGGAAGAATTCTTCCTGTGTACTTTCCTTACCTATAATAAACTGAATATCATCAATAAGAAGAACATCGATATTACGATATTTTTCACGGAACTGTACATTTGTACTTTTCTGGTTCTTTAAAGACTCAATCAGTTCGTTGGTAAATGTTTCACTAGTCACGTACAATACTTTTAAGGATGGATTGTTCTTTATAATAAAGTGAGCAATCGCCTGCATTAAGTGGGTTTTACCAAGTCCCACACCACCATAGATAAACAGAGGGTTATAAACCTGTCCAGGTGATTCAGCAACAGCAAGGGCAGCGGCATGTGCAAGATTATTATTATTACCAACAACAAAAGTTTCAAAAGTATAATTTGGATTTAATTGAAAGGTCTGAATACTCTCATTGTTGTTTACTAAGGAAGCATTGCTTTTTTGATTATCAATCGCCTGCTTCTCTTTTGCTGAAATAATCCTGATATCGAACTCTTCTCCGAGAATTTCGCAGATCGTTACCCTTAGGGGTGCCAGGTACTTCTTTTCAATATAGTTAACCCCCATCTGATCTTCAGACGCAAGTATAGTAATTTTATTACCTATTACTGAATATACTTGTAATGGTAATATCCATGTCTTATATGAAATATCAGCAATTTCGTACTCTTCTTTCATGGTTTCGAGTACAACTTTCCATTTTTGTTTTAATAACTCTTCCATTTACTTTCTGCCTTTCTGGCTAAATTATTTCTTGTAAGCATATACTCTTATCATATATCATTTTTTTGAAACTTTCAACGGACAATTGTTAATAAAATGTGCATAATTCCAAATGGGTTTACATAAGATTATTATTTATGTTAAATTACTGTGTATATATGTGGATTAATTACAAATATGTGAATATAACTTGTCAACAAATTAACATCGCTAAGTCCCTTGTATACTGGGGATTTGTGATTAACCTATAAATGCTTATCCACAGTTATCCACAAATTGTTCACAACTTGTGGATAACATTATGTTAATTAAAGGAAACAGCATTTAGTTACCCATAAAATGTTAATTACTTGTCCCCATAAAATGTTAATTACTTGTCCCCATGAGAAGTTTTTTCAGTGAATAAATCAAAATTGAGACACCTGAGAATGGTTATTAACAGACCCGATTGTGGATAGAAGTAACGAATATCGTGGACATGCTTTCGTGTAGATTTGTCGACAATTTAAAATAATCACATGTTTCTTCCTATATAATATACAAATTAAATCACTCTATTTGTAACTAATGGTTTGTGATTGAAGTTCATTCTTCCTTATTATAAGAAATAGCTTTGTTTTACTGTGTATATTTTTTGAGGGAAAAACCATAATAAGTACGTAATTCGTAATTATGTAAATTTTTTTAGGTTTTCCTTGACGTTCCTGTCATTTACGAATATAATTGTAGTGATGTTTTAATTGAAGACTAGAATAAATATGCGTACCATATATAGTTGGTAAAAAGAAGGAGGTGCTGCAATATGAAGATGACATTTCAGCCTAAGAAAAGATCAAGATCTAAGGTTCATGGCTTTAGAGCAAGAATGAGTACACCAGGTGGTAGAAAAGTTATAGCTGCAAGAAGAGCAAAAGGAAGAAAATCATTATCAGCTTAGGCCACAAATATGTGGTCTTTTTTCTACTTTTTTCCTTTCTATAACATGAGTTTGAAGATTTTTGTATAGTTATCACTATTATAAATATGGACAGGCTTTTCTTCATGGAAAGTGAAAAAAGTAGAAGACCTTTTGACTGCGTGAAAGTAAATTCAATTGGTTAATAGGTCATTGTAAAGGTATTTTATTTGTTTATTTAATTGTATCCTTACTGTTAGTTAGAGCAACAAGGGTTTTTGACTGCGGTAATACAAAATATTAGTAGTATGGGAACGTGTAATTATGAAGTTTGAAAATGTCGAAACATTAAAGAAGAACAATGAATTTAGAAAGGTATATCACCAGAGAAGGTCATATGCCAACAAATTATTAGTCATGTATATTTTGGAGAACGGTTCTGATATTTCCAGAGTTGGAATATCTGTTAGTAAGAAAGTCGGGAATAGTATCGTCCGACACAGACTGACCAGATTGATCAGAGAAAGTGTAAGATTGAGTTCTGAACAGTTAAAAGGCGGTTATGATATCGTCATAGTTGCCCGGACAAGTCTGAAAGATAAAAATTATTTTGAAACCAGAGATGCATACCTGCATCTTTTAAAATTACACAAGCTCTTAAAATAGAAGAGATATCAATATGATTAAGAAGTTATTTATTGGACTGATAAAATTATATAGGAAATATATTTCGCCACTCAAGAAAAGAAGTTGCTGTATTTATGTGCCGACCTGTTCGCAATATGCGATCGAGGCAATTGAAAAATATGGAGTCTTTAAGGGTGGTTTTTTGGCTTGTAAAAGAATACTGAGGTGTAATCCATTTTCTAAGGGAGGATATGACCCAGTCCCTTAATATGCATTAATTAGACGGAGGTAATAAATGATTTCACTTACTCAGAATAGTACATTTATTATTGGTCCTGTTGCTAAAGTGCTCGGTGTCATTATGAACCTGCTTTTCGAGGCATTAAGTTCAATAGGAATTGCCAATATAGGTATCGCTATTATTTTATTTACAGTGGTTATCAAACTGTTGATGATGCCACTTACAATTAAGCAGCAGAAGTTTACAAAGCTGACAAACGTTATGAATCCTGAATTACAGGCAATTCAGAAGAAGTATAAGAACAAAAAAGATCAGGATTCTATGATGAAGGCCAATGAAGAACAGAAGGCCGTATATGCAAAGTATGGAACTTCACCTACAGGTGGTTGTTTACAGCTGATCATCCAGATGCCAATTCTTTTCGCATTGTGGAGAGTTATTCAGAATATTCCTGCTTATGTTCCTTCATTAAAAGCTTTATTTACAAATATTTTATCAGGAACAGATGGTGCTAGTGGTCTGATGTCCAATGCAGACTTTGCTGCAAAGATGACAGAGAATTTTGGTGATAAAATTGATTATACAAGTGTCAATTCTATCATTGATTTGATGAATACATTTACTACTGACAGCTGGAACAAACTGATGGCTGCATTCCCAGGAAGCACAGATCTGATTCAGGCAAATATGGACAAGATCAATCATATGAACAATTTCCTTGGAATTAATATGTCACAGGCACCAGGTCTTGTATTTGGTCTTCCTATTTTAATTCCTATTCTTGCAGCTGTTACACAGTATCTCAGTGTAAAAATGATGCAGAATCCAAATGCAAACAATGAGGATAATCCAGCAGCTGCTTCTATGAAGATGATGAATGTTGTTATGCCTGTTATGTCTGGTATCATGGCTATTTCACTTCCTTCAGGTCTTGGTATTTACTGGATCTGTACTGCTGTAATTCAGATTATCATGCAGTGGGCTGTTAACAGACATTTTGATAGAATCGGTGTTGAGCAGATGATCAAAGAAAATGTTGAAAAACAGAACAAGAAGAGAGCTAAAAAAGGATTACCACCACAGAAGATCGCAAACAATGCAACAAAGTTTGCTAAGGCAATTGATAATGAAAACAAAAAAGATAAAGTAGCTGAACTTCGCCAGAAAAAAGAAGATAATGATAAGAAGATGAAAGATATTCTTGAATCAACGAATTATTATAAATCAGCAAAACCGGGAAGTCTTGCTGAAAAAGCTGGAATGGTTCAGAAGTTCGAAGATAAGAATACAAAGAAATCTAAAAAATAGGGGGTTCACGTGTTATGGAATATATTGAAGTTTCAGGTAAAACAGTTGATGAAGCATTAACAAATGCATTGTTAAAGTTAGAAACAACAAGTGATAAAGTTGAATATGAAGTCATTGAAAAAGGCAGTACCGGAATTCTTGGTATATTTAACAGTAAACCTGCAATTATCAGAGCAAGAAAGAAGATCGATGTAGAAGGTACCATCAGAGAATTTCTCGATAGTATGTTTACAGCAATGAATATGCAGGTGCGTGTTGATATTGATGTGGATATGGATGCTGGAACAGCAGATATTGAGCTCAGTGGTGATGACATGGGACTGTTGATCGGTAAAAGAGGTCAGACACTCGATTCTATTCAGTATCTTGTAAGTCTTGTTGCAAATAAAGAAAAAGAGAAGTACATCAAAGTCAAAGTAGATACAGAAAACTACAGAGAAAGAAGAAAAGAAACTCTTGAATCTCTTGCAAGAAATATTGCTTACAAAGTAAAACGTTCCAAACATGCAGTATCACTTGAACCTATGAACCCTTATGAAAGACGTATCATCCACTCAGCACTTCAGAATGACAAATTCGTTTCAACAAAGAGCGAGGGAGAAGATCCGTTCAGACATGTAGTAATATTTTTAAAAAATAATACTATGAGAGACAGAGATTATAAAGAACGCAGAGACTATAAAGACAGAGATTACAAAGAAAGAGATTCTTTTGCAAGAAGAGAATTTCATGAACATAAAGAAGCATAATTTAATTTAAGTATTTAATTTACGTTTTGTGTTCAAATATAAAGGTAAGGAAAGGCTGTTGCAGATTTATTTTGCGCAGCCTTACACTTTATATAAAGACAATAAAGACAATAAAGACAATAAAATAAATCAAGGTTTGTTCGATAATAGTAGAGCATACATAGATGGAATTGTTATAAAGACAGACCAAACATAGTATTTTGCAAAACAGTTTTAACTGATAACAAATTTGAACTGATTGAGATAGAAATAATACAAATAAAGTAAACAGTAAAATGAAGTTGAAAATAATTGTCAGATGATTAAAAGTATAAATTTCTGACATTAATATAAATAATAGTGAAAAAGTAATGAGGGCTTGTATAGTCACTCGAATCGCAGGCTAATGCGAGAATTGAAAGCAATCTAAAAGTAGTCGATAAAAATAGAAGTATAAAATAAATTGATGCAACAGGTAAGAGCAGATACAGAAAGGTACGGATAAAAATGTATAACGAAACAATAGCAGCAATATCAACCAGTCAGATGGGAAGCGGTGGAATCGGTATCGTAAGAGTAAGTGGAGAACGTGCAGTAGAAATCGTAGATTCCATTTTCGTTTCAAAAAAGGGAAAGAAGTTAACAGATGTAAAATCACATACCGTAAATTACGGAAATATAGTATTTCAGAATGAGGTCATCGATGAAGTTCTGGTACTTGTTATGAGAAAGCCAAATACTTACACGCGTGAGGATATAGTGGAAATAGATTGTCATGGAGGAATGCTTGTAACGAAACGCATCCTTTCTGCAGTAGTAGAATCAGGTGCTAGAACTGCAGATCCAGGTGAATTTACAAAGAGAGCATTTTTAAATGGAAGAATTGATTTATCACAGGCAGAGGCTGTTATCGATATTATTAATTCCCAGAATGAATATGCCTTAAAATCATCTGTGAGCCAGCTGGGAGGAAATATATCAACAAAAGTACGTGAAATCAGAGAGGTTGTTCTTGATAATGTAGCCTTTATAGAAGCGGCTTTGGATGACCCTGAACACATCAGTCTGGATAACTATGTAGATAAGTTGTCCACAGATGTGGAAAACTGTGTGGATAAACTTAATATTCTGTGTAAAACTGCTGATAATGGTCGTATTATCAAGGAAGGAATTAAGACGGTTATTCTGGGGAAAACAAACGCTGGAAAGTCAAGTCTGCTCAATGCACTTGCAAGAGAAGAAAGAGCGATTGTAACTGATATTGAGGGAACAACAAGGGATATCTTGGAAGAACATATTAACCTTGGTGATGTGCAGTTAAATTTGATCGATACAGCCGGAATCAGAGATACAGATGATATTGTGGAAAAGATTGGTGTGAATAAAGCCAGAGATTATGCAAAGGATGCTGATTTAATCATATATGTTGTCGATGCGTCAAGAGCATTGGATGAAAATGATAAGGAAATCCTGGAATTAATAAAAGATAAAAAAGTAATTGTGTTGTTAAATAAATCGGATATGGATACAGTAATTTCCTCAGAACAGATGAAAGAAATTGTGGACTGCCCTACAATTTCAATATCTGCAAAACTGGAAAAAGGAATTGATCTTCTCGAAAATGCTATTAAACAAATGTTTTTTGCAGGAGAAGTTAATTTTAATGATCAAATTTATATTACTAATGTACGACAGAAAAATCTGTTGAAAGAATCCGTGAAAAGTCTTAAACTAGTACAAGACAGTATTCAGGCAGGAATGTCAGAAGACTTTTTCTCAATCGATCTGATGAATGCATATGAGTTATTAGGTCAGGTCATTGGAGAATCAGTTGAAGAAGATCTTGTAAATCAGATCTTTAGTAAGTTCTGCATGGGAAAATAATAGGAGAGAACCAGTCAGCAGAGGTATCGCTGATTAGAGATAAAGAAATAAAAGGAAGGTCATAAAAATGCCTAATTTAAAAGAAGAGTATGATATTGTAGTCGTTGGTGCTGGTCATGCGGGATGTGAAGCAGCACTGGCATGTGCAAGACTTGGTCTTGAAACAATCTGTTTTACAGTAAGCGTGGAAAGCATTGCTATGATGCCATGTAATCCAAATGTCGGCGGAAGCTCCAAGGGGCATCTGGTTAGAGAAATTGATGCACTTGGCGGAGAAATGGGAAAAAATATTGATGCAACATTTATTCAGTCAAAAATGCTGAACAGTTCAAAGGGACCAGCAGTCCACTCACTGAGAGCACAGGCTGATAAATCAGAATATAGTCGTAGAATGAGAAGGGTACTTGAGAATACAGAACATCTTACAATCAGACAGGCTGAGGTTTCAGAGTTAATTGTAGAAGATGGAATGATTCGTGGAGTTAAGACATTTTCAGGAGCAGAATATCAATGTAAAGCAGTTGTATTATGTACTGGTACATATCTGAAGGCAAGATGTATCTATGGTGATGTCAGCAATTATACAGGACCAAATGGATTGCAGGCAGCAAATCATCTGACAGATTCCTTAAAGGCATGCGGTATTGAAATGTTCCGTTTTAAAACGGGTACACCAGCACGTGTAGATAAAAGATCAATTGATTTTTCAAAAATGGAAGAACAGTTCGGTGATAAGAAAATTGTTCCGTTTTCATTTTCTACAAATCCTGCGGATATTCAGAAAGACCAGATTTCATGTTGGCTGACATATACAAATGAAAAGACGCATGAAATTATCAGAAATAACCTGGACAGATCTCCATTATACTCAGGTACGATTCATGGAACTGGTCCTCGTTATTGCCCATCTATTGAAGATAAAGTTGTTCGTTTTGCAGATAAGGATAGACATCAGGTATTTGTTGAGCCAGAAGGCGAGTATACAAATGAAATGTACCTTGGAGGTATGTCCAGTTCATTACCTGAAGATGTTCAGTATGAAATGTATCGTACAGTACCAGGTCTTGAAAATGTAAAAATAGTTCGTAATGCTTATGCAATTGAATATGACTGTATTAATCCAATTCAGTTAAAATCTTCATTGGAATTCAAGAAAATCAGCGGATTATTTTCTGGCGGACAGTTCAACGGAAGTTCAGGATACGAAGAAGCAGCTTGTCAGGGCTTAATTGCGGGCATAAATGCAGCTATGAAGGTACTTGATAAGGATCCATTGATTCTTGACCGTTCTGAGGCTTATATCGGTGTCCTGATTGATGATCTTGTTACGAAGGAAAATCATGAACCATATAGAATGATGACATCAAGAGCGGAGTACCGATTACTGCTCAGACAGGATAACGCTGATCTTCGTTTATCAAAACATGGACATCGTGTTGGTCTGTTAAGTGATGACCAGTATGAAAAAGTAGTTCATAAAGAAAAAGTAATTGCTGATGAAATTGAGAGATTATCAAGTGTTAATATTGGTACTGGTAAAAAGGTACAGGAAGTAATGGAAGCAAATAACAGTACTCCTTTAAAGACGGGAACAACATTAGCAGAGCTGATCAAACGTCCAGAATTGAATTACGAGGCAATTGAACAACTTGATCCAGATAGAAAACCGTTAAGTGATGATGTCGTAGAACAGATCAATATTAACTTAAAATATGAAGGTTATATCCAGCGTCAGTTAAAGCAGGTAGAACATTTTAAAAAGCTTGAGAAAAAGTTGATATCAGATGCGATCGACTATGATGCCATTAATGGTCTCCGTAAGGAAGCTATTCAGAAACTGGATAAATTTAAACCACGTTCTATTGGACAGGCATCCAGAATATCAGGTGTGTCACCTGCAGATATTTCGGTACTGCTGGTTTATATGGAACAGTTCTCAAAGAAACATTAAATTAGAGTAAGTGTGCGAAAGGAAAAATGATACATGAGATCAGACAAATTTAAATCAAGCCTGAATCAGATCGGTGTAACACTGTCGGATGAGCAAATACAGGCATTTGACCAGTATTATGAAATGCTGGTGGAATGGAATAAAGTAATGAATCTTACCGGCATCACGGAGTATGATGAGGTATGGCTGAAACACTATATTGACAGTCTGGCACTGAATACAGTAAAGGGTACAAAATTAAATCTTGCAGATGATCTAAAGATTATTGATATTGGAACGGGGGCTGGATTCCCAGGACTTCCACTAAAGATTGCTTATGATAATCTTGATGTTACACTACTGGATTCTTTAAATAAGAGAATTAAGTTCTTAAATGAAGTGATTGATCAGTTAAAGCTTTCTAATATCGTTACCATTCATGGGAGAGCAGAAGACTTTGCAAGAGATAAAAAGTATCGTGAACGTTTTGATCTGTGTGTATCGAGAGCGGTTGCTAACCTTGCAACATTGACAGAGTACTGCCTGCCTTATGTAAAGACCGGAGGGTATTTTATTTCTTTTAAATCAGGTGAGATTGATTCTGAAGTCAAAGAATCAGAACATGCAATAAAAATTCTTGGTGGTAAAGTTGTGAAAGTTGAAAAAATAAAGCTACCAGAATCAGATATTGAGCGTTCTTTTGTTGTAATAGAAAAAGTGAAAACAACAGCTGGTAAATATCCAAGAAAAGCCGGCGTACCTTCAAAAGAACCTTTAATATAAATAGATCGTGAAATAGAAATAGTATTTTGCATGATAAGAAAGATTTGAAATCAATGAAATATGATTTTAGGTCTTTTTTTATTAGAAGAATATTAGATATATTTAGATATATTAGACATATTAGATATATTAGATATAATAAAAATATTAGATATTTGGTATAGATCTAATGACATAGATAAGCAATAGTCAAGTTTTTATCAATGATTAGCAGTTCGTAAAGTGAAGTATTGAAGTCTTAGTACATAAAAAATAAAGCTTATTATACTCAGCTGAGAAGTACAATAAGCTTTGTTTAATCAGTATCAAAATAATTAATATTACTATAATCACTATCAACATAATCTGTATTGACATAATCGGTATTCATATAATCAATGTCAACATAATCAGTATCTACTTAATTGATATTTGCATTATCAGTATTGAATAATCGGTATTCATATAATCAATGTCAACATAATCAGTATCTACTTAATTGATATTTGCATTATCAGTATTACTTTATTGGTATTTACTTAATCTGCATGACTTTAATCAGTAATTTATCTGTACTATCTAATTTATATAATATAGCTAAATTAGATAATATAGCTATATTTGATATATTTACGTGATCTGATATATGCGTTATGCCTTGTTTCATAAATTATGTTAGATAAATGATAGTAGAAGATTTGGTTTACATAATATTTAGCAGAGCTATATCATACAAGTTTGTGTCAACACAGCTGATCATGATAGTAAAATTCTATTTTATAAATAAATTTCAAGCTGTTTAAAGAATCCAACTGGATTTTCAAGCTGTGGCAGCTGTTTTGTATTTGCAACTACGGTTGACTCGATAGCTGGATTAAGGGCTTCATAATTTCTAACAGTGTTCTTATAGTTCTTCTGGTACTGACCGCTAATAATTGAAATACTGTTGTCTATGGAGCTGATTGCATGATGAATCGTTGCGGTAGTATATCTACATTGTGTACTCGTGTATAAAAACTTTGCGGACGATCCATACAAATGTGCATTTTCGTGAAATGCATTCATAATAGCATTTCCAGATCTCGAACTATTATAAAATAAGTCTGTTGCAAACTGTTTCTGGATGTTGCGTTTTGACATACATACATTATAAATTGTGGTTCCAATAATAGGTGAATTCAAAAGAATTCGCAGTGCATTGCTGCGTTTTGTTGGAATAAGTGCAGATTCGTTGAGATCCTGTGGATTAACAAAAATAAGTTTGTCAAAATGAGAATCATTTGTGTAGCAGGCCATAGTGACAAAAGAACAGGAACGACCACTTGCAATAACATCCGTTCTATGGCCGATAACGTTAGAAATAAAGTCGTTAATCATTTGCACGTATAAATATGCGGTATATGTGATATTAGGCTTATCTGAGTAACCACAGCCAAGCAGATCTATTGTATATACAGTTCTTGTTTTAGATAGTCTTTTTACAATCTTACTCCATTCATAGGTACTGCTCATAGGTGAAAGATCGTGAATCAATAGTACGGGCTTGCCGTTGCCCTGTTTGCTATAGGAAATATCCCCAAATTTCCACTTATAGTACAATCTGTCTTCAGTATCTGTTATACGATTTACAACCGAAGTTGAGAAAATTAATTTATTAATAATATGAGTAATTGTGGCAGTTGCAGTTATTCCACCAGCAATTAATCCAATTCGTTTCCATTTATTCATTATTCTACTCCTTATAGTAAATATACGAAACTATATTTTGTGCAGGTGTGTTGCCAATAGAGCAACAGCTATAGCGTATCATGCAAAGGATGCTCTAATACTTATCATAATTATAAGCGATTATTTGCAATCTTACAACTTTAATCCTAGAATAAGAAAAAATATATAAGTAATATTTTACTGCAACTTGTCCGAAAACTATAATAAGATTTATTGGTGGAAATTTACATAAGAGAGTAGATACATGAAAATGTTGCAATAGATAGGTTGATATAGATATAACAAAGACAATGTTGAAAAAAATGTCACGATAAAATATATAGAAAGTAATGACGATATATTTTCTGTAAGTCTAATAAAAAAATGATGAAAACTAGGATAGATTACTTAGAATAATGTTATTTATCACACAGTCTTATTTTAGTACAGTAAAAAAGTACTTTAATTATTAGACAAAATGGGTTAAAATGTAAAGTAAGTAGTAATAGCTAATTGGGTTCTATATTTATGTACATTTTACAAATAGATTGTAAATATAGTGAATAAGTAATAGAATATATATCATAAGTACCATTGAATCATTAACATAAATGAGATACAACTTGATTTAAGTGAAATTTAAACTGTTTCATGTTGTATTTTATTTATTTCATGGCACTTAAATCATGATAAGAGAACGACTAAAAAGTTACTGGAGGTTATAATGAACGAAGTGTTGAGTTATTTTCAAAATAGAATAGCAGAATGTAATCTGGATAAAAAACTTCTATTGGAAAAAATTCATCGCTCTCAGATTGAACTTGATCTTATAGAAAAGAAAATTGAAAATATCGATCAGGGTATAGATAAAACATCTCATGTATTTTCAGTAAAATCCCCAAAAGAGAGTTTTAATACAAAAGAGACGAATTCATTAAATACTGATAAGAAGAATATTACTGATTTTATCGAGACAAGTACGCAAAAGGTTATGAAACTTGACCAGGAGATAAAAGAACTGAATGAACTGAAGAAAAAGGTAAGCGACACTCAGAAACATAGTAAAAGCTATGATGGTCTGGATATTCTTAGTGTTCAGGAGCAGGAAAGACAAAGAATCGCAAGAGATATTCATGATTCTATAGTTCAGAAAATGACTGCATTAGTACATAAATCTGAGTTTGTAGAAAAAGTTATGGATACAGATATTCTTCGTGCAAAACTGGAGATTGAAGTTATCAATAAAGTAGTGAAAGATTGTATCTCTGAACTTAGGGGAATTATTTTTGATTTAAGACCCATGTCACTTGATGATCTTGGATTAGAAACTACGTTACGAAGATGTATTGTACAATACAATGCATCATCTGATATGAATATTAGTTTAAACTATCATGACATTGCGATGAAGATCAATCCAATTATATCAATAACAATGCTTAGAATCGTGCAGGAGCTCTGTAGTAACTCATTGAAGTATTCAGAAGGGAAAGAGATAAAGGTTGAAGTTTATGAAAAACATAATACAATATACCTTATACATGAGGACGATGGTGTTGGATTTGATATAAATTGTACAAAAAAAGTGCAGGAGGACAGTAAGTCTGGTTTTGGCTTACAGTTCTTAAAAGAGCGTGTTGAATTACTTAACGGGAGAATTGCGGTTGGAAAAAATGAAGAAAATAAAGGTGTTAGATATGAAATCGAAATACCTGTGCTAAATGAGGAGAAGAGTTGAAATGGCAGTTAATGTTTTAATATCAGATGATCACCTGATGGTTAGGGAAGGCCTAAGACAAATACTAGAACTTGATGTGGATATAAATGTAATCGGTGAAGCTGGAGATGGTTATGAATGTCTGAATCTTATTAATAAGACTGATCCAGATATTATTTTGCTAGATATCAATATGCCAAATCTGGATGGATTACAAGTACTTCAGATTATGAAACAACAAAGACTAAAAAATAAAGTTATCATACTGACAATTCATAATGAAATTGATTATCTGATCAAAGCTATGGATTTGGGGTGTGATGGCTACGTATTAAAAGATTCTGACTCAACAACTTTAAAAAGAGCAATTATGGCAGTATATACAGGGGAATCCTATATTGAACCATCATTAACACCATTGCTCAATGCAAGTTTGATTGAAAGAGATATTATGAAGGACAAACTGAACGATTTAACAAGAAGAGAGATGGAAGTTCTTAAGTTAATTGCGAGTGGATTATTTAATAAAGAAATTGCATCGACTTTAGAAATCAGTGAAAGAACAGTCAAAAATCATGTATCTAACATATTTAAAAAGATAAAAGTTTCAGATCGTACGCAGGCAGCAGTGTTTGCAATTAAGAATGGTCTGATTGATATTAAGTAAATAAATAGAGTTACATACCCTATCAAATCATTATAGACAAATATAAGTATTTTTCTGATTAATTACCCGTTAGTTGATTAAGTACATATAGATAAAAGTATATTTAATAATAAAATAGAGAAAATGTTTCACGTGAAACATTTTCTCTTTTTTTTATTTATAGGTTTGTACTTGTTTAAAATTCATTCTATATTTATAGGTATCTTTATCTTTATCAAAATTTATAAATCTATATAATAATAAAAATAATAAAATACTGCTAAATCTTTAGAAATGTAATATTGACTTAAGATATAACATTTTATATTTAATGAAGCATATTATTATTGGTTTAATATATTGTTAATTAGAAAAGATAATTTTTGCTTAACAACTTATGCTTTTGTCGATATTATTATAAAATTCCAAATAAGCTTCTTTGATTAATTAATTTGTTTTAAGATTACTTTTTTGTTGTATAAGTGCTTAAAGTTTTAATTGTATAAGTTCTGTTTTTAACTAATGACTGCATAAATGCATAATACAGAGAACAGCATGAGTATAAACACTAAAAAAGGTAAACTTACTATTTTGATTAATATAAAGCATTCGTAAGCTATAATCTGTAAGTATTAATAACACTAGCACATCAATAAAGTGAAATACATAATAATATTTGAAAAAGGTATTCTAAGTGATAAATTTATTTTTAGATCATAAGCAAATAATTACGATATGATCAACACTTATAAAACCATATGAAACATATTTGTCATGTGATTTTTATTACCTGAATGTAGTTATTTACAGGAGATATACCCAGTTTACATCATTCAATTCTATTTTAATAAATATATATAATTTATAGAAGTTATATACTTTTAATATAATAGAAGTTATATATAATAGAAATGTTTCACGTGAAACATTTCTATTATGAGAGTGACTATCAATATTTATAAACGTATATGTAACTTATGTATATGGATAGCTAGTTATTGTATGATACGGGGCTATTCAATATAACAATATAGATAATATAACAATATGAATAGATATTAGTTATTACTAAAGAAATATTACTATTATAGTAGATAGTGCTTATTGTACATATTGCTAACTGGATACTCCTTATAACAATATGATATTAGCATTTATCTTTTTAGTATTTATCTTATTAGTATCTATCTTGTTATGTTTATTTAGTATGTATATTTATCTATACTATTAATTTAAATAGTACAGAATTTATTATTACAAATATAGAATAAAAGTTATCGAAGTTATAGTGTAGTATCAAAAAAATATAGACATGCGAACATGATTGTAGAAACATTATATAGTAATTAATTATTTGGCTAGTTGTTAAATATTTTATTTCCCTTGCATAGAAATTCAATAAATATCTTGTTATAAAGGGGGATAAGAATGAGCAAGAAGTTGTTATTAGAAGTTACTATAGATGGATATTTATTGAATAACTAAATAATGATACTTCATTATAATCTAAATAATATGTAAATAGAGCATTATCAACAAAAATGTTTCACGTGAAACATTTTATCTATAACTCACATTTAGAACGATTCTTTTCTTAAAGATTAATCTTTTACAATTATTTCTTTCATTTCGCAACAAAATTGTAACAAAAATCTTTTGTCACATTATAGATATTCAAACTGATTAATGTTATAATAATTTATAGCGTTAATTTACAATACATTCCATGTATGTACTTAATAGTGAAGAAATAAGAAATGAAGGTGGTTTTATGGGAAGAGTGATTGCAATTGCCAACCAAAAAGGTGGTGTTGGTAAGACAACGACATCAATCAATCTGGCAGCCTGTCTGGCCGAAAAGGACCAGAAGGTTCTTGTTATAGATATTGATCCACAGGGCAATACAACAAGTGGATTAGGTATTGATAAGGATGATGTGCAGAATACTGTTTATGAAATGATACTTGGAGAAATTGATATTAAAGATAGTGTTATTCATGACATATTCGATAATCTGGATCTTATTCCTTCAAATGTAAATTTAGCAGGTGCTGAAATAGATTTGATTGATGTAGATGATAGAGAATACGTTTTAAAAAATAGCATCGGTAAAATAAGAGAAAATTATGATTATATTATATTAGACTGCCCACCTTCTCTTAGCATGCTTACTGTTAATGCAATGACTGCATCTGATACGGTGCTGGTACCAATACAGTGCGAGTATTATGCATTAGAGGGACTTACTCAGTTATTACATACAGTTAATCTTGTAAAGAAAAAACTGAATACTTCACTTGAAGTAGAAGGTGTTGTATTTACTATGTATGATGCAAGAACTAATTTATCATTACAGGTTGTTGAAAATGTTAAGAATAACTTAAAACAGACAATCTATAAAACTATTATACCAAGAAATATTAGATTAGCAGAAGCACCAAGTCATGGTTTACCAATTAATAAGTACGACACAAGATCTTCAGGCGCAGAAAGCTATAGAATGCTTGCTGAAGAAGTTATGAACAGGGAGATTTAGTGCAGTTTCTAGAGTAAATAGTTCATAGGAGATAAATACATATGGCAACAAAAAAATCAGCATTAGGAAAGGGACTCGGTAAGGGCCTTGGAAAAGGACTGGGTTCACTTATTCCTGAAGATACGGCAGAAGAAAAAAAACAGGTCGTAGTAAAAGAAGTAGTAAAAAAAGTTGTTGTTAAGGAAAAGGCGGAAAGCACTCTGAAAATATCACAGATTGAGCCTAACCGAGGACAGCCAAGAAAAGTATTTGATGAAGATTCACTTGTAGAATTAGCAGAATCGATTAAACAGTATGGAGTTTTACAGCCATTACTGGTTCAGAAAAAGGATGATTATTACGAAATAATAGCTGGAGAAAGACGTTGGAGAGCTGCAAAATTAGCAGGCGTAAAGGAAATTCCAGCAATTATTAAAGATTATTCTGATCAGCAGATCATGGAAATTGCTCTGATTGAAAATATTCAGAGAGAAGACTTAAATGCAATTGAAGAAGCGAAAGCGTATCAGCGTTTAATTCAGGAATACCATTTAAAACAGGATGAAGTTGCAGAAAAGGTTTCAAAAAGTAGAGCAGCTGTTGCTAACTCAATGAGATTATTAAAACTGGATGAAAGAGTTCAACAGATGGTCATGGATGACATGATATCTAATGGACATGCTAGAACATTACTTGCAATTGAAGATGGTGATAAACAGTATCTTGTTGCACAGAAAATTTTCGATGAAAAGTTAAGTGTTAGAGAGACTGAGAAACTCATGAAGAATCTGGACAAGCCAGTACAAAAAGGACCAGATAAGCCAGAAAACGATTTTGTATATCGTGATATGGAAGACAGAATTAAAAATATTCTAGGTACTAAGGTAGTAATTAAAAATAGGAATAATAATAAAGGTAAAATTGAAATAGATTATTACTCCAGGGAAGAGTTTGAAAGAATTGTTGAAATGATTCAGAAAATGAAATAAATTACTTTTATGATACGGAAGGATATTAAGACAGATGGAATTAGATGTTTTTGGTGCATTTTCAGTAAATGCATTATATGTTTTATTAGGAATGGCTGCAGTAACACTGCTTTCAATCATTCTTTCAATTGTTGCTTTGTGTAAGCTTGGCGGTATGAAAAAGAAATACAATAAGTTTATGGAAGGCAAAGATGGAAACTCTTTAGAAGATCTTATTTTACAGAGATTTACACAGATTGACCAGTTACAGGAACAGAGCAATCACACAGAAGAAGATGTTGTTAAAGTTCTGGAAAAAATGGAACATACTTATCAGAAGATCGGAATTGTAAAGTATGATGCATTTAATGAAATGGGTGGAAAGCTTAGCTTCTCACTGGCAATGCTTGATGGACATAATAATGGGTATATTATTAATGCAATGCATAGTCGTGAAGGCTGCTATACATATATCAAAGAGATTGTTAAGGGAGAGCCTTATATTGAACTTGGCGATGAAGAAAAGATTGCACTTGATAAAGCTTTAGCAGGTCAGGGAGATCCAGATCTTGGAGATATGAATGAAAAGCTGAATCTGTAAAACTATATATAGAAAATAGATTCTAGAGTTTTTGCATCAAGTGAAATAGATGTCAGTTGACAATCACGTTTACATTTATACAATTAATAATTGTATGCAGCAATATGGTTTTATTGTAAGTGGAAAAAAGGATTTACTACTTTATAATATAAGAGGTTTAGTTATCTTTAAAAGTGTTAAAAATATTATATAGATTAAAATTCATTTACAATTATATAGGAGAAATATAATTTACATATGAATTTCAATATAAATATACAACATGTGACATTCAGGAGGAAAATAGTATGTTAGATTTAAAATTTTTAAGAGAAAATCCAGATATCGTAAAACAGAATATCAAAAATAAATTCCAGGATAATAAACTTGGACTCGTTGATGAAGTAATCGAACTGGATGCTGAAAGAAGAAAAGTACAGGCAGAAGCTGATGAACTTAGAGCTTCTAAGAATACTATTTCAAAGCAGATCGGTGCACTTATGGCTCAAGGTAAAAAAGAAGAAGCAGAAGCTGTAAAGAAACAGGTTACAGAAAATGCTGCAAAATTAGCTGAACTGGCTGAAAAAGAAAGCGAACTGAACGATAAAGTAACAAAGGATATGATGGTTATTCCTAATATTATCGATCCAAGTGTACCAATTGGTAAAGATGATAGTGAAAATGTAGAAATTGAAAAGTTCGGTGATCCATTTGTACCTGACTTCGAAATCCCATACCATACAGAAATCATGGAAAAATTAGATGGTATTGATCTGGATAGTGCACGTAAAGTTGCAGGTAATGGTTTCTATTATTTAATGGGAGATATTGCACGTCTTCATTCTGCAGTTATTTCTTATGCAAGAGATTTTATGATCGACAGAGGATTTACTTATTGCGTACCTCCTTTTATGATCAGAAGTAATGTTGTAACAGGTGTTATGAGCTTTGCAGAAATGGATGCTATGATGTATAAGATCGAGGGTGAAGATCTTTACCTGATCGGTACAAGTGAACATTCTATGATTGGTAAATTTATTGATACAATTCTTCCTGAAGGAGATCTTCCAAAGACTCTGACAAGTTATTCTCCATGTTTTAGAAAAGAAAAGGGTGCACATGGTATTGAAGAACGTGGTGTTTACAGAATTCATCAGTTTGAAAAACAGGAAATGATCGTTGTATGTAAACCAGAAGATAGTAAGATGTGGTTCGATAAATTATGGCAGAATACAGTTGATCTGTTCCGTTCATTAGATATACCAGTAAGAACTCTGGAATGCTGCTCAGGCGATCTGGCTGATTTAAAGGTAAAATCTATCGATGTTGAAGCATGGTCACCTCGTCAGAAGAAATATTTTGAAGTAGGTAGCTGTTCTAACCTTGGAGATGCACAGGCAAGACGTCTGAAGATCAGAGTAAACGGCGAAGATGGAAATAAGTATTTTGCACACACATTAAATAATACAGTTGTTGCTCCTCCTAGAATGTTAATTGCATTCCTTGAAAACAACCTGAATGAAGATGGAAGCATTAGAATTCCTAAGGTATTACAGCCATATATGGGTAATAAAGAAGTAATTAAATAATAATATGCCGAACTAGCGTAAGAAACTTTGAATAGTTTGATATTACAGAATAGGTACTGTTCGATGCAGAGAAAAGACCTGGAGATAAAACTCAATGGTGTTAAGTTAAGGATTCAAAGAGAAGTTAGTATCGTTTGCGATATTA
>CAJMQE010000039.1 GCA_905215405.1 uncultured bacterium
ATTCATAACCATCTCTGTAATGAACGCCCTGGAAAACTTCCTTTCCAGTTGCTTTAATAATTTCTTCTGGAATATCTCTTCCTACTGCATTAATCATTTTACAATTCCCCCTTATAAACGCCTGATGCTTTTGCAAGTTCGATTGTACGTTTTGCACCGTCATAGAATGCGATATCGATCATCTTACCATCTACTGTAAATACGCCGATACCTAATTTACTCTTTTCATCGATTTCTCTAACAACCTTTTCAGCAAAGATGATATCTTTCTGTGTTGGTGTATAGATTTCATGTACGACATGGATCTGTCTTGGGTTAATGATTGATTTACCATCAAATCCCATCAGATGGATTGTTTCAACATCTTTCTTAAATCCTTCTGCATCATCAAGATTTGTATAAACTGTATCGAAGCACTGTACGCCTGCTGCTCTTGCTGCAATGACCATGTTCTGTCTTGCGCCCATAAGTTCAACGCCTGTACCTGTGATATGTGTCTGTAAATCTTTTGTATAATCTCCACCTGATAAAGCAATACCAAACATTCTGTCTGATGCTTCACAGATTTCAAGAGCTTTCATAACACCTCTTGCTGATTCAAGAGCTGCCATAAGAAGTGTTGAACCTTCTTCACGACCAAATTCTTTTTCAGCTGCAAGAACTAATTCTTCAACTGCTTTTACGTCCTGTGCGCTTTCTGTCTTAGGGATACGAATTGCATCACAACCACCAGCTACGCAAACACGGATATCTTCTTTCCAGTATGGAGTATCCAGGCCATTGATACGTACAACACGTTCAACTCCACGATAATCGATTTCCTGTAATGCATGATACAGTGAAAATCTTGCTGCGTCTTTCTGGCTCTGAGCTACTGCATCTTCCAGATCCAGCATAATGGAATCTGGGCTGTAAATATATGGATCTTTGATTAATGATGGTTTCTGAGCATTTAAAAACATCATTGTTCTTCTTAATCTTTTCTTATTTGGATTCATTATTTTATTGCACCTCCCCATGGAATATTTTCAGTCTGATCTACAGAACGGAAAATAGCTCCTTCAACTCTGGCTTTCAGTGTGCAATCTAAAGCACCTTTATCAACAACTGTAATCTTTACATTAGATACTTCGAGATTGTTGAGTGTCTGCATGATCACTTTCTTAATCTGATTGCCGTACTGATTAATAACAGCACTTTCTAATGTTAAATCAACTTTTCCTGTTCCTGGCTCTACGGTTACCTGAGCATCGCTTGATTCTAATGTTCCTGCTACAGCAGGTCTTAAAATATCCATAATTGCCTCCATTTCTGCGCTTCTTAATTTCAAATTTGCAGGTCTGTGCAGATTAGCGCAGTTCACAGCTCCTGCCTACGAAAGAATGGTTAGATCCTCTCGCGAAACCTATATTACTTTTGTCTGGTTCTCTTAGAACTTGGTTCTATCATAATAAAACAAGCTTAAATAACATCGTGGTTTTCCTTAAAATTTGTTAAGAATCGGTATTTAAATTGACAAACAGAATAGAGGGGATTAAACTTACATTGCAAATTTGAAAATTCAATAAATTTGACACTTACAAACGAGGTAAAAAGTCATGAAAACACTGAAAAATTATTTGATGATCAGCCTTAGTATTTTCATTATGGCAATAGGAATTTATTTCTTCAAATTCCCGAATAATTTTTGTTTCGGAGGCGTCACAGGTTTCGCAGTTGTTATCGCAGAAGCTTTTCCAATTTCTGCCAGTAATTTTACACTGGTCATTAATATGATCCTGCTTGTTATTGGTCTTATATTTCTGGGAAGAGAATTCGCGATCAAAACAACTTATGCGAGCATCCTGCTCTCACTGCTCCTGGTCGTATTCGAAAAGATCTATCCAATGAGTGCTCCCCTATCCAACGAACCAATGCTCGAGTTATTATTTGCGATTGCACTTCCAGCTATCGGTTCCGCACTTCTTTTTAATATTGGAGCATCCAGTGGGGGTACCGATGTACTCGCCATGCTGTTAAAAAAATATACGAAAGTAAAAGATATCGGTATTGCACTATTTTTAACAGACCTGGTCATGATTATCGTAGCTTGCTTTGTGTTCGATATAAAGACCGCATTATTCTCTTTTGTTGGTCTCACTGTAAAATCATTCATGATTGATGATATCATTGACAGCATCAATCTTTGTAAATCCCTGACGATCATCTGTGATGATGCGACACAGCTCTGCGATTACATCACACATGATCTTCATAAAGGCGCTACTGTTTCTGCTGCGACTGGTGCGTACAGCAACAAACAGAAATATATCGTTTTTACGACCGTCTCTAAAAGACAGGCACTTGAATTAAGAAATTACATACATAAAAATAACCTGAATGCATTTATTTCCGTTTCCAGTACAAGCGAAGTATTCGGCAAAGGTTTTTCATCCATCTGATTCAAAGGAATTCCAACGAACAAAAAAGCTTCCCGCAAGTGGCAGATCTTGATTTTGATCTGTTACCTGCAGGAAGCTTTTTTTAATTACTGCATGTCCTCTGAACCGCATCCAAATGAAAATGATGGCTGTCGTTAGGACACTGCCTCAGTTCCAAGCTGTAGCTGACTGATATTCTTATATTCTTCGCAATTCTTTAACAATTCTTCATGTGTCCCCTGTGCAATGATTTTACCTTCATCAATGACCAGAATCCTATCTGCATTCATCACAGAGCTGACACGTTGTGCAACAATTACAATTGTTGTATCCAAAAACTGCTTCCTGATCTCATTTCTCATCAGCGCATCCGTCTTATAATCCAGTGCACTCGAGGAATCATCCAAAATAAGGATTTCAGGGTGATTGGCAAGTGCCCTTGCGATCAAAAGACGCTGTTTCTGTCCTCCGCTCATATTTGCACCTTTAATTGCAACAAATGAATCATATCCATTTTCCATTGACTCAATATGATCGTGAATCTGTGCAATTCCAGCTGCCTGCTGTATTGTTTTGTGATCAATATTTCTGCCCAGGTTAATATTTTCATAAACTGTATCTTCAAACAACGTATCATTTTGGAATACAACACCGAACTTCTGATGTAGTTCTTCCTGTGTATACTTTCTGACATCTTGGCCTGCAATTCTGACAGAGCCACTATCTGCGTCATAAAAACGCATCATCAGGTTGGCCAGTGTCGTCTTTCCTGATCCAGTCGCGCCGATAATCCCAAGTGTCTGCCCTTTTTCCAACTCAAAGCTCACATTTTCCACATTATTCATCTTGCCATTATATGAAAATGTGACATTTTCAAAAGCGATCTCTTCCTGACCATTACGTTCCATGCATGCTTTCTGTTCCACTTCCTCTGCATACACCTGGTCTATCTGCTGCAGATCCCTGCATTCGTCTAAGACCGCACCAATTCGGTAAGCAGAAGCACTTGCCTTGGAATACATTACAAATATTCTCGTAATGGAAAGCATCGCATTCAGAATAATTGTAAAATATGTTAAAAATGCAATGATCTTTCCTGGCTGAGTCAATCCCGCATTGACACGGTACGCGCCAACAACGATCAATACGACCCATCCCATATTTAAAAGAAAGTTCATGACTGGATTCGTTACTGCCATGATCATCCCAGCTTTTTTCTCTTTCCTTACCACATTCGAATTGATCTTTTCAAATTCGCCTTTTTCATATGCAGTTTTAGAAAGTGCCTTCAATACACGGATTCCAGTAATACTTTCTCTTACCTTTCTAATCAGCTTATCTGCTGCTGTCTGCTGTTCACTATAAAGCGGCACCCCTTTTTTTGATACAAAGAATACCACGATTCCAAGAAATGGAAGTGTAGCGATCAAAATCAGCGAAAGGACCGGATCCAGTGTCATAGTGACCACAATTCCACCAAACAACAGAATCGGTGCTCTGACTCCGAGTCTCTGCATTCTGCCTATAAAATTATGCAGGTTATACGTATCTGTTGTCATTCTCGAGATCAGTGAACTTTCTGTAAAATGATCCACCTGATTACAGGAAAGATCCTGTATCTTTCTGAACAGATCATTTCTGATCGTTCTGGCCGAATCTCTCGCGACCGCTGACGCCATCCTATTTGCAATCACATTGCCAAGCACAGCACAAATAGCACAGAGCAACATCACCAGCCCCCATAGTAAGACTTTATTGATATCATTCTGCACAACTACTTCATCAATAATATACGCCAGTATCCATGGTAAGAGCAGATCCATGACAGTTCCGAAAAATTTAACCGCGAACCCGCCAGCCATACGCCAGTAATACGGTTTTAAATATCTGTTTATAATTCTCATAATCCAGTTTTTTTACTCCTCTCCATACAGCAAAGAGCTTTCTACTATTTCCTGTCCATAAAAAGATTTATCGGTAATTCGTTTCAGCTTTTCGTATCTTTATTCCGGTTTCAACCTGCTATGAATTGCATTGGTTAGCAGTTTCCTCCATTCTTGCTTTTGCTTATCTAAACAGTAACTGCTTACATAAAAAAGCCTGGTCACTACCAGCTAAATCACATGGCAGCCACCAGGCTAATTATATCATATTTTCCAGAAGTTTACACTTCTTTTACGTTCCGTTACAAACCTGCCTAATCATAAAACAGAGAAGAACCTTACGCCGGTTCCTATCCTATTTACCTTCGTACTTAATAACAGAGTCAACTACTGTTCCTGTCAACTTATCACGGCCATTAAGTCCCTGCAGTTCCATTAAGAATACAGCTTTGACAACTTCACCACCAAGTTCTTTTACAAGCTTGATGATTGCTTCTGTTGTTCCACCAGTTGCCATAAGATCATCGATAATAACAACTTTCTGACCAGGTTTGATTGCATCTTTATGGATTTCAATTGTTGCTGTACCATATTCAAGTGCATATTCAACAGATACTGTTTCACAAGGTAATTTACCTTTCTTTCTAACTGGAATAAATGGTTTGTGCATGTTATAAGCAATAGGCACACCAAAAATGAAGCCCCTTGATTCTGGTCCAAGGACAAGATCAAAATCTACATCCTTTAATAATTCCTGCATATTATCGATTGCGAGATGAAGACCATCTGCATCCTGTAACACACTGGTTACATCTCTGAAAATAATGCCTTCCTTAGGAAAATCAGGGATACTTCTTACATATTCTTCTACTTTTTTCATTTCTTAAATTCCTCCATTATATTCAAACCATACGACTCGAAAGCCGGTATGGAACATAGCATCATCAGACTTCTGCATAAGTCTTTTCCATGAACTCTCTGGTTGCGATCGCATTTTCAGGGACCGTATTTTCAAGTGTAACATGGATATATGGTTTATGTTCTTTGATCAGTTTTAACAACAGTCTGTAATTAAGCCCGCCTGTACCTGCTGCGATGGATTTGATTTCATCACCTTCCACAACAAAATCTTTTGCGTGAACAACAGCAATATCATTTCCAAGCAGATCAAATGCCTGCTGAATAATTGCATCCTGATCTTTGATATTGTCAAGTGACAGAACATTTACTGGATCAAAGATGATCTGCAGATTTGGAGAATTGATGGCATCAAGAACCTTTCTTGCTCTTTCCAGGTTATAGACTACATGCTTATAAACTGGTTCGATTGCAAAGATAACGCCCATCTTTTCCGCATATTCCACAATCGGTGTCACATTCTTAATAAAGATCTGAAGTGCTTCCTCTGAATGATTTGCCGGTTCAAACTTATATTCTGTATTTACAGCACCTGTCTCCGTACCCACTACGCCACAGCCCAGGATACTTGCAAAACGAATATGTGCCTTATACTGTTCCATGATCTGTGCCAGCTGCTCAGGGTCAGGATTGCAAAGGTTCAGATAGCAACCAAGTACAGCAACATCTACTTTATTGTCTGCGCATAATTCTTTTATGTGCATGGCAAGACCTGGTGTCATTGTCTCAATTGTTGGTTTGAATTCCTTGATTGATTTCTTTAATGCAATGTGCATGCATTTAAATCCCTGATTATGTATATTGGGAATTAATTCATCTATTGGTGCATACTTCACATCATGTGCTCTGATACCTAATCTCATACTCTATTCTCCATTTCTGATTGATTTATGTAAACTAATCTGTTTTTTTACATTTACATCTAATTTTACTATCGTTGTAGACATGTGTCAACTTGAAATTCATTTGTGATTTTCACATAAGCCTACAATTCGATTCGAATATTATAAATACCTGTCACTATAAAAATCACGAAAAGGCAGCCGACGAAATATCATGCATTGCGATTCCAAGCATATCATCCCCAGGCGCTGCCTCCGGCAGCCGCCGTCCCCTTCACGCACCTAGCGAGCCTCCGGCGAGCACCTTTCTGCGCAATCCATTACCTTTTGGGGAACCTTTGCGAGGACGTCGGTCCTTGGGCTGTGTCCTTTACAGCCCTAGTACCGTTACGCCGCAGCAGAACGAAAGTGTGTTTCACAAAAGGTTATGCATTGCGCCACTCCCCAGGCGCTGCCTCCGGCAGTCGCCGTCCCCCTTCACGCACCTAGCAAGCCTCCGGCGAGCACCTTTCTGCGCAATCCATTACCTTTTGAGGAACCTTTGCGAGGACGTCGGTCCTTGGGCTGTGTCCTTTACAGCCCTAGTACCGTTACGCCGCAGCAGAACGAAAGTGTGTTCCACAAAAGGTCATGCATTGCGCCACTCCATTACGATATACTGCAAACTCGTCCTTCCATTATATTCATTTATCCCCGGATAATACATAATCGAAATCACGTCCCCACGTTTTGGAATTTCAGTCCCTTCTTCCACTCTGAACGAAATCGCCTCAGCCAGGTATCCTCTCTCATTTTCAAGAGACATCTTGAGAACATTTTTATTCTTTCCTATCAAGAAACTATTTCTGACCAATAATTTTCGATCTGCAAATACCGGTTTCTCATTTCCTTTTCCAAATGGCTCCAACACCGACAGCTGATTTACAAAATCCATCGTTACATAATCCACTGGCATTGGTACGTCGATCCAAGTAACTGGAGTCAGATCTTCCTCTGTCATTTCCTCATAATCATTAAGACCACGACGAAGTTTCTCTACATTTTCCTCTGGAAGTGACATTCCTGCTGCCATTGGATGTCCGCCGAATTTTGTCAGCAGTCCGGCACATTTATTCAATTCTTCGAACATATTATAGCCCTCAATAGATCTAGCCGAACCTTTCACTCCCTCCTCTGCTCTCGTCAATACGATAGACGGCTTGTAAAAATGTTCACGTAGGCGGCCCGCAATAATACCAGCGATACTTTCATGGCAGCCCGGTAAAAACACGACCAGTACATTGTCATTTCTGAGTTCAGAACTTTCTACCAACTCGATTGCTTTCTTTGTTTCATCCATCGTCATATCTTTTCGTTCGTCATTGAGTGCCTTCAGATCTCCGGCTTTTTCAGCCGCTGCATCCGCATCTTGTTCCAGTAGCATTTCCAAGGCACGTTTTGCTGTATCCAGACGACCGCTGGCATTCAGACATGGGCCAATCACAAACCCGATGTGATAGGCACTAATATGATCCACATCAATACCACACTGCTGAATCAGTGCATCCAACCCTTTATTATGTATTTTTTTAATTCTTTCCAGCCCGTTTTTTACAATAATTCTGTTTTCTTCCCGAAGGTCTACAATATCCCCAACAGTTGCAATCGCCGCAAATACCAGCAATTCATCCATTCCCGATGGATGATCAAATCCCATTTCCCGGTATAATACCTGCACCAGTTTAAATGCTACTCCTGCTCCACAGAGTAATTTAAACGGATACGGACAATCAGGCTGTTTGGGGTTTACAATTGCATCTGCCTCTGAACTTAAGAAATGTCTTCCCTGCTCATCTTCTGTATACGGAATATCATGATGATCCGTTACCAGCATCGTCATACCGAGCTTTTTTGCATAGGCGATCTGTTCAATTGCCGCAATACCATTATCACAGGTAATGATCGTGTCGATTCCTTCCTCGTATGCATTCTGAATCAAATGTTCATTAATCCCATATCCATCTGTAATTCTATGCGGAATTACATAATCTACATCAGCTCCACATTTTCTGAGTCCACTCAGTAATATGTAAATGGAACAGATTCCATCGATATCATAATCGCCGATAATTCGAATTCTTTTACCTGCCCCGATCTTTTCTTTCAGAATCGTTACACATTTGACCATATCTTTCATCAACGTGGGGTCATGCAGTCTGCCCAGATCTGCATTCATATACATATCGATTTCCTTTTCATCGGTAATATCTCTGTTCCTAATAATTCTAGCCAATACAGGATCAATCCCATATTTTTTCCCTATTCCATTAAAATCTGCTTTTTTCGCATATACTTTCCAAATACTCATTTTTATCCACTTTCTTAGATCTTATCTATTGATATATTGACACTAGTTCAGAAATCATTTTTTCGCAATCCTAGCTCTTATTTACACGAACAAGTTCCTTTTCTCTGTATTTTTATATCCAGTATTCTATTATATCTCAAACCAGCCTATTAATCATCAGGAAATTATTGAACTTGGTAAATGTATTTATTTAAAACAAAAAAACAGGCATCCTGTAATCTTTTGCGAACCAGCCTATTGGGGTTTGCAAAAGATTACAGAGTACCTGCTTCTTTTCTATCATCTAAAAATTTCTATTCTACAACAAAACGTTCTACGTCTGTTGTAAGTTCTGTACACGTCTGATTGACTTTTTGCATCTGGTCACTCATCCGCTGCATCTCTTCCTTAATTGCAATCGTATTTTGGGCAATATCCGTTGTATTCTGTGCGCCCTCTGTTGATGCCTGACTAACATCATTGACTGCATTGCTAACGCCATCAATAGATGCCAGTAATTCTTGCGATACTGCACTAAAGTCAGAAATCAGATCATTTACATATTGCGCATCATCATTGTAGGAATCAGCCATTTCTTCGAACTTATCAAAGCTTCCTGCTACATCTTTGCTTACGAACTGTAACAATTTTTCGGAGTCTTCCGTCAGATTTGTCACTGCCTCTGTGACTTTCTGCGTAACTTCCTGAATATTGCCAACTGTATTCGATGACTGCTCTGCAAGATTTCGAATTTCATCCGCAACAACTGCAAATCCTTTTCCTGCTTCGCCTGCTCTGGCAGCTTCAATCGAAGCATTAAGAGAAAGTAAATTTGTCTGGTTCGAAATATCCATAATCGTTTCTGCCAGCACACCGATCTGCTCCACAACTTTTGCATTTTGTAAGGCAACTGTCAGACTTTCTTCAATTTCACTATTCATCTTTCTGGTATGTGCACGCTGCTCCACAACATCGGTCTTTGTCATTTCGGCACGTTTATGAATTTCACTGACACGTCCTGCACCATCCTGTGCTCGTTCTGCAATATTTCTTGCTACTGTATCAATTTCCTGTGCCATCACATTTACCTGCTCTGCTGATGCCGCTGTTTCCTCATTTCCAGCTGCAAGCTGCTGTGTTAAATCTGTAACTTCTCCTACATCTGTAACAACAGTTTCCAGATTCTCTTTTGTCGCACTTACAACACCATCCAGATTCGTTACCTCTGTCTGAATCTGATGAACAAGTTGATGCATATTGGTCTTGATCTGGTTCAACCCCTGGCCCAGTGCACCAAGCTCATCCAGTCTATCCATATTCTGCTCTTTTATATCCTTGGAGAAATCTCCATTAGCAAGCAGAATTGCATATTCCGTATCCTCTTTCACCGTTTTTATAACATCCAAAATAATGTAGATCAGATTGATCAATGTCAGAATAAAAAGCACTGTCATAATAATAAAGAATCTGTGTTGTCTTGTATTTTTATCATTATTTAATTTCGTCTTAAATTCCTGAATCTGCGCTTTCGTTTCCTGATCGAGCGTCGTGGACTGCTCAACCGTCTCTCCCATAAATGTCATTGCATCTCTTGTAAGATACCCCATTCCCACGGTACCACAAAGCAACCCATAACCGCCCATAGCAAATACGTAAATACATAAAATAATTAATTTCACCTTTAACTTGATATTTCTTACTTTTGACATAACGAACCTCCTCAAACTCAATATTTATCCCGGTCTTTTTGTAATTCCTCTCCTCCTTACATATAAATTGTTACCCTAGGAATATTCTACCATTCTATGGTATGTTTTTTCAACATCTTTCGACATTATTTAACATAAATAAAAGACGCTATGCCTTCATTTACTGAAAACATGCGTCCTTATAATAAATTTATAGTTTACACTTCCTGGTCTATGCATTCTTTTCGCTCAGTTCTCCTGACTGGCTATGCAGTTCCCCCGCATAGGTTACGATATTTTCAAATGCACCATTGAGTTCATCCAGAAGTTCTGAAATTTCTGTCATACCATTTGAAGTCTGTTCACATTCGCTCTTTGTCAGATCGACTCCTGACTGTACACCAGCCATTTTTTCCCTGAGTTCCTGCATAAGCTTCTGTGATTCCATAATCTTTTCAATAACACTTCCCTGAAATGCATCTAATTTATCAAAATCCTGTCTTGTTTCTGCAATTGTAGAAAGGTTATCTGAGATAATATGCTCTGTATGATGTATCGCCTTCATTGAATCTTCTGTATTAGAATTAATTTTTTCTATGATCGTACTAATATTCGCAGAGGATTCCCCTGAAAGCTTTGCTAGATTATTAATTTCCGTTGCGACAACAGAAAATCCTCTACCAGCCTCGCCTGCTCTAGCGGCCTCAATTGAAGCGTTCAGTGCCAGCAGATTTGTCTGTTCTGACACATCATTGATTACCTTAAGCGCCTCTTCGATCTGTCTTGTACTTTCAATCAATTGATTGAAAATCACCTCTGACTGGTGATTTGAATCCGCAATTTGTCCGACCTTTTCACTTAATTCCCCTATATTATTTCGATTAACTCCGGTTACTTCCTTCATCTGATTTGTCAACTGTACAATCGATGCGGAATTTTCAGATGTTTCATTCAGCTTATCATACATTGAGGAAATTGCACGACTGCTCTTCTGTGCATTTTGTGCCATCGTTTTAGCCTTACCTGCAATTTCGTTGCCAGTGTTGCTGATTTCTTCTACTGATGCAGTTCCCTGGTTGATATCGTTATACAGATTATTCACTGTCATGTTAATATTCTGTGCACTATCCAAAGTTTTCTGATACAACTGATTGACCTTTTTACTTTGTTCCACTGATTGCGCAAAAATTGTCATAGATTTCTTTGTAATACAGATGAAGAGATAACCGATCATAATAATCTGCAGTGTAAAGTACACCGCCGTAAATATAGATGATTTTATACTGACCTCAATAGTATATCCAGGATATAATCTGACGATCAAAAATCCAGCTATTATAACCAATAGAATCTTGATTCCCATCAGTCTCTTTACCTGCTTTTCATCAAAATACAATCCAGAAATAGCAAAGGATAACACCCACATCATAGATGCATATAGCCAGGAACTTGTAAATACAGCCAGTGTTACAAATTCAAGGCACACAAAAGCAATCTTTACAAAGCACTTCTGCTCTGCACTGAATTTATAGTACAATATTGGGATCAAACATACTGGAATTCCAGCCGCCAGCAGATAATATTTAGGTGCGAGCTGAAATCCATGTTTACACGCTACAAAGATAAAGTCCACAATCAATAAAAAAAGTCCTATCTTAAATGCCTTAAGAACCAACCGATCCGACTCTTTTTTACTCTTCTCTATTATTTCATTTTTCGTCATATTTTTTCCTCTCTGCAGATTGCTCTGCAAACACTCCAATAGGAATGAGATCTAGAATAATTTTCCTTTTTCTACCAATTCCAATGTACAATATAACATTTATTCGGTCACGTTTCAACATATTTTGCAAATTAGATAGTTGATTTTTACAGAAGTGGCCATTTTTCGCACACAACTGTAAATGAGCCGATCGCGGGATTAAAAAATGCTATCCCTACGCTGATTTTGACTACTCAGATTTTAACTGTTCTGGACGAATCTAATCTGTGCATACCTAATTGGATCAAATCTAAGCCATCCAATCTAATCCGATCTCACCCTAATACGTTCTATCCTAATCTGAGCCGATCTCCCCTTATCTTGTCCCATCTAATCTATTCTGGTCTTTATGGACTAATATCCCTAATCTTATCTACTCTGCCTAGTAGATCGCTAAATGTATATAGAAAACAACAAAAAAGAACTACGATCTGATGACAACTTTCTGTATTGAAAGTCACCATCAAATCTGTAGTTCTTAATTAGTCCTATATTTTATGAGCAAGTCAAGCGATTACTTTGCAGTTACTTTCTTTGCTTTTTTTCTTAAAGAGTAGCTTCTCATTGTATACCAGAGACCACCTGTAATACAGATTGATGAATATGCACCACAGATAATGCCGACCATAAGTGGAAGAGCAAATTCTCTGATTGATGAAACACCAAATACAAACAGTGTGAACAGCATAATAAATGTTGTCAGTGATGTATTTACAGTTCTAGTCAGTGTATAAGTAATACATGAGTTAACAAGTTCCTTAATATCTGTCTTATCCGTAGCAGTCTTTAAATTTTCTCTGATACGGTCGAAGATAATGATTGTACCATTGATTGAGTAACCAACAATAGTCAGCATACATGCAATAAATGTACCACCAACAGATACTCTTGCGACTGCATAGAAACCAAGTACGACTAATACATCATGTAACAATGCAATAACGGCACTGGTCGCGAACTTAATATCCTTAAATCTGAACCAGATATAGATCAACATACAGATTGTAGCAAGGATTACTGCAATCACAGCATCTCTCTGCATTTCATTACTTACTGTTGAGCTGATACTTTCTGCAGTGATCTTTTCAGCATCGATCTGGAAATTTTCTTCAAGTGCTTTGTTCAATGCTTCTCTTGTTTCAAGATCCAGTTCCTTTGTCTTAAAGATTACCTGTGTACTATCATTTACTTTCTGCTGCTGTACATTGGTATCACCGATCGCATCTCTGATTACAGGAATTACTGTCGCATCAATATCACTCTGTGACAGATCTTCATTAAATGTAACTGTTGTAGATGTACCACCAACGAATTCAAGGCTGTAATTGAGCATCTTGTTACCAGATGCACCATTGAATACCATGATGCCAAGTCCACACAGGATCACGATAGAAGAAATGACCATGCAGATATTCTTCTTACTTAAGAAATCAAATGACTTCTTGTGGACCGTACGACCATAAAGCTTTGGATTTGTAAGGCCAAAGTTAAGGAATAACTTCATAACGATCTTTGATACAACAAGTGCTGTGAACATAGATACGATAATACCTAATGCAAGTGTCTGGGCAAATCCCTTAACACTACCTGAACCTTTAATGCCAAGTACTGCTGCCGCGATCAGTGTTGTGATGTTACCATCGACAATTGCTGATAACGCTTTTGAATAACCAAGTTTTACAGCATTTTCAACTGTCTTGCCTGCACCGATTTCTTCTCTGATACGGGAATAGATAATGACATTCGCATCAACCGCCATACCAATTGAAAGAACGATACCGGCTATACCTGGCAAGGTAAGTGTTATTTCATATACACTGATCAGAATAACTGACATTGCCACATAGATGATCAGTGAAATAGTTGCTACAACACCTGGAAGTCTGTAAACAACAATCATAAATGCACATAAAAGAATCAAACCAAGAAGTGCTGCCATAAGGCTTGTGTTGATTGCTTCCTGTCCAAGTTTTGCACCTACTACATTAGAACGAACTTCTTTTAATTCCAGAGGAATAGAACCGATTCTGATGTATGTTGCAAGGTTGTCCGCATCTTCATAAGAAGAGATCTTATTGATAACTGCGCTACCACCTGTAATTTCCTGTTCAACTGTTGGATAACTTACTACTTTACCATCGTATACAATATAAATGATACTTCCGATATTTGCTGCTGTAGCGTCAGCGAATTTTGTTGCACCATCGTCTGTAAACTCAAGCTGTACACCATACTGATCAGTCGTTGTACTAGATGAATCCTTGTATGCAGATGCTGTCTTAATATCAGAACCTGTCAGAAGAGCTGTATAATCATCGCCAGCTACTTTTGCCTGATATCCTGTAGAATCAAGGAATTCCAGAGAACCTGGAGTACCAAGTTCTTCAAGAATAGAGTTTGCATCTGTTACATCTGGGATTTCGACATTAATTCTGTCAGAACCTTCTTTGTATACTTCTGCTTCTGTACTGTATGTTTCCACACGTTTCTGAAGCTTGTACACTGTATCTGTTAAATCCTGTTCACTAGGATTTTCCTCTACTGTCTGATAGGTAATACTAACACCGCCTGCGAGGTCAAGTCCCAGCTTGATGTCTGATGCGCTGCCGGAATGACTTTCATCGCCAATTCCAAAGTATGCAATAGTTGAAAAACCAACGAGCATTGCAACTATGAGAATCGAATAAATAATTTTCTTCTTCAAATCATACTTCATGTTAATCTACTCCTCCATATAGTCCTAGTCCTGTGCCAAAGCTGTCTTGATCATAATTGCACATTCAACCCTTTTTCTTTGCAATTCACACCCAATGTCATAAGCGTCATTGATATCGCCATGGAAATTATAAGAATTTGCTGCACATCCACCGCTACAATAGAATTTTGCAAAACAATCCTTACATTTTTTCTTTGTATATACGTTAGAACATCTGAATTTTTCTCTGATGTCGTTTCTAACGATACCCTCATCAACATTACCCATAATGAACTGTTCCTGTCCAACGAACTGATGACAAGGATAAAAATCACCCCAAGGTGTTACTGCCAGATATTCACATCCTGAACCACATCCAGAAAGTCTCTTTGCAACACATGGACCACCATTTAAGTCAATCATAAAGTGGAAGAAGTTGAAACCGTTGCCGGCTTTCTTTCTCTTGACCATTTCTGCTGCCAGTTTATCGTATTCTTCAAGAATCTGAGGAATATCTTCTTCTCTGATTGCATAAGGTTCTTCTGGCTGAGCAACAACAGGTTCAACAGAGATCTGTTCAAATCCTTCGTCAGCAAAATGAAGAACATCCTTTGAGAAGTCAAGATTGTTATGTGTAAATGTTCCTCTTACGTAATAATTGTTCTGATTACGGCTCTCCGCAACCTTTTTGAACTTAGGCATAATAATGTCATAGCTGCTGCCATGATTATTTCTTGTAGGTCTCATACGGTCATTTACTTCTTTACGACCATCGATACTAAGAACGATATTGCCCATTTCTTTATTTACAAATTCAAGCATTTCTTCATTGAGAAGAATACCATTTGTTGTCAGTGTAAATCTGAATTTCTTGTTGTTTGCTTCTTCCAGACTTCTACCATATTCTGTAAGCTGCTTTACAACTTCCCAGTTCATAGTTGGCTCACCGCCAAAGAAATCCACTTCCAGATTTCTTCTTGTTCCTGAATTAGCTACTAAGAAGTCAAGTGCCTTCTTACCAACTTCAAAGCTCATAAGAGCTCTTCTGCCATGATATTCGCCTTCTTCTGCAAAACAGTATTTACATGCAAGGTTACAGTCATGTGCAATATGCAGACATAATGCCTTTACGACTGGCTGTCTGTTCTTTGTAATATCTTCTATGTAATCTTCATATATATCGTCTGTAAAAAGCATTCCTGCTTCTTTCAGTTCGTTAATCTCATCACAGGCTTCTCTGAGATCTGCTTCTGTGTATTTATCTTTTAACTGATCAACAATCTGATCTACTGTGTTTTCCTCAAACAGAGGTACGATGTCGTATACGATTTCATCAACAGCATGAACGGAACCACTGTTAACATCAAGTAATATATTATATCCGTTATTTTTGTACTGGTGTACCATTTTCTTTGTTACCTTTCATTAAAAAATTAATAAGAGAGTGTTGACTACTGCTTAACACTCTCTTATAAAAATTAGTTATTTTTGTTTTCGCAGCTCTGATTACCTACTGTACAAGATGTTTTACATGCTGACTGGCATGAAGTCTGACATTCGCCACATCCGCCATGTTTCATTGTATCTTTCAAAACGCGATTACTGATTGTTTTAATATGTTTCACAACGATACCTCCTATGTTCATAAACTCTCCTAATTATAGCATACAAGTTACAGAATATCAAAACATTTTTGTATAATTTTGTAAGGAGACTCTCTCATACGAGTAAGTTCGTACTAACGGAATACGACTCTCCTATCGCTGTGTCACAGTCTTCGTTATATGATTATCATAATCGAACCAGGTTCCCTCCAGCATGCTGGATAATGTATTGGTCACCCTCAACTCGATTTCATTGTTTCCTTTGATTAGATCTTTTGTCTGTACACAGAACTCATATGGAGCAAAACAACGGGTATCCTGATATTTTCCATTGACCATAAGTTCCACGCAGCCATAGTTATAATATCCTTTTAGTGCTGCAAGAATACAATCTCCTTTATGCGAGGTAAAGTCAGAATCTGCTATTTCCACGCTCGTCTTCCAGTTAATTGTACCACTGTAATAAGGACTGTTCTTTAAAACAGGACGATTCAAATCTGTACACAACACTTCCTGTCCGATTGATATAGCTGCTGCATCCACTGAAAAATCCCCAAGAATATAAATTGGATCTGTTATTCCACACTCATCATCCAGTGCCTTCACCTGAATCTCCAGCGTGTTTTCCCCCTGTCTGATGAAGTCGGTAATATCTGAAACACGGTTGCAGAAATCTGTAATTCTTGCATGCTGTTCATTTGCTGCATCCAGTATGTTTCCATTCAGTATAATCTGATATTCTCCACGGATACCTTTTTTATCATGCATGAGTTCGTAGTGCTCTGCCAATTCCGTCACAGAAAATGTCGTTTTAAAATGCAATAACAGTGGATAATGAATCTTCATTTTTCTAGGTGTACCAAATTCACTGTAGAATTCCATTGCTTCTGATGGTATGATATTATGCTCTGCCATCTGCTCAATAAATGGTTTTGCTTCTACCGTTATCCATTCCTTCTGATTCAGTGATAATTCAAACTCATCCATTCGGAAAACATTACTCTTTTCCAGTGAATATGCGTGTTCCCGTCCTGTGTCAATTATCAGTTTCGGCTGTGTTCTACTATATATTCCATCCTGCAGATCCCACTTAGAGGCATCTGTCATCTGTACTTGTTCATTTCCTGCAGCCTGTGCATTCTGAAGATCTCTCTCATCCGCACACTGATCCTTACATATAGTCGATTCCCTGCTCTTTATTTTACATTCTGCAATCTTCACAGATTTATGTACAGGCACTTCAAGGATCATACTTTCATATGGCTGAAGCTTGATCTGTAACCTGTCAGAATCTTTTCTATCATCCTGGAACACTGATTTTTTCTGTGTTCCATCTTCTAGGCTCCACTTTATAAGTTCTGTAATCGGTTCCTGTGAGACTGTTCTGATCTCAACAACTGCTGTCTGATTATAATGATTATTGATGTAGAGCATCTGATTGCCGTTCTCATTTTCGCGGCAGGATACCATAATTTCTTTTCTATCACCTGTAACAACAGAAACCTGCAGCTGTGTCGAACTGTGTTTTCTGATTTCTGAAATCAGTCTTTCTTCCATGGATTCTGTAAGTGCGAACTCTCCTTCGATTCGAATAAAGCCATCCTCTTTTTCAATCTCAGTAAAGCAATTTTCAATATTCAATCCCTCTATTTGTCTGTGTTCCAGTTTTCCAACTGCGATCACGGTTCCGCCAGATTGTAAAAATTCCAGGATCTTTTCAGCTGTTGCTTTTGTTATTGCGACCACTGGTGGAATGACCAGCACATGATACCGGGCATCGCCAAGCGTCAGTGTTCCATCACTGACTGTTCCTTCTGTCATCAGATCCCCATCCAGATGTTCATATGCACATTGATGGAACAGGATTGTCTTGCAGATCGTACTCCATGCATTTCTAATTGCCTCACAAAGTTCTTTTTCATTCTGATCATTGCCCCCATAACCATATCCATGGAACGGATTGCCTTCACATATCCACAAGGACTCATCCGGATTTAAGACTGCAACATCTGTAACCGACTGTGTCAGTTTATTAAATGCGCTGACTCTTGCTGTGTAGTCTGCCAGAAAATGATAATATTTCCAATAAGGATTCTGTAAGAACTGTGATGGCGGTGCATCATGCTTTGTAATTCCATCGATCGTATAATAGAACGCATGAAAATTAAAAAGATTGATTCCATGTACCCCCATATAATCGATCATTGCCTTTGCATCCTGTATCGTCATGGTCCATCCAAGACTATGAAATGCTTCGACCATAGCATATTCTTTTTTCAGTTGTCTTGCCAGCGATGCAATGCTGATTGAATTAGAACGATAGTGATGCAGATACTTGTCATAAATCGTTTCCAGTGGCAGACCAAGTTTTTCATGGCAACAGTCTCCACCAATTACATGGCTGTACCTTTGCGTGGACATTCTCATGGATGGAACTTCCGTAACATACATCAAATGATTCTTTTCACACCATTTGGCAACATTTTCATGGTAACTGCCTCTGAACAATTTGTGAATACAATCAAAATACTGATAACGTATTCTATCGCAATCTGGAAAATCTTTATCGAACAGGGCCGGCAAAAGATTCTTCAAATCCACTCCAAAACGATCCTGATATGCCTTTAATACTCTGCTGCTCCATGGAATTCTGCTCAGGAGTCCCACTTCATCTGAGAAAAAGCCCTTTATTGTCTTGCCAAATTCGTCTCCGAGAAATTGTTTATACCGTTCGTGCGTCACTTCTATAAATGTATCCACCGCATCCTTACAACATGGATCAAAAAATCCGCCGAAATATTTAAAGTCCTGCATTTCCTCACTGACACAAATCTCTACTTTCCAGTTTTTTACAGTGTTCCCATTATGTTGTTGTGGAGCGTTCCAGTTCATCACATGAACTGGATCATAGGAAAAGAAACGCTTTCTGTTATACGCTGTCAATCCGGATATCTGATAGAGTTCCTCCTGCTGGATAACCCCTATACTTGTTCTGATATCGATTCGATCCTCATATGACCAGACATTTTCTTCATATTGCGGAATTGCTGTTGCACTGATGATCTGTGCCCATGGCAACTTTAATTCCAGTTTTTCATTCGGCTGACAGTATTTCTCCTGATATTTTAAGATCTGATGTTTTGCCTCTGGATGTCTTAGCAGGACTTCGCCACCTGCCATACCACTTGGATATGGATATTCGTCGTACAACCAGATTTCAAGTCCAAGCTTTTTTGCCTCTTCGACAGTATAACGAATCAGCTGGAACCATCGGTCTGACAGATATGGTACACTCATCCCCTGCCTTGCACAGACAAAAGCACCACCAAGCCCCTGCTTTTTCATCTCTGTCAGTTGTAACAGTATTTCCTCTTCCTTCATATCTCCGTTCCAGAACCAGAACGGTTTCACACGATACTTCACGTCTGGATTGGTAAATGTTTTACTAAGAATATCCTCCATAATGTCCTCATTTCCATAACCCAAAGAGTCAAAATCCCCATGCAGTTCTCCCCTCCACACGAAAATTTTGACGCTCCGGTTATTATTTCTTTTTTTCTAATAGTTCTATTATTTTGGTTTTACAACACTTTTTCATAATCACTATTACACAATTTGTAATTATGATAATTCCATTTCTTAATGACGATAATACATTTTTGTAACTAAATTTCTAGAATACTCCTACCCCTTAGTCCCTGCACCAGCATATCTATCCGTTCTATCATGTTTTTTTGTCATGACTAATTTCTTCGTGACCGCTGTCTATTATAGCTCCGACAGCATACGTCCCGCTGACTCTGGCTGGGCACTAACTCCTGCTTAGCCCCTGTCCAGAATTCTTTTTGCCAGTGCAGCTATTCCATTACATATTTTTTATATTTCTACACATTCTGTTCATTTGACCACAAATTACTTATTCATGGAATCCAGGACTTCCTGCACAAGAGAACCGACTTTTGATGTATATTCTGTCATTGCCTGATCGACTGTCATTGATCCTGATGCGACAGAAGCTACAAGCAGACTTCTCTCTTTATTAATATCACTGATGTTATCTCCAAGTACTTCATTAAATGGAAGTGGATCAGCAAGTTTTGCATGTGCCAGGAAGTAGTCTTCTGTATCTCTTGATACCTTGGATACTGCATCTTCACCTGGATCACCATTTGTAAAGTTGGAAATTGCGACTGTAGGATCCTGATCGTTCTTCTGCTGCAGTACACTAGGTTTTTCCGGTGATGGCAGGAAGTGGAACGTTCCCTCTTCATATGTCGTGGACTGATCACTACCCTGCAGGGTCACTGTTTCAGCCTTCGTATCCCAGTGTGTTCCCTTTGCACCATATGTCCATAATGTCTGGATGTCTCCCCCATCCATCATTTTGGACAGCCAGTACTCAAAGATTCCTTCCGGATTTTCTGCTGTAGAAGTAATGCACCAGCAGTTTGAAATAATTTCTGTATATTTTCCAAGTTCCTGTATTGGATCAAGGATTACCATTGAATCGCTGTCTCCTCTGGAATCCAGTGTGGACTGTAATGTCTGCGCCCAGTCACCGGCCCAATATGTAAATACACCAGTGTTGCTGCCAAAGAATTTTTCTCTGGCATCTGTTGTTGTGTTATTGATCGTTTCCTGATCGATGATGCCATCTGCGACACCTTTGGCAATTCTGCCAAGTGCATCTTTCATGTCCTGTTCTGTAAATCCATCTACAAATTTTCCTTCTGAGTTCTCATAGAAAGAATAATGCGCGTTCTGATAGAATTCTGGCAGATAGTTTGTATATGGTGTATCACCACCGACATACCCAGGTGCTGAAATAACACATTTTCCAGTTGCCTGATGCATCTTTGTAAGCATCTCATAATACTGGTCAAACGTGAGAGTCTTCCCTTCAACATCGGATCTGGAATAGCCAGCTGCCTTCAGCCATGATTCTCTGACATAGGTAAAACTACCTCCGCCACTGATCGTTGCAAGCCCATACAGTCCCTTCTGTCCATCATCTCCATTTACCATCAGAGACTGATAAATATCATCAGCACTGCTCTTGAGTCTTCCTGAATTTTTTACTTCAGAATTGTTCCATGCATCTGTCATATTCCAGAGCATGCCATTTGCTGCATACATTGCATAATATCCTGATGAAAGATAAACTACATCTGGCATATCATCCTCATTATTAAATGCATTACCAACGGCATCGTAATATCCAGAATGATCCGGACGGATCCATTCGACATCAATTCCAGTTGCTTCCTTTAACTGATCATAAAATGCCTGTGCTCCGTTCGATTCCTTGATGACTGATGTATCTGCCATGACTTTGATTTTCTCTGGCTTCTCCACTGCTGCATCTGTCGCTTTTGCTGAATTAGATGCTGTTGCTGAACTACCACATGCTGATACGCTTACTACTGTTGCCAGTGCCATTCCTGTTGCTACACATTTCTTTACTATCCCTTTTGCCATAATACCCTCTTTTCCGCGGTGTAGAAAAACCACCACTTTACCTGTTGTCAATAAATATACCTTCTCCAATTAGTACTGTTATCAACTGATTAAAATTTATCTCTCTCATATTTTTTAATCGAAAATGATGCAAACACTGCTTTTCTTGCCTCTTGTAATGATGGGAAGAGACCGTCCCGTAGCATCTGTACCAATATATTTCCGATTGCCGTCGCCTCAGACGGACCTGCATAGACTGTCTTGCCTGTATACTTTGCGGTCAACCTGTTTAAGTAGTCCGCATTGGACCCGCCTCCGATTATGTAAATACAGTCAAATATATCACCCCTGATACATTCCATTTCTTTGACTGTGTCTGCATAGCAGGATGCAAGACTGTTATAAATGACTGCTGCCAGTTCCCCAATGCTCTGTGGTACCGCCAGCCCTTTTTCCTTACAATACTTTCTGACCTCTTCCGACATATTTTCAGGTGCGAGAAATCTTTCATCGTTCACATCAATAGTCGAAAACTCTGTACAGGCTTGTGCCAAATCACATAACTCTGCAAATGAATAACGATCTTCATATTCATGTCGGACAGACTGGATCATCCAAAGCCCCATAATATTCTTCAGATATCGAAATCTTCCTTCATAACCGCCTTCATTGGTGAAATTCTGTTTTCTGCTCGCCTGAGAGCAGTCTGCTCTGTTGAGTTCTATCCCCATCAGAGACCATGTTCCTGAACTTAAATACATATATTTCTGTGATTCATCACAGACAGGTGTTGCTGCAACTGCTGATGCCGTATCGTGCGTAGTCGTCTGCACTACCTGCGCACAAAAACCGATCCTTTCAGCCACTTCCTTCTTCAGACTTCCTACTGTTGTTCCTGGACTTGTCAATGGAAGAAACATTTTCTCCGGAATATTAAGTTTCCGGATCAATTCAAGATCCCATTGCTTCGTCTCCGGAGAGACCAGCTGCGTTGTTGTTGCATTGGTATACTCCGATTTCATAACTCCGGTTAACAGATAGTTAAAATAATCCGGAATCATCAGGATCTTATCTGCTTTCTGAAAGTCAGCCGGATTCTGCTTCCGAAATGCCACCAGCTGATAAATTGTATTGAACGGCTGTTTTTGAATTCCTGTTCGTGCATACAGCTCATCCTCCGGAATGCACTGATAAACATCTTTTTCTATGCCGGAAGTTCTACCGTCCCTGTAACTGACGGCATCTCCAATCATTCTTCCCTCCTGATCAAGTGCTACAAAATCAACTGCCCAGGTATCAATTCCGATACTTTGGGGAATCATTGAAAGCTCTTTGCACTTTTTCAGACCATTCAGGATTTCTTCAAATAATCGCTCTATATTCCAGCACAAATGTCCATTTTTATGAATCAGCCCATTTTCAAACCGGTAGATTTCCTTCAGATGAATCTTTCCATCCTCCAGCCAGCTGATCATATGTCTGCCGCTCGATGCCCCAATATCGATTGCCAGATAATATTCCATTCCTGCACCTCCCCGTTACATCATATTTTGCTACATTTTTTCCTGTCATAACCAGGTTCATCCCATGCAAATATTTCTAATATCTTCTCCTATTGTCTGTTCTTTGTTCGTCTGCCTCCTTTTCTAGTCGTTTTCCAATACTCTGTGTGCTTCTGTGCACATGAGCAGATATGCGCCAACTCCGTGTAGATCATTTTCACTTGTTGGCCTCTCACAATAATTTCTGTAATCACAGACCCCTGTTCCAACACATATATTATCTATAATTACTCCATTATTGTCATATCTCAATCTGTCAATAATACCCTGATATCCTTTCTTCGCATATGTCAGGTACTGTCTGTCTACATATCCTTTCCGAACCGCCTTGCAGATTGCAGAAACGAACAGACAGGTACAGGAAGATTCCAGCCAGTTGCCTTCATTGCTTCCTTTATCCAGGACCTGATACCACAGTCCTGATTCTACATCCTGGTATTTTACAATGGTCGTGATCAGTTCTTTGACCATCTCCGCAAAGATCTCTGTCCCTCTGTACTCCGCAGGGAAAAAGTCTGTATCTTCCAGAAGTGCTACCGGAACCCATCCCATGGAACGGCCCCAGAATTCTGATGAGCAGCCTGTAACTTGATCTGCCCATGGTTGTTTCTTTATGGAATCCCAGGCATGATACCAAAGCCCGGTCTGTGTATCTCTTGTCTTCTCTCGCATGAGCTGTGCCTGAAAGACAACGTCATCACGCATTTTCATATCCTGAAATACCTTTGCACACTGTGTAGATATCGGTCCCGCCATATAGAGACCATCCAGCCACATCTGCTCGGCACATTTTACCTTATGCCAGAGACCACCTACATTGTTTCGAGGAAATTTCTGAAGCATATGATAAATCTTTTCCAATGCATCCCGATACTTTTTCTCACCTGTTTTGTAAAAAAGAAAGTATACAAGAATTCCAGCCTGAATATCATCAAGCTCGCCCGGGTCCAGGGAACTGATCGTTCCATCATCCTGAATCAGAGAATCAACCCAGTCTTTTATGTACTGATAATAAGCTTCATTGCCACATAATTCGTATGTTTTTTCCACCCCTGATAAAAACACACCCTGATGATAATGAAAATGCCCTTTTGGTGGAAGTTCCTTAGCTTCCCACTTGTGCATCATCATATCTACCGCTTCTTTTGCATAATCCAATGCACTTTTTCCATGATAAATAAATTCTTTCATAGACCTTTTCACTCCTTTTGTCTGGTTCTTCTTATGCTTACCTGCAAAAGGCAAACAAGGAAACGCTTACTCTTTCTTTGCATGTAGGATCCGGTATTCTTTCGGAGTAACATGCTCCCTGTCATAAAACTTTCTGTAAAAATAACTGCTGTTCTCATATCCTACGACATGTAGAATCTTCTCAACCGGCATTTTGCTTGTTGTCAGCAGTTCTACCGCTTTACTGAATCGCTTCTTCTGAAGCAGTTCCAGAAATGTACATCCTTTCTGCTTTTTAATCAGCTTGCTCAAAGATGACATTGAACTGTTCGTCATCTTACACAATTCAGTCAGTGTTCCTTCTCTATAATTGGAATCCACATATTTTTCCACTGTCTCCATAACAAGATTTTCATAACTGTCATATCCATCGCCTTCAATCCTTTTTGATTGATTCAGCAGATGCATGAACAATACTGCCATTGTCGACTGAATGATCCTGTTATCACTGTTATTGTCATAGACCAGGGAATAGATGATATTTTCCATCAGATTTTGCACCTGCAGCATATCAGATACTTTAAAATACAGATACTCACTGTTTGCATTTTTTCCATTCAGACAGTTGATAATAAATTCTGCCATAATATTATCTCCGCCGATCATCTTGTAGACCTCATCAAGAAATACAGGCATAATCATTACATTGACTGCAATATCATTTTTTCCTGCTGGAAGCAATTCATGATATGCGAACTGATTCAATAGAATAATCTCGCCCGCTTTTACGCAGATTGTTCTGCCATTGATCAGATTCGTCACCTGCCCCCTGCATACATAGATCATTTCCACATAATTGTGATTATGCTTAGGAAAATGTACAAATCTGGTGTTCTTCCTGACATTGATCACCTTACCGCTTTGGATCACTTTCTTCTTATCCACGGTAAAACGCTTGCCATTCCCCTCTTCTGCATAATCATCTCTGTTGATGTCGGAATTACCGGACAGAATCCGTTTTTCTTCCTCTGTTATCTCTCCCAGTTTATCCAGCATTTCTTTAAGCATAATCAATTCTCCTTTGGCATTTGGAATCTGCTTTGATTATACCGCACTCTGTAGGCATTTCCCAAGTATATCTTACTTTTCGTACAAAAATTTTTCAGGTAATTCAACGCCAAATGCTTTGGCCAGTTCCCTGAATTCATCAGGCTGGATCGTCTGTCTCTTTTGAGAGGTCATCGACAATGTCTTCACAAGGATTTCTGCTGCCTTTTCCACAGTGTGTGCGAGACCAAATGTCTCATCGAAATCACTGCCTGCGCAGAAGATTCCATGGTGAGCCCAAACAATGACATCGTAGTTTTCCATCAGTTTTGCAGACTCTACAGCGATTTCTTCTCCACCTGGCACCATCCATTTTAAGACACCGATTCCGTTTGGAAATACAACTGGACATTCTGTAGCCATTTCCCAGAGTTCTCTAGTAAATACTTCGTCTTTCAGTGGCAATACAAAGGAAAGTGCAATGACATTGGTTGCATGGCCATGGTAAATTACTCTGTTTCTGCCATTTGTAACACGTTTTTTGACCTGATGATTCATCAGATGACTTGGAAGTTCACTTGTTGGACGTCCTCCATTGACCAGGCCCCACTGGATCTGATACTGCTCTCCTGTCTCATCGATCAGAATGATTGCAATATTTTCTTCTGGCGCAAGTGGAACATTTCTAAAATATTTGCCAGAGCCTGTTACCAGGAAGTATTCTCCAGCAAGATCTTTTACTGTTGCACCAATTGGCTTCCATTCCGCATCGCTTTTTAAAAATGGTCTGACTGCTTCTGCATCTTCCTGTGTCATTCTGTAAGAAAGGTTTCCACCGTTTCTTTCATGCCAGCCCTGATTAAAACTGTCTTCACACATTCTGATAAATCCCTTGATAAACTCCACATCTTTAGCTTCCATGTCAATCTCCTTCTTCCATTTCAATTGTTCCTTTGTGGAACTTCTTTCTAACTCGTTCTATTGGAGACCCCTTTCTAAATGGTTCAATCCGGGAACCTCTTTCTAATTATCCCTGTAAGAATTCTTATTTTCTCAATGCAAGGACCTTATTTTCATATTCTTTGATATCTTTGTACCATTCCTGTCTGCATGCCACATGATTTCTTTCACAGAATTCGTCCCATACTGCACCGAACGGATATCCTTTTAATTCTTCCTGAATGACCATCTGCTTTGTATAGTCCCCTGTATCCTGTAGTTCAGCCAGTTCCTTATTAGGCATGAGCAGTGCATTTAACAATGCTTTCTGCATATTTCTCATACCGACGATCCAGGCTGCCACACGATTAATGCTGGCATCAAAATAATCCATTGCAATAAAGACTCTGTCCTGTCCGTTCCTGATGACCTCTTTTGCGATTTCCCTTGTCTCATCATCGAACAGCACTACGTGATCGCTGTCCCAACGCACTGGTCTTGAAACATGCAGTGCCAGTTTATCACTATATAAAAGCATGGATGAAATCTTATCAGACACCATCTCAGTAGGATGATAATGTCCACTGTCCATCAGTGGAGTCAGGTTATGTTTCATGGCATAACCGACACAGAACTCTGCTGATCCTACTGTATAGGACTCGACGCCAATACCGAACACTTTGGATTCCAGTGTAACAATGACTTTTTCTTTGTCGTAATCCATAGAAAGGATTTCATCGAGGGATTCTTTAAATCTTTTTCTTGGTGCAAATCTGTCCGCTGGAATATCCTTTAATCCATCTGGAATCCAGATATTCATAACACACGGAATATGTAATTCTGTTGCAAAATACTCGCTGATCCGGATGCAGGCTTTTGCATGATCGATCCAGAATCTTCTGACCGATTCATCTGGACTTGATAATGTCAGGCCACCTTTGACCATCGGATGAGAGAAAAATGTTGGATTAAAATCGATTCCGATTCCTCTCTTCTTTGCAAATTCTACCCATTTACTGAAATGCTCTGGTCTGATCTTATCTCTGTCGACTCTTTCTCCTTTTTCAAAGATTGCATAACTTGCATGAAGATTGAGTTTCTGTTTTCCAGGGATCTGGCTGAATGCCTTATCAATGTCATTCATCAGTTCCTGTGGATTTTGTGCCCTTCCCATATAATTACCAGTTGTCTGGATTCCGCCGGAAAGTTCCTCATCACCGTCAAATCCTCTGACATCATCTCCCTGCCAGCAGTGCATGCTGATATTGATTCTGCTCAGGTCTGAGAGTGCCTGTTCTGTGTCTACACCAATTGCAGCGTACATTTCTTTTGCTGACTGATATCTTGAATTATCCAATATAATTCCCCCTTATTCTCCTTGTTATTTTTGCGAATAGCGTCTGATTGGATCAGCTCTTTTCTATACCTGTATCTTAATCCAGCATGCATAAAAAAATAAGGTCGTAATTTCCCAAAACACGGACCTCATTTTCCAATTTTTATTCTTAATCTTAGAGAAAAAAAGAAACCTGATACCTTGGTACCAGATTTCTTGTACAATACTACTATTTCCTGTATCTATGCATTTGTGATCCATTTTGAAAAGCTATTCGCTGTGGTCTTTTTATATGTCCGCATTTTCTATCGAAATTTGTCTGCTGCAGAGGCTCTTGCCCTCGTTCTGCCATCAACTTTATCTAGTTCTTAGCTTCGTTCTATCATCACCTTATCTAGTTCTTGTCTTCATTCTGCGATCACCTTTATCTAGTTCTTGTCTTCATTCTGCAATCACCTTTATCTAGATCTTAACTTCATTTCCAGCGCAGTACAGTTTTCCTGCAGTACAAGAGGATTTATTTCCTGCTTGTAAGGCAGCTCATATCTAACGTCTCCTTCTATTCTCACATGATCACAGCATCTTGTATAAATAGCTGGAATCTGATGAGGATACACATTTCGGATGGATGGCTGCTCATCAAAATATCCACTCTGCTGGGTTCCTTGCCTGCAAAGTGTCAGATTCAGATCCGTTATCTGTATATTTTCGATTCTGCACGCCTCTTCCCCTGCAAGAAACACACTGGATTCCGCCTTCATATCTACATGGTCAAAACTGATATTACGAATGGTTCCTGGATACTGTTTCTTTTGATTTCTGTAAGTCGCATTGATAAATATAGGTTCCCCATTGCCCCACCACATGGCAGGACCATTTTTTCTCACTGCATCTGCATATTTTAGAACATTTCCGATCAAGTGATGTACATGAACATCCTCGATTGTCGCTCCATCCCTGACCCAGATGCCGATGCCACGGGAACAATCCTTGGCAATACAGTCACTTAGAATAATATTACGAATATCACCATGGGTCTCGGTCCCGATCTTTAGAGCCGAATCATGCGAATGCAAAATACAGTTACTGATCAAAATATTCTCACAGGAACCGTATTTTTCGGACATTGGTTTCGTGGCTTTGACCACAATCGCATCATCCCCCGTCTCTACGATACAATCACGGACAATGACGTCCCTGCAACAGTCCGGATCGATTCCATCATTATTAGCTCCACGGACGTCATTTAAGATGCGAATTCCTTCCAGAAGGACATTGCTGCATCCTGCCATATGTAATGTCCAGAAAGCCGAATTACGAATGGTAATCTCTTTTATCGTAAAGTTACTGACATTTTCAAGAAATGTAAGCCTAGGCCTGAACGCTTTTACATTCAGCGGACTCTCATGAAATCCTCCATCACAGTCATCATCAAAAAATACCTGATCCCCCTGTCCATAGATCGTTCCCTCACCGGAAATGCTGACATTAGTGGCATCTTTCGCAAACAGGAAACAGCCTCCGTCCCAGCCGGTCTCAAGATTATCATCCGCAAAAAGTCTGGCAAAATCATAGATTTCTCTCTCATCCAAACTGCTGATCAACACCGCTCCTTTTTCCAGATGAAGATCTACATGACTCTTCAGACAGATCGTGCCACTTAAAAACCTTCCAGCCGGAATCACGACTCGTCCACCTACTTTTGCTGCCTGATCAATTGCCTTCTGAACTGCCTTGGCATTGTTCGTTACGCCGTCACCGACTGCTCCAAAATCTAAAATATTATATGTATCTCCTGCATTCATATCTACCCCTCTTTTCTATAATCCACGATTCCATTTCAGTTCTAATCTATTATATTTTCTTACATCAGTACAAAAAAACATATTATATACACTATTTTACGGACTCATAGAACGAAAAATAAGGACGGTGTTTGAAAATACACTGTCCTTATTTTCCATATAAAAATCTAACTCGATCGACACTACTTAATGAACTTATTTTTGCAGTTCATCCGTCCCAAGTGTAAAAACCGGATCAATCAGAAGGAAGTTGTCTTTTCCTGAAAGATCATGATCAAAATGGCTCTCCGGATCTGCTGCAAGCCAGCCTCTGATCACCTTTGACTCTCCCTGTTCTGTTTGCTTAATATGAGTTATTTTCTTTGGCTCCTCAAAATAGGAAAATAGAATATTTTCATGTAGAGCAATTGACTGATACTGGTCTCCCTCCAACAAACCTTCGTCCACAAGTGCTTTATGCCAGTATGTATAAGAAAACACTTTATCCGGATGTAGATAAGCAATTCTTCCCCGACGAATCTTTTTTCCCTGCCTTGTCCACATTTTTTCGTTCTCCGGTACTGCATGATAGAAAATATTGTACATATAAGCCCATGGTGTTCTTCCGTCCTTTTCCGGCCACAATTCCAGCTGTTCTGACAATTTGGGGAATAACTGTTGAGGCGTCATCTTTTCCTCTAGTGCCTCATAATTTAAAAACAGCATATCCCGATAACGATAAAGTGCGACCGTCAGACATTTCTTACGTTCAATCATTTTTTTGACTACCTGTCCATCTTCTGTTATACAGTCAGAAAGCATCTTTTTTGTCTTCACTTCGTCCATATCTCCCACTTTGATACAGCCACGATAATGTCTTCTATAAATCATTCCATCTGCCTCCTCCATCAATAATTTTACCATCCCACCAGGCCTTCTCTTTCCTGATGTTTTAAGTATACTCTTGAAAATCAGCTGGAGCAAGCTTCCTGATCAACTATAACTATCCTATTGAATCCCTTTAATTAACGGAATCAGACAGAGCAAAATAACGATACCGACCAATCCAATGACAACACCAAGAATCATCTGATTCCAAACCATTGTAAAACACATGCCCGTGCCCAGTGCCAATGCACCAATAATCCCAATCATGACTGTACCAACTGTTTTTACATTCAACCTGATTGGAGCCTTATTTTCCATCTTCCTCCAAATCAACACTGTAATCAATGCGAATACAATCCCTACACACCCCAATACGACTCCTGGTGTAAATGCATTCCATTCAGGCAACATTGCCATACACATTCCCAGTGCAAAAAACACAAGACTGATTGTTCCTAAAATCAGCGCTACAAAACTACTCTTCTTCATTACCATTACTTCCTTTCGTATTCTTTTTCATCCGGTTACGAACTTCTGCTACAGTCAGAAATTTTGCCGATTTTCCACTTTTATGATTGTATTTATACAATTTACTTAAGATTGCGTTTTTCAAGATTTTCTTGCATTAATTTCTCGTTATTTTCTTGTCTTTGCTTTCGTTCTGCTGTTAATCTCTTTTTTGCGTCTTCTACTGATTCTCCATCTTTAGTTAAGAAATTATCAACAAAACAGTCTTCTATCTTGGTATATCCCCCAACTACTGTATCTTCTATTTTGGTATATCCTTTTACTACTTTCTCCGCAATTTTCTCATTTACCTTTACCAATTTTGATTTAGCCATTTTATTATCCTCCTAAATTTCCTTTAAACTCCTGCACTTTCAATAAGATTTCCTAATTGACCACTACTGTTAGCATGATTTGATGTCTCTCCTTTTCATTTGATAAGATGATTATATCTTTCGAATGTTTGATTTATATTGATAAATTGTTTGTAAATTATTAATTGCAAGAAAAAGGAAATGCACGTAAATCACATACATTTCCTTTTATCGGACGCCCTATTATAAAATTTTCTTAACTGCTTTTTGAGAGTTCACTACCATATAAATACCAATTGACAGAATCATTACACATATCAATGCACCGGTTATCCCGTTCATTTGCCGTTTAAAAGCTTCTGTTGTCTCTCCACCAAACGAAGCGAACATAGCTGTCTGTAACGCGAGTACCGAAACTAAAGAATCCGCATATCCAATATTACGTATCGTAATCAACAGGATCGATTTCATTTTCTTTGCACGAATCATATGAACCACAGAAATAATCACCTTATAAAATGTGTAAGCAGCTACTACAAAAATCAGATAGCCTGCGTATGAATAGCCTCCTTTCTGATGTAGCAGAAGTACAACTGCTCCAGCCAGTGCAATCGTCATTATACTCAAGGCTGCTCCAGTATTCCGATAGATTCTTACTTCCTTCTGCAAATAATCCCAGGTGTTGTTGTGTCTTATATATTTCTCTTTTTTTGCAGTATACCTGACTATCCAGAAGCGCATGATACTCAAAAAGATATAATACGCAGACAGCGTGCCAAGCCATGGAGAATGTTTACAAATGCCATATACTGCATTACTAACTGCATAGAATACATTAATCAGAAAAGAGCATGAAGCCATGACCTCTGTGCGAAACTGATAATCATGATACAATCTTTTTGATAGCGAATAATTTTCAAGCAAGGATATTGTTTTATGTCGAATGTCCTTGGAAAGATCCTGTTTCAGATACAGACAACTTATAGTAAGTCCTGTACCAGCCAGAACATACACAACAATTGCTATTATAAAATTACTACATTGTTTCTGACTAAATATTATGGAAAGTACCGAAAATAATGTTGTGAAAAGATACAGCAAAATATGATACCTAAATTTTAGAGTTGGTCGCACAAAGATTATATTCTTTCTTTTTCTATGTTCCTTTTTCTTTTTCATTCGTCCCGCCATTCTTAATCGATAATTAATGTAAGATTGAACCTACACTTTTTCTAAACCAAGCAACTTGCTACCTTTTTCACAGATTTCATATATTTCATCATATTTTTGTTCAATTAATGGTTCAATGACATTTCTCTTTCTGGTTACTAATTTCCGATACAAAAAATAAGGCAAAGCCCAACCGATGATACCCGGTATTGCAAATAAAACACAGGCAATCACGTGAGCAGGTGATGCCGTCACTGCAAATGTTGATAATGCCATAAATACTGTACCCAAAAGGCCAACTGCCAATGCTACAGCCATTGCTGTGCCTGTTTTTGACCGCTCCAATGCATCAATTTGCTTCATGCAGTCCTCAAAATTTCTCTGCAATCTGGTAAGTTCTGCTTTATTCATAATCTTTCTATTTCTTTTTAAATGTAGCACAACAGCATTTTTTTCTGTGTTTTCCGATTGATTACCGTCTTGTTTCCAACCAAAATTGCGATAGCAATCTAAATACAAAGAGGCCTTTGTCTGATCTGTATTGATTTCTTTATATTCATATGCAACAAAACCATTATTCAACTGTTCCATTTGTATACTCCTTCTTTTCTTTGCTTATAGGCAAAAAAACTCTGAATATGCTTCCTTTACCATACTCACTTTCTACATCTATCCTTCCATCCATCATTTGTATAATTCGAAATGTTAATGCAAGCCCAAGTCCATTCCCTCTGGTTGCATGAGAAGTATCCCCTTGATAGAATTTTTCAAAAATATGCTTTTGCGTTTCCTCTGTCATTCCACAGCCATTATCCTCTATTGAAACAACAATTCCATTTTCTTTTGTCTCCTCCCTTAAAATAATTCTACCTTTATCTTCTGTGAACTTCATGGCATTTGAGATCAGATTTGTCCATGCAAGATCCAGTAAACTCATATCTGCTGTCACAAATGCTTCATCTTCAATGTCCACTTCGAAATCAATATTTTTAGCTTCCCATACATTTTCAAATTGCAACGCACAATCGCAGAGTTGTCTACACAAATCATATTTCTGTAATTCTGGCTGAATATTTTGTTTTTCCAGTTTATTGAGTTTTAAAATATTCGTAATTAACTCCGCAAGCTTTTTAGACGACACATATATCGAATCTACCTGCGACAGCTGTTCTTCTGTCAAATCCCCACCTTTTAATAATTCTGCAGTGTTCTGAATAACCGCAATTGGTGTCTTGATCTCATGAGAAACATTTGAGAAAAAATCTGTTTTGAGTGTCTCAATGCTTCCTAATTCCTCTACCATCTTATTAAAATCCATGATCATAATGTCTAAGTAATCTAACTTTTCCAACGTATTAATCGTAGATACATATACTGAAAAATCGCCATTGGCTACCCTCGCTGTCGCATCTGCCATTCTTCTAAGTGGTTCTTCATATGCTTTCTTTATCTGCCATCTAGTCAGCATTGTAAAGCCAACTGCGACCAAAAACCAATAGATCAATGCAAGTCCTGTCTGAATCCAGCCTTCCAGCGCAAGTTTATTGCTCTCTACAATGATTCCTTCATGAATGCCGCTTAATAACAAAAATGTAACGAATGTGATTGCAAACATTCGAACTGGAAAATGACTTGTTCTCACTTTATAGCCATTCATTATTTCATATTTTGAATTCTTCATAACTGGTCTCCTATTTTAAGATTGCCTTATATCCCAATCCTCGAATTGTCTTTATTTCAAACCCATTACATTCTGAAAATTTATCTCTTAACTTTGTGATATATACATCCACAGCTCTCAGACTTGTTTCACTTTCCACGCCCCAAAATTCATCCATGAGCTGCGCCCTGGAAAATGTTTTATTAGGATAGGAAAGTAATTTGTAGATAATATTAAATTCTCTCGTTGTTGTAGTAATTTCCACTCCATTATTCATTGCAGACATTGCATCTGCATCTAACACAAAATTACCGATCTTCAATTTTCGTTCCATTTCAATATTTGCTCTGCGAAGCAATGCTCTTACGCGTAATAGGAGTTCATCAAGAACCACTGGCTTTACCATATAATCGTCAATTCCTAATTGAAATCCTTTTTGTTTAGATGGAAGATCATCTTTTGCAGACATAAAAAGAATCGGAATTGTTTTATTCACTTTTCTTACCGTTTCTGCAAATTCAAAACCATCTATACCAGGCATCATAATATCAGAAATAATAAGCTCAAATAAATTGTTATACATTACTTCATAAGCTTCATTTGCATTGAAGCAACCTTTTGCTGCAAAACCACTACTATTTAAAAAGGAGCACACAACTTTATTTAAGCTCCTATCGTCTTCTAATACCAATATGTTAATCATACTTATCGTCACCTCTACATTTTTTGTCAGTATATCATACGTTTGTTTCAGATTTGTTTATATTATGACATTTTTTTATTTTCTTTCCATTTCCTTCTGCATCTGCAGAACAAAAAAGGATCCAGAGAATGTTCTCAATGGCATTAAGTTAAGAAAGTCTCACATCACAGAAAATGTGGTGTGGGAT
>CAJMQE010000040.1 GCA_905215405.1 uncultured bacterium
TTATTGAATTTTCAAGGTGCATAGGCACTTATTCAAGTGCGAAGTTTGAGTTATAAATATATAAGAAATATGAAGATTTACTGAAGTCAGTTTTTCAATCTATCTTCACTGAGGATGTTATATTTGTAATCAGCATCAGAAAGTTGGTAGATAACATTGCAGGTATCTATGGCTGATCATAGGGAGATTTTTATTGTTGCCCGGACGACTTTTTATGGAGAAACACTTGATCTTTCTAAGTGCCACAAAGGGGGTCGTGAGCATATGTAGACGACTCTGTAAAAAGAGCCGCCCGCGGTTCTTGCGCTTTCCCTTGCGGGTAAGCTGCCGCAAAAGTTAATTTATGATAAAGCATCCGGTAAAAACAATCTATATTACTTATATAAGGTGTCGATTAACAAAACTTCTGCGCTGACAGATGTTACTGCTGAGCAATCTCTGCCGAAAAAAGAAATGTACTGCCTGGTGTGGAAAAACCGGATGCATGCTGCCTTATCTTTAGAAATTCTATTTCACATCAATCTTTCATGGAATGTTACGAGCAAACTATTACATTTTTGGGTTTACTTTAAGGCAAACCTTTAATTGCTGAAACTTTTATAGTTCTGTATTTAATACCGCATTGATAGATACTTTATATTTTATTATATTGTATATTAGAAAAAATGTTCCGTTATGCAAACGATTCGTGCCTCGGGGAGCCATAAACCATATCTGATCAGAAGTTTATTCCAGATACATGGTAGGATCGACAGGTGCATCATCCTTTGTCAGTTTAAAGTATACGTTAGAGCCTTCCTTTGTATAATATTTCGTAGGCTCGGCAATTGTTCCGATTTTATCGCCAGCGACGACAGTAGAACCTTCTTTTAAGACAACATTATCCAGCTGTCCGTATGTGGTAAGATATCCATTACCGATATCAATTGTCATAGTAAGACCTGTTTCTTCATTGGTCGTGATAGACTTTACAACACCAGATGCAGAAGCATCTACTTCATTACCAACATCTCCACCAATCATGATGGCTGGGTTTACTTTGTAAACACCAAGAGTTTTAAAGTATACAGTGTTTTCCATGTTATATTTCATAATAACAGAGCCGTCTGCAGGCCATTTTAATGTATCGTTTTCACTAAAAGAATATTGGGCAGATGCGCCTGTTGGGGAGGCAACGGCCTGATTCTCATCGTCTTTTTCTGTTTCCTGTGCTACATTGTTCGGGGTAACACTGGCAGTACTTTCTTCAATATTTTCTTTCATTGCAAGGTTCTGGGAATCTTTGTCCTGTTCCGCCTGTGTATTATCTGCAACTGCTTTTGTTTCATTCAAATCAACCATATTTTCTGGATTTGAATTGGACTGACTGTTCTTTACGACTGATACAACGCCTACAGCCAGTGTTAATACAATTGCGCATGTGATGACAATAGAAAATATTTTTTCGCCACTAAGATTTTTTCTTTTTCTCATATTATATTAACTCCAATCTGCCTTTCTCGGGCCAATCTTTGATGTTAATAGGATTACCTCTTTTTGTAGCTTTATACAAAAAATTAGAAAGTTCACAATTCAGAAAATGAAATGAAAATCAGGGCAGAAAAAAAGTTATTCCCCAGTGATACTTTAACCCTGTAATGGGAAAAGTAGTCACAAAAAGGAATAACTTTATGGATTTTCTTTATCATTGAATAACTTGCTTATCTTTTGTGTATTCAGTCAGATTACTGGGCATCGATCCAGTCCTGCAGGCGATCTTCGATAATATCGAACTGTGCAGGTCCAGTCTCCATAAGAAATCTGTGAAATTCTTTTGCACTGAAGTTACTACCAAGGGCTGATTCAGCAGTGTTTCGAAGTTCCATCATGGCAACGCATCCAAGAGAATATTTTGGATATACACCAGGTTCAGCTTCCATAGCTTCATACATCTGTTTTGCAATGGATGCATCTGAAAAACCGTACTGGGAAAGGAACTTGCTGGTATCATCAACTGTCCATCCATAATAGTTGACACCAATATCTACTTTTGAATAAAGCATCAGGGTAGCCAGATAGTTATCTTTCATGACAGTATTCAGATTTTTATTCTGGGAATCTTCCAGATCATAGGAATAAGCTTCGACATAACTTGCCCAGCCTTCCAGATAACCGCTCGGACGAATGAGATAACGGATGGCACTTGGATTTGTGCTGGCAAAATATGTGGATTGGTACATGTGGCCAGGATATCCTTCATGCGCAAGTGTAGCATACAGAGTACTGGTATCTTTGTTACTTCCGTTAATATAAATGACGTTATCGGTGTAGTTATCGATCTGTGGAATGATGTACATCGCTGGATTTGAGTATTCTTCCAGAGATTTATCAATATATTTTACTTCATAATCGACCTGTGGTGGGTCTGGAAAATCAGTTTTCAGTTTTTCAGACAGATCAGTAAGAATCTGGTTCGGATCCGTCAGAACAAATGAAAAGTCAGAAGTTCCATCGAGGAGCGTACTATCTTTTTTGACCAGAATACTCATGGACAGCAGTTCTTTCTGTAAATATTCATCGAGCAGTCCATCCAGTTCTTCTACGGATTTATTCCATCCAAGTTCGGAATCCAGCAGGTATTCATAATACTTCTTTCCATTTGGATAATTTGCAAGTCCGCCCTGATATTTGTTAGTTCCTTTTAAGCCTTTCAGACCTTCGACAAGAATCTGATAGGCCGGAATGACATGCTCTTTAACTGCGGCTTCATTTGCAGCTTTATAGGTAGAGACTTCTTCTGATGTCAGACCACTGAATGCATCAATTCTTGAATTAAATGTTGTAACAAGATAGTTATCTGTTTTCATGGTATCAATAAATGTCTGGCACTGGTCGATGACTTTGTCAGCAATGGTATCTTCCATAAAATATCCTTGTTCTGAACGAAGCTTTTCAAAATCAATCAGTTCCTGATAATAACGGTCAGTTTGGGAAATCAATGCGATATAGTCATCAATATCCTGCTTTTTATCGAAAGAATATTCAGAAAATAGCATTGGAAGAGATGTCTGTACACCGGATGTCGGTGTCAGCTGTCCCCAGAACATATAGAGATCTGAATATTCCAGTTCCGTTTCCAGGTATTCTTTCATTTCATCATAAGTAAGCTGCTGAGACTGGGACAGCTGGCTGCGGTCAAATCCTTTTAGTTCGTTCAGACAGTCGACATACTCGGACGTACTGTCCAGATCTTCTACTTTAAAAGATCCAAGTGATACGTCATAACTGTCGATACCGTATTTAGAAGGATCTTTGACAAAACTGTGCATGTTCAATGTGTTCTGCACAATGTTGGCTCGGAAGAAATCATCTGTAAAGGAATTGAACTCCTCCAGATCCTCATTAGCGTAACTCTGCGCCGGTGGTGTGAGCTGTTCAGACTGTGTTGTCTGTTCGGCATCATTGTTCCATGGCAGCTGACAGCCTGCCAGCGACAGGACCATGGTCAGGACCAAAAGCACTGCAGTTAGTTTTTTGGTAATGCAGTGCCAATCCATTTTGTTACTTTTTCTATATCGCATAAAAAAATGTACCCCTTTCAAAAATTGTCATAATCATAATATACCACACAAAGCTGGCAACCGCAGTGGGTATTTGGGACCTGTCAGCTGTGACTGGTGTCGGGAAATCTTATTGTAAGTATATTCTGCAGGAGTGGTTTTTAGTAAGAAATCTGTGAACTTGACAGATATTTTTACTTGTGATAGTCTAGGAATTATTCGAATAACTGGTTATAATAAACTTATATGGCCAGAATATTTAAAATGATAGCATATTGCAAACACTGAGAAGGAAAGAGTAGGCAACTGATGCATGTACAGAGAACCCGGGAAGGTGAGAGCGGGCAGTGAGGAAGTTTCTGAAGATGGCTCCGGAGTGGCATGTCTGAATCGTTTAGGTGCAAAACATCTGAAAGACAAAGGGATGACGGGTATCGCCTGTTATAGCGACAATGAGGCTGTAGTTGAAGTTTAATTGCAGTGAAAAGAAGTGGTACAGCGTGAACTACGCCTTCTCTGGAACTTATTTCCTGGGAAGGCTTTTTTTGTGTAGAGAACTGGGATGTATTTGCATTTCAGAAGACGGAAAACAAGAATAAAGCTGGCTGGGAAAGCAACTGCAACTTGCAGATTGATAAATGATTTTTCAAAAATGGAGGAAAATATGGCAAAGAAACCTTATTACATTACAACAGCGATTGCCTATACATCAGGTAAACCGCATATTGGTAACACTTATGAAGCTGTTCTTGCAGATAGTATTGCAAGATTTAAAAGACTGGAGGGATTCGACGTTCGTTTCCAGACAGGTACTGATGAACATGGTCAGAAAATTGAATTAAAGGCAGAAGAAGCTGGTATTACACCAAAGGAATTCGTCGATGATGTTTCAGGACAGATCAAGACAATCTGGGATCTGATGAATACATCTTATGATAAATTTATCAGAACAACTGATGAATATCATGAAAAACAGGTTCAGAAGATCTTTAAGAAGCTCTATGATCAGGGAGATATCTATAAGGGTGAGTATGAAGGCATGTACTGTACTCCATGTGAATCATTTTTCACTGCATCTCAGCTCGTTGATGGAAAATGTCCTGACTGTGGTCGTCCATGTCAGCCAGCAAAAGAAGAAGCATACTTCTTTAAAATGAGTAAATATACAAACCAGCTGATCAAACATATCGAAGAACATCCTGAATTTATTCAGCCAGAATCAAGAAAGAACGAAATGATGAACAACTTCATCAAAGCAGGTCTTCAGGATCTGTGTGTATCTAGAACTTCATTCAAATGGGGAATCCCAGTTGACTTTGATGACAGACATGTTGTATATGTATGGATCGATGCACTTTCTAACTATATTACTGGTCTTGGATTTGATCTTGATGGAAACAGTGATGACATGTTTGAAAAATTCTGGCCTGCAGACTTACATCTGATCGGTAAGGATATCTTAAGATTCCATACTATTTACTGGCCAGTAATGCTGATGGCTCTTGGTCTTCCGCTTCCAAAGCAGATCTTTGGACATCCATGGTTATTACAGGGTGATGGCAAGATGAGTAAGTCAAAAGGAAATGTACTCTATGCAGATGATCTTGTAGATGTATTCGGTGTAGATGCAGTTCGTTACTTTGTTCTTCATGAAATGCCATTTGAAAATGATGGTGTAATTTCATGGGAACTCATGGTTGAAAGAATGAATTCTGACCTTGCAAATACACTTGGCAACCTGGTTAACAGAACAATTGCCATGACAAATAAATATTTTGATGGTGTTGTTTCAAATACAGGCGTAAAACCATCTGCAGAAGTAAGTGCAGACGGTTCAGCAGAAGACTTTGATGCGGATCTGATCAGTGTTGTAACAGCAACAAAAGAAAAAGCACTTGAAAAGATGAATAAGTTAAGAGTTGCTGATGCGATTACAGAAATCTTTACATTATTCAAGAGATGTAACAAATATATCGATGAAACAATGCCTTGGGCACTTGCAAAAGAGGATGCAAAGAAAGATAGACTTGCTCAGGTTCTCTACAACCTGGTTGAAAGTATTACAATCGGCGCAAATCTTCTTGCTCCATTCCTTCCGGATACAGCAGCTAAGATTTTAGCTCAGTTAAATGCAAAGGAAAGAGCATTTGATGACCTTGATAAATTTGGCTTAAGAGAATCTGGTGTTAAGGTTACTGATCAGCCTGAAATTCTCTTCGCGAGACTTGATCTGAAAGAAGTAATGGAAAAAGCTGATGAAATCAAGAAAGCACAGGCTTTAGAAGCGAACGGAGTGAAATATCCTGAAGTAGAGAAAAAACCTGAAATCTCTATAGATGATTTTGGTAAAGTACAGATCCAGGTCGGTGAAGTATTAAAATGTGAACCTGTTAAGAAAGCAAAGAAGCTGCTTGTTTCCCAGATCAGAGTTGGTGATGAAGTACGTCAGATCGTATCTGGTATTGCAAAATTCTATAAGCCAGAAGAAATGGTAGGTAAGAAAGTTGCAGTCATCACAAATCTTGCACCAGTAAAACTCTGTGGTGTTGAATCTCAGGGAATGATTCTTGCTGCTGGAGATGATGAAGGAAATCTTTCTGTACTGACAGTAGATAAAGATATCATCAGTGGATCGGAGATACGCTAAATGATCATAGATAGTCATGCTCACTATGATGACGAAGCTTTTGAGGAGGACAGAGATGTCCTCCTTACTGGCCTTTACAGTCATGGTGTAGAAAAAGTAATCAATGTTGGTGCCAGCATGGAGACTTCAAAAACTACGCTTGCATTAGCAGAAAAATACGATTTTATCTACGCAGCAATTGGTGTTCATCCATCCTCTACAGCTGATCTTACGGAAGCAGATATGGAATGGCTGAAAGAACAGGCATTGAAGAATAGGAAAGTAGTTGCGATTGGAGAAATCGGACTGGATTATTTCTATGATGATCCAGACAGAGAAATACAGAAGAAATGGTTCGAAAGACAGTTGGTACTTGCGAAGGAAGTCAATCTACCAATCAGCATCCATTCCCGTGAAGCCTGTGAGGATACGCTCGATATAATGAGAGCAGTAAAGGCAAACGAAATTGGTGGTGTGGTGCACTGCTATTCCTATTCAAAAGAAACAGCAAGGGATTATCTGAATATGGGATATTATTTTGGAATCGGCGGAGTTGTTACCTTTAAAAATGCAAAAAAGGTCAAAGAAGCAGTTGAATATATTCCAATGGACAGAATTGTTTTAGAAACAGATTGTCCATATCTGACACCGGAACCGAACCGGGGAAAGAGAAATTCTTCAATGAATATTCCGGATACAGCCCGTGTCATAGCGGCTATTAAGGGAATCAGCTATGAAGAAGTAGTGGAAACTGCCACAAAAAATACCATTGAGCTGTTTCACATTTAACAGGAACAGACAGCTGAGAATGATCTTGCACAGAGTGACACAAAATATAAGTGCCGCATGATAAATAGAGTAGCCAAAAATCAAGTGCTGCATGATGAATAGAGGATGAATAGAGCGGCCAAAAATCAAGTGCCGCACGGTAATCAGAGTGTATTCAGAAAGATGATGTGTGCAGAAAATGAAGTGTATACAGTGTGTACAGAAAATGACGTGTATACAGAGAACAAAATAGATAAAAATGTGTAAGGATATACCTGAAAAGTAAAAAATGCCAGTCTATATTGTATGACGAACCTGAACAAGAAGTGGAAATGTTATAAATTCGACTTCCTGTTCATGCCCTATTACAGTACAGACTGGCATTTTTGCATTATAAAAGATGTTGAGGTTGTATATCTTTATCATGCAGTTAATATGCAGTTGATGATTCTATTTTATCAGTCGAGTTCAAATGCATAGCGGATAAATGCAACCGCATTGTCGACATTTGGAGATGTGGTCACGATGCCATAGCATGGATCGCTCATGGAAAGATCAGTGTCCTCTTTTACTTTTGTATTTGTCAGATCCACTGCATATGGAATCTTTTCTCCGTCTTCAGTCGTATAGTAGACGATAGCATCTTTTTCTGCAATAGACTGCAGTTCATCGTCGGAGAGAACACTACGCAGATCTTTTAAGAAAAGTTCATCATCATCGGAAAAGAAATCGACATACTGCTTTTCACAAAGATATCCATCAATAGAGCTTGTTGCAGCCATAGCAATGATCTTTTCCTGACTGTAATAGGCATCCTGGTCACCATCACGCTGGATCAGAGAGAAGTTATTGTTGAACAGGACACGTTCGCTTGTCCCATTGATGCCAAGATAATCGGTGAATTCAGTTGTGAGCGAATCAGAGTGATTGTCGAATCCATCCATGTATCCATCAACGACCAGAGTCGTAAAGACTGTGGTATAGTGATTTGCCTTGAACATGACAAAAATGGAGATGACAGCAGCAATACCAATGATCACACTGATGATATGTACTTTATAGTATTCCCAGATGTGCTCCCTTTTCTGTGCGAATGTCATATCTTTCATTTTTGCATTTTGCGCTTTTATTTCGTCATGTAAAGAGTTACCTTTTGCCATAATTATACAAATCCTTTCTAAATTACCTTATAAAAATTAATTCTTTTGTTAGTTTACCATATAGATTCCGAAAAAAACATCTGTTTTATAAACATTTAATAAAAATCTAATAAATGGGCTTTGATTTTTTGTATGATATACTATATAATCGATAACAGTTGTATCTCATAGTAGAATACATCGTGGTACGGCGTCTGGAATATTTTGTGCAATTATTCTGAAATGATCGGAATAGATTGCCTGATGGAACAGAAGTCGAAAATGGAAGAGTTTATTAGAAAATATATTTACAAGGAGCCGTTTATGGGAAAGTTTTTTGATATTGATGGTGGATTTTTCAGATTCATGACAAAAGTGGCAGATTTTATTCTGTTAGATGTACTTGTGTTTCTGTTCAGTCTTCCAATTGTGACAATTGGACCTGCATTGACTGCAATGAACTATGTTGCTTTAAAAGAGGTAAGAGATGAAGAAGGATATCTGTGGAGAAGTTTCTGGAAGGCTTTTAAACAGAATTTTAAGCAGGGATTTCTGATAGAGCTGATCATTATCGCAGCAGGAGCGATTCTTTTTATTGATATGAGAATTACTTATACATGGGCCAGTGTGGAAGATAGTCTGATCGCAAGGTTATTATTCTTTGTGCTTCTTGGTTTTACCGCAGTGGTAGCAGCAGCCAGCATGTATGTGTTCCCAATGCTCGCAAAATTTGATAATACAGTGATTAAGCTGGTCAAAAACTCAATTCTTATGTGTGTAAAACATTTACCACAGACGATTGTTATGGCAATTATTACTTATGGCCTTGCTTATGCAACCTTTACATATCCACTTTTCATTTTGTTTTCAATTGGTTTGGCAGGTTATGCGGATGCATATATTCTGGCAAGGGTATTTGATATTTATATTCCGAAGAAGCATGCGGTAGAAAAGGAAGACGACAATCAGGCCGCAACACAGGAAGAAGAGATGGCAGAAAATGTTGTACTGACAGCACAGGATATGGGATATGATAATGCAGGAAGTGAAAGCCTGACAGCAGATGCAGAAGGCTCAGAAGCGGAAGAAACTGATAATGTGGAATAAAACACTAGAAAGTATCTTAATTTGTTCCTAGTAATAAAGGGATAAACAAAGATATAATAAACAGAGATATAAATAGAGATATAATAAACAGAGATATAAGTAGAGATATAAATAGAGGTAAAAATATAAATATAAAAACCTGGCAGATGGGTAGGGTCTGTCAGGTTTTTTTTATCTATATGGTTATGGGATATAGATAACATGTTATGTGAGACATTGCTGCCTCTTACCTATTTATAAGTATTCTGACTGGCAAAATATTGAAAAAAACGGATATAAAAGTCCTTTTTCTTTCTATCTTCGACATATTTTGAATAAATAAGACAAATGATAGAAAGAAACGGACAGTTTCCTGGCCTTTTCCAAATGCACACTTCTATAGAGCATCGGTACCCCGCTCACCAGTACGGATCCGGATCGCATCACAGACATCGTATACAAAAATCTTACCATCACCGTAGGTACCCGTATTGATTTTTTCGATGACTTCATCAATGATAGTGTCGGCGACTTCATCGCTGACAACGGTCTCTACCTTCACTTTTGGAAGAAGATTAACATTGAATTCATTTCCACGATAGATCTGTTTGTGTCCTTTCTGACTACCATATCCCATGATATTGGAAATCATAAGTCCGGTCGATTTGCAGTTTTCCAGGATGGCTTTCAGATCGTCGAGTCGTTCTGGCTTTATGATTATTTCAAGTTTCTTCATAATAAATACCTCCCTGCCTGAGCATCTTTGTTTCAAAGCGTTTTTGCATTTTGCCGCGAAATCAATATTGCAATCTATATTTATTTTGCAGCTGGTTTCTTGGTTGGAATCCCTTCCATATAAAGCTGGTTGCAAGCTGTAAATACTACAGAACTATAGTAAATTGTGCAGACAAGAACAAGTGCCTGTACCAGAATGGAAGCAATTGATACGTTGGACATGAAAGCGATGTAGCTGACAAATATGAAGATTCCAAGAACTGCCCATGTGATTCGGAAATTACGTGTCAGTGCAGCTTTATCCTGACGTTTTGATTCGAGCATAATACTTTCTGTGAAATAATAAGTGACATAAATCGCGAAGATGGTTGTCAGTCCACGGGTAAATGTATCCATTGTGGATGCATATTCTCCAAAGTCATAGAAATTGACAGCCTGTACGATCACAGAAACGATCAGACCTTTGATGGCAGAATTTTTTGTCTTTTTAAATAAGCGATTGCGGGGAACGAGTGGCATAACGCCGATGATGATCAGGGCATAAGCAATGATATCAGAAAAGATATCAACTCTTGCGCCGCCGATGTTTACAGTGAATTCCAGAACCTGTATCAGGATTCCGGCAAGAATCAGTGCAATATTCTTTTTATTCATTTGATAAAACCTCCAGTATAAATACGTGTTTTTGCAGAACGATCGCGATCGGAAAATTGACTACGGATCGTGGTTCACAATATTTGTAGAAATGATTGTCTGTATTTATGAGACAAACCTCCTTTAATAATAAAATAATCACATAACAAGGTCAACAAGTTTATAGAAAATTCATCATTCGAGGCCAGATGCAGAAGCATTTCAGAACCCCTTTTTCGGGCTGAAATATATTGGAAAATGTACTGAAATTAGAACTTGTTTTTGAAAGTATAAATAGTTACAATATATGGGACAATTTAATAGTGAGAGAATATTATTTGTAAAGAGGAGAAAGCATATGAAAAAGAAAAAAAGACTGTTAGGTCTAATGATGCTTATGGTAATGTCAATTTCTGTTGTACTGACGGGATGTTCAGGCGACAAGAATAGTTCGCAATCTTCGGATAATAGTTCTTCTGGAGAACCAACTTATGGTGGTTCGGTTGTTGTAGGAATACAACAGGATGTCGATAGTCTTGACCCACATATGGCAACAGCGGCAGGAACTAAGGAAATTTTATTTAACATCTTCGAGGGCCTTGTAAAGCCTGATGAAAATGGTAACCTGATCAATGCAGTAGCAAGTGATTACAAGATTTCAGATGATGGTCTTGTATATACATTTACATTAAGAGATGGTGTGAAGTTCCATAATGGAAATGAAGTCACAGCACAGGATGTAAAATATTCACTGGAAAGAGCATCAGGCTTATTAAATGGTACACCGCTGATCGCAGCATTAAAGAAAATTAAAAGTGTCGATATAGTGGACAGCAAGACAGTCGCAGTAACACTTTCTACAGCTGATACAGAAATGATCTATAATTTCACAGCTGCAATTATTCCAGATGGCTCTGGAGAAAGTGAAGCATCACAGCCTGTCGGAACTGGTCCGTTCAAATTTGTATCTTACACGCCACAGGAGAGCATAATTGTAGCGAAGAATGAGGATTACTGGCAGAGTGGACTCCCATATCTTGATGAAGTAAAATTCAAGATCGAGTCAAGTGCTGATACTGCAATTATGGATTTAAAGGGCGGTTCTATAGATATTTATCCTTATCTTACAGATTCCCAGGCAAAAGAGTTGGAAAGCACATATAATGTCAGCAATAGTATTTCAAATGTCGTACAGGCATTATTTATGAATAATAATGTAGCACCATTTGACAATGTAAAAGTCAGACAGGCAGTTAATTATGCTATTAACAGAACAGAGATCAACAGCTTTGTATCGGGTGGAAAAGGTGCTGAAATCACATCAGCCATGCTTCCAAGTCTGAAAGACTATTATAATGATTTAAGCAGTATGTATCCAAATAATATAGAAAAAGCAAAGCAGTTGCTTGCTGAAGCCGGTTATCCGGATGGATTTGATATGGAAATTACGGTTCCATCAAATTATCAGTTCCATATGGATACTGCACAGGTAGTAGTAGAGCAGTTAAAGCAGGTTGGCATTAACGCAAAGATCAATGGTGTCGAATGGAGCACATGGTTAAGTGATGTCTACAATGGAAGACAGTATCAGACAACAATCTGTGGTATTACCTGCGACATGACTCCTGGCTATCTGCTGAATCGTTTCACAACAACATCAGCAAAGAACTTTATTAACTTTAACAGCACTGAATTTGATGAAACATTTGCAAAAGCAGCTGCAACCGTTAATGTGGATGAAAAGAAAGAATACTATAAGGAATTACAGACAATAATGGCTGAACAGGCTGGATCTGCTTATATTCAGGTAGCACCAATGTTCATAGCTATGAATAAGAATCTGGGCGGCTATAAATTCTATCCAGTATACGTCCAGGACATGTCTACAGTTTACCGAGCACAGTAAGAAGTGCCATGGTGCTGGGAAAGCTTGCTTTCCCAGACCGTAGCACTCCTTACTGTATTGGGCGAACGCCCAATACATGAGCAGACCATTGGTCTGCGAATGCGGGAAACAATATAACAGCACACAAAAAAACAAACTCATGTGTGTTGGCACACCAGTAACACCGGCACGGCTGAAAGCACGTGCCAGCAGAGAGGCCGGAGATACCAAAAGTCATATACACACTACTTTGAAATAGAAAATCCGAGAAAGGAAACCAACGAATGAAATACATTTTAAAGAAAATAGTAACTCTCATTATCACATTGTTTATCGTATCGCTTGCGACCTTTCTCGCATTTCAGATCATTCCAGGAGATGCGGTAGCAAATATGCTTGGAACAGAAGCAACGCCTGAGCGTGAAGAAGCGCTTCGGACCCAGCTGGGACTGGACAGACCGGTACCTGAACGCTATCTGAACTGGATCAAAGATGTGGCAAAGGGAGATTTTGGTACGAGCTACCGTTATTCAGAAAATATGAATGAAATGATGAGCGTGAGCAAGCTGATCGGGGACAAACTTCCGGTCACGCTCTGGCTCGCATTACTTTCTTTTATCATAATCATAGTGATATCCATTCCACTGGGTATCCTGTGGGCAGGAACAAAAAATCGGTACCTGGATGGATTACTGAATGTAATCTGCCAGATATCGATGTCTGTTCCATCTTTTTTCCTGGGGATCATCGTCATATACATATTTGGCCTGACACTGAAATTATTTACTCCGGGAAACTATATCAGCTATAAGGAAAATTTCGGAGGTTTTCTTAGTTATCTGCTCTTTCCGGCAGTATCCATAGCAATTCCGAAAATAGCTATGACAGCCCGTTTCCTTCGGAATTCCATGCTTACTGAGGTAAAAGCGGATTATGTCAGAACGGCTTATAGCAAGGGAAATACCAGAAAAAGAGTATTATATGGCCATGTATTAAAAAATGCACTCATACCAGTTGTTACATTTATTGGTATGATTACTGCTGAAATTGTTGCAGGAAGTATTGTTGTAGAACAGGTCTTTGGCCTTCCCGGAATTGGCAGACTGTTGATCAGCTCTATCTCAACAAGAGACTTTCCGGTAGTGCAGATTCTGGTACTTTATATGGCTTTTGTTGTTATTTTCGTATATTTTGTGGTAGATATCATTTATAAAATGATCGATCCAAGAATACAGTAGCAGGCATGAATGGTGAATAAGATGATAAATGAGAATATGGAAAATCAAAAAGAACAAGAAATGGCAAAAGAAACGAAATATCATGGCGTGAAGGAAAAGGAAAGAAAGAACTGGTACCTGAGGATCGGGAGCGGAATCGTTATTACGCTGATCGTACTTGGGATTGTAGGACTTTTCTGGACACCTTACAGCACAACTGCGCTTTCAGCAGCTGAAAAGTTTGCAGCCCCTTCTCTGTCACATATTATGGGAACTGACAATTTTGGCAGGGATATTTTTTCTCGTGTGATGAAGGGCCTGAGCATGACAGTACTGGTCGGGACCTCTGTGGTGTTCGTCAGTGGTACGATTGGTATTGTAGTTGGAGCTGTGACAGGATATTTTGGCGGAATTGCAGATGAAATCATTATGAGGTTTAATGATGCGGTTAATTCATTTCCAAGTATTCTGCTTGCACTGGTACTGATCAGTGTGATCGGAACAGGCCGGTACAATGTTATTTTGTCATTATCTATTGTATTCATTCCGGGATTCGTCAGAATCGTAAGGAGTGAATTCTTAAAATACAGAAATCTCGATTTTGTAAAAAGTGCCAGACTGATGGGTGCAGGAAATTTCAGAATTATGTTTGTACATATACTTCCAAATGTAATGTCCACATTTCTGGTAGCACTGACAGTCGGCTTTAATAATGCAATTCTGGCAGAAGCAGGCATGAGTTATCTTGGAATTGGACTGCAGCCACCAGATGCAAGTATCGGAAAAATGCTTTCAGATGCACAGAGCTATCTTTTCTCGGCTCCATGGTACGCATTGTGCCCTGGTATCATTCTGGTACTCTTTATACTCGGATTTTCGCTGATGAGCGAAGGAATCAGGAGGAAGATCAATGATTAAGGTGAAAAATCTTTCCATAGCATTTGGAGAACAGGTCGTTGTTAATGATGTCACATTTTCTATTGAGGATAACAGGATCCTGGGTCTTGTGGGAGAATCTGGATCAGGTAAATCTATTACCGCATTAACGATTATGGGACTTTTATCGGAACACGCAACAATCCTGCACGGAAGCGTTGAGGTGGATGGCACTGTCATAGTCAGTCAGGATGGAGAGAACCACGACAGCAGGTTGAATTATGTCAATAGCAGGGAATTGAAAAAATTGCAGGGAAAAGTGATGTCCATGATTTTTCAGGAGCCGATGACTTCTTTGAACCCTACTTTAAAAATAGGCCGACAAGTAGAAGAAATTCTGAAAATCCATACCTCAATGGATGCTGATGATCGTAAAAAGCTCGTTCTGGAAACACTGGAAAGTGTCGGACTTACTGATGCAAAGCGAGTTTATGAGAGCTATCCACATGAATTATCAGGCGGTATGAGACAGCGTGCGATGATCGCCATGGCAATCATTTTAAAACCGAAAATTCTGATTGCAGATGAGCCTACAACGGCACTTGACGTTACAATTCAGGCGCAGATCTGTGAGCTGCTGAAAAATATCAGTACAGAAAATAAGATGTCAGTTCTTTTTATAACCCATGATCTAAATCTTGCAAGACAGTTCTGCCATCAGATCATAGTAATGAATCAGGGGGATCTGGTGGAGAGTGGAGAATCAGAAGAGATTTTTGCAAGACCGGTCCAGGAGTATACGAAAAAACTGATTGGAGCGATTCCATCCAGAACAAAACGGAAAGTAGCGCAAGTTCGGACAAACGATTCATCGGAAAATTTATCCGACTTAAAGGTAAATGAATCAGAGACAGTGCAAGCACAATCAGTACTGGCGCAGCCATTACAGGCACAGTCAACACAAACCCCAGAAAAAGAAGAAAATATTCTGGAAGTCCAGGGCCTGAATGTATTCTATCAAGAAAAAAATAATCATATATTTAAGAAAAAGGCACGCAAACAGGTCGTTTTTGATGCCAGTTTTTCTATAAGACCAGGAGAAATTATGGGACTTGTAGGAGAAAGCGGCTGTGGAAAATCTTCTTTGTCAAAAGCGATTCTTGGTATGAATGATCAGATAGCAGGTGAAATCAGACATTTTTCTGATAGACCGCAAATGATCTTTCAGGATCCATACAGCTCTCTGAATCCATCAAAGACCATTGGCTGGATTCTGGAAGAACCATTAAGAACAGCCGGAGGTCTTTCCAATTCCCAGTTAAAGGAAGCTGCTGTAGCAATGCTGAAAAAAGTGGGGCTGGATGAGCATTTTTACGGACGAAAACCAGGAGAACTCAGCGGTGGACAACGACAGAGAATCAGCATTGGCCAGGCATTGATTGCAAGACCGAAATTTGTGATCGCAGATGAGCCAGTTTCCGCGCTGGATGTGACTATTCAGGCGCAGATCATGGATCTGATGTGCAATCTGCAGCAGGAAATGAATCTTGCTTACCTTTTCATTTCCCATGATATTAATGTTATTTATCAGATGTGCGACAGATTGATGGTCATGAAAGAGGGAAGAATTATAGAGGCAGGGGAAACAACGCAAATATTCGATGATCCCCACGATCCTTATACAAAGATGCTTTTGCAGTAAAAATCTGATTCGAATTGCCTATTTCATATAATTTAGTTATGTAATATAATAAAGTCTTACATGAAACGAAGTCTCATGCAAAACGAAGTTTGCATGGAGTGATATAATATTTTTTATAGAAAGGTGTGGTCTGTCATGTTGATTTCAGGAGTTAATACTGCATTTTATGATTATTCCGAACGTATTATGAAAACAGAAAGCCCGGATTGGCAGAACAGAATTCATGTTCATAAAGTAAAGGAAACGACACCTGTTACAAAAGAGATAAAAACTGTTAAAAAAAGAGTTGAAGAAGTAAAGAAGGCTGAACGGGCCGAGAAGGCTGAGAAGAAGGCGTATGACAACAAGCAAGTTGAAAATGTGGAACAGATCGATGGGATAGACAGCAATAAGAGTGCCAGCAGCCGTCAGAATTTTGACTTCTCATTTCTGGGCCAGGGGGATCGCGTTCTTTTGCAGACACAGGAACTGACTGCAGGAAAAGATACAGATATTTCTGCAGCACAGGAGGATTCGGTACTGGATCAGTACCGGTATTTTGTAAAACCAAATCTTGGAACAGATGAAGATGGAACAGTCAGACAACTTACATAAGATGTAGAAAAAATCAAAAGATACAGAGATTAAGGGAGCATGTAGAAAATGAATAATAAAGCAGTGAGGGCTGTCAGACAGGGAATGGTACTTGCCATGCCGTTATTGATGATAGGAGCTTTTGTTACAATCTTTCAGACATTTCCGCTGAAGGTTTATCAGGATTTTATTAACAGATTTGCAGGGGGAGCATTAAATCAGATCTATGCCTGTGCTTTTCAGGTAACTATGGGCTTTTTTGCGCTTGCAGTAGCAGGCACGATCAGCTTCTGCTATACTCAGGAATATTGTGAAGAACTGCCACGACCATATGTATTAGTCATTGTTTCGATGGCAGCTTTTTTTGCGTCTTCAGGCATGGATGCCAGTCATCTTGGGGATTATGAGAGTGTGCTGGGCGTAAGAGGAATGCTCTTTGCAATTGCGACCTCACTGCTTGCCTGTTTTATGTTCCGTAAGCTGTATGCAATCAACTGGATGAGGTTGGAAGGATTTATGTATGGCTTCAATACTCATCTTAAGGAAAGTGTTTCCTATATTATCCCTTCCACTATCGTGATCGTAACATTTGCAGCATTCAACTGTTTTTTATATGCCATAACGGGGGTATCTAATATCAATGAGTGGGTCACAGGAGGTATTACACGTATATTTGCGCCACTTGGAGACAGTTATACCGGAGTTGTAGTAATTCTGATTGCGGCACATTTATTCTTTCTGGTCGGAATCAATGGCCTCCAACTCGTCTCAGGGTTCATGCAGGGGACAATTTATAGTGGGGCGTTGCTCCAGATCTGTGGAAATCTGTCACAGAGTCCTGATACTGTCGAAATGTGCAGCCGTTCGTTCTTTTCCACATTTATACTGATCGGTGGCTGTGGTGGGTGCCTGTCACTGGCAATTGGATTGCTTTTTTACTCCAGCCAGACAAGCATGAAGAGCCTGACTAAAATATGCTTCTTTGGTTCGCTCTTTAACATTGATGACATGCTCGTGTATGGTATTCCGATTGTATTTAACAGATTCTTTGCAATCCCTTTTGTAGTTACGCCGCTGGTATTCTTTCTGACTTCCTGTCTGGCATTCGGTACAGGTCTGGTGCCACCGATCAGCGCATCTGTCGGATGGACAACGCCGGTCATTATCAATGCGTATATTGCGACGGGCTCCATTCGAGGAGTGCTTTTACAGGTATTCAATGTGCTGGTGGGCATACTGATCTACCGCCCATTTATTAAATGGTTCGATCACAGGACAACATTGGAAACAATAGAAAAGATAGAACTGGTCAAACAGGATGTTATGGAATGTGAAAAGTATGGTCAGCCGACCAGCTTTCTGAAACGCAATGATGATGTCGCAGATGTGGCAAAGACATTGTGCAAGGATCTGGAGTTCGCACTGCACCACAATGGAATTTCACTTTATTATCAGCCGCAGACACACGAGGATGGAAAATGTTTTGGCGCAGAGGCGCTCATACGCTGGAAGCACAGAGAATTTGGTTTTATCTACCCTCCGATGATTATTGCACTGGCAAAGGAAAGTGGACAACTTTCAGAACTGGAAGAATTTATTTTTGACAGAGCATGCCATGATCTCAAATACCTAAATGATGAGATCGATGCTACAATGAAAATATCAGTGAATATCACGGGGCAGTCACTTGCAAATGAAGGTTTGGAGGATATTATTCATGATGCAGTGACGAAATATCAGATCAATCCGAAGAATCTCTGGATCGAGATCACAGAACAGGACGCCATTTCACTGACACCTGAAATTCATGATAGACTGGTAAGAATTAAAAATATGGGACATCGTCTGATCATAGATGATTTTGGAATGGGACATACTTCGATTCTGTATCTGCAGAGTAATCAGTTCGATGTTGTCAAGCTGGACGGAGAACTGACCCGTCATATTCTTGAAAATCCAAGAGATGCTGAGATTATTTCCTCCATTACCAATCTTGGTAAAAATCTGAACTTTACGATTATAGCGGAATATATAGAAGACGAAGTGCAGAGAAAGAAACTTTGTCAGCTTGGGTGTACCGGATTTCAAGGGTATCTGATCAGTCGACCTGTCAGATTTTTTGAATTTGTGGATTGGATCCAAAAATCATGATAAATGCCAAGATAATGGTAAAAATATCTGCAAAAGCAGATATAATGCGACTTTCAGGGCGAAAATAAGCCCTGATATCATGCGGATTTGAAGGGAAAAACATATTTTTTTGAAAAAAATAAAAAAAATTCAAAAAAGGGGTTGCATTTATTCGGAGTATCATATATAATACATTTTGTCGTCACAGAAAAGCAATACGAACGACAACAAACACTGCAATGGGCTTTCGCCAAATTGGTAAGGCACAGGATTCTGATTCCTGCATTGTGGGGGTTCGAGTCCCTCAAGCCCAGCTAACATTTATCCCTCGCTTTAAGCGGGGGATTTTTGGTATTAAGAAGCAGTATATGTGGTTGTTGGTTTTATTCGGATTATTCGTTGACGAAAGTTCAAATTAACTATATAATTAATCCTTGTGGAGATGTATCGAAGTGGTCATAACGAGGCTGACTCGAAATCAGTTTGTCGCATTTTGTGTGGCACATGGGTTCGAATCCCATCATCTCCGTTTCTAGTGATGAATTGTACCCATCGTTTATGAGAAGAAAGGACTGAAAGTATGTATACATTTGACAGCGTAATCAGATATAGCGAGACAGCACCGGATGAGAGGTTATCACTGCCGGGAATTGTAGACTATTTTCAGGATTGCAGTACATTTCAGTCGGAGTCACTGCACGTAGGTGTAGATGAATTAGGTGAAGCTCATAAAGGATGGGTTCTTTCATATTGGCAGATTGTCATCAGAAGAAGACCGAAACTTCTTGAAAAGGTGACAACCGGAACCTGGGCCTATAAGTTTGATAAATTTTTTGGCTACAGGAATTTTGTATTTCAGACACCGGAGAAAGAGATGCTGGCATGTGCAAATTCTGTCTGGGTATTTATTGATACGGGGACAGGCCGTCCGGTCAGACCGGAGGGAAACTTTGGAAATGCATATGCAATTGAACCGGCATATGACGGAATGACATATGAAGGAAGAAAGATGAGCCGTCCGGAACAGATGGATGCAGAAGAACCATTTCTTGTAAGAAAGTCGAATCTAGATACATTTAGACATGTAAATAACGGACAATATATTCAGATGGCTCTGGAATACCTTCCAGATAATTTTGAAGTGGCACAGATTCGTGCAGAATATAAGCTTTCTGCTGTCTATGGGGATACAATTTACCCATTTGTGCAGACTAATATGGAAAATGAAAGAATGACGGTCGATCTGCGTAATGCGCAGGGAAAGACATTTGCAATGATAGAATTTGCCAGAGAAGAACAGGGCAGATAGTTTTGGCCACAGTAGGCCGGAAAGAGGTAACATGATAGAATTAGGTGTAAAACAGTGTTTAAATGTGGTAAAAACATTAGATTTTGGTGTATATCTGGGAACTGAAGAGGAAAAAGTACTTCTTCCAAAGAATCAGGTGCCGGAAGAAACAGAAGTTGGCGATGCGCTGACAGTGTTCGTATATAGAGATTCCAGTGACAGACTGATCGCGACCATGAAGGAGCCATTGATTGAAATTGGTAAGCTTAGTGTCCTGGAAGTAATAGATACAGGTAAAATCGGAGCATTCCTGAACTGGGGACTGGAAAAAGATCTTCTTCTCCCATTTAAGGAACAGACAGAACCTGTAAAAAAGGGAGACAAGTGTCTGGTAGCACTTTATATCGATAAGAGTGAAAGACTCTGTGCAACAATGAGAGTCTATGACTACCTTGTTACAGGCAGTCAGTATGTGAAAGACAGCTATGTCAGTGGTACTGTAATTGAAATTAATCCTGACTTGGGTGTATTCGTTGCAGTAGATAATAAATATTACGGAATGATTCCTAAGAATGAAGTATTTCAGCAGATGAAGATCGGCGAACATGTGGATGCCAGAGTCTCTAATGTCAGAGAGGATGGAAAGTTATCCCTGAGCATCAAGCAGAAAGCCTATATTCAGATGGATGAAGATTCCAGAATGATCTTCAAAGAGATAGAAAAAAATGGAGGAAAACTTCCATTTACAGATAAAGCAGATCCAGAACTGATCAAGAAAACATTTGGAATGAGTAAGAACGCATTTAAGAGAGCAGTGGGCAGACTTTTGAAGGAAAAGAAAATTATCATCAAGTCTGATTCCATAGAGAAGTTATGATCCGATTCGGCAGTTGGAATTTTTAGTATTACAGGATTGTAACGAAATTCAAACAGAATTCAGGAGGACATCAAGATGCAGAAAGTAATCAGTACAGAAAAAGCGCCTAGCGCTATCGGACCTTATTCACAGGCAATTGAAATAAAAGGAATGGTTTATACATCCGGCGTAATTCCAGTTAATCCTGCAACAGGAGAAATTCCTGAAGGTGTAGAGGCACAGGCAAATCAGGCAATGGGTAACTTATGTGCATTAGTAGAGGCTTCAGGCGCAAAAGTTGAAAATATTGTTAAAACAACAGTATTTATCAAAGAAATGAACGATTTTGGTAAAATTAATGAGATTTATAAGAAATATTTCAAAGAACCTTTCCCAGCTCGTTCTTGTGTAGAAGTAGCAAGACTTCCTAAGGATGTATTACTTGAAATCGAAGCAATCGCCTGGAAATAATATTAGAATGGAATCGGTCATGAATGACTGAATGGGTGAAACTATTATTCATGAATGATCGAAAAATGTAACTATCTGTGCAGCTGCCGGAGGCGCTATATGGATAGTTATATTTTTATACAAATATTTCGTCAAGTGTTAGTTACAATGAACTGAAATGGATACATAATAGGGTAATTACATAATAAGGTTATAAAGAATGGTGAACTGAGAGGTCAAAATATATGTGCAAAAAAATTAATCGTTTCTTTCCTATGCTGATGATCTGCTATATTGGCGGAGCATTTTCACTGGGAGGAATCTTGTTGGAAAAAAACGCGCCGGTGTGGGCGTCGCTTGTTATGAGTCAGATGCTGATACTGGTTCCAGTACTACTTTTTGCGGTAGTACAGAAAATCAATATTATAAAATGCCTTCCTTATCAGAAATTCAGATTATCTGATGTACTTCTGTCACTGGTGTTTGGGTATCTGTTATTGCCACTGATTCAGTTGATCAATATGGTATCTATGACATTTACTACAAATCGGATACAGGAATCGACCATTGCCCTGTCTCAGTATTCGTTTCTGGTACAGTTGCTTCTGATGGCGGTAACACCAGCATTTGTTGAAGAATTTGTTTTCCGTGGAATGTTCTTCCATTCATATAGAAAGAACGGAGTTCTGCCTGCCGCAATTTTAAGTGGAGCTATTTTTGGAATCGTGCATATGAATATCAATCAGTTCCTTTACGCATGCGTTCTAGGCTTTATATTTGCTATGCTGGTAGAGGCAACTGGTTCAATGTATACCTCAATGGCAGCACATTTTGCAATTAACTCGTATTCCATCATTATCATGAAACTGATGCCATCAGCTGTAGAAAAGAATGCGGAAGCCGGCCTGGATGCTGTTCCGGCAGCTGGAATGGTCGCGGCTGTAATTATGATTCTGGTGCTGGCCATAGGATGCAGTGCGCTCGCATTCTGTGTTTACCGTATGCTGGCCAGAAGAAATTACACCTGGGAAGTGATTAAAGAGGATGTGAGAGGCGGGTTAAAAGCCAAGAATGGTGAGAAGTTCATAACACTGCCCCTTCTGATCACAATCATCTTGTGCGTGCTTTATATGATCGTGACAGAGTACTTTGTATATTGATTTAGTCGCAATTTGTATTGGCTTAACTACGAACGGAAAGAACAAACATTAAAAAACTGATACACAGATATGACATAGATAATTAATTCTACGAATATGGAAAGAACGGACATTAAAAAGCTGATACACAGATATGACATAGATAATTAATTCTACGAATATGGAAAGAACAGACAATAAAAAGCTGTTACCCTTATATAGATGGGGTAACAGCTTTTTTTGTTATCGCCCAGCAGAATATTAGACCGTATAGTCGATATTCTGACCGAGGTATGGTGTTACAGAGGATTCCATCATTTTCGTCATGCTGTCGCCCATCTGTTCAATGCTGTCCAGGTTCTTACCAAGAACAGCAACATCGACATCAGTAGATATATGCTGGCTGCTGAGAGCCATGGATAAAGCTGGAATGTCCATGAATAACACCTCCTTATGTAATTATTTATAGCAAATCCTTATGATTTTCTATAAGGTCAGTATACGGGAAAGCCCGACCAAACACAACAAAATAATGGAAAATATGACAGATGCAATAGATGTCGAAAATTTTACAGAACGAATAATTCCCGCATAGAAACTTCATACTAAGAGGAGAATGAAAAATGTACCAGTTTTCACGTCCTTTTTTTGTGAAAAATTAAATGAGGTACTGATTTTTCGTGCAATATTTTTTGAGCAGGAAAGGAGTAATATGCGGACAGGCAGAAGATATCTATTAATGACTTTTGGCACGCTCCTGATGGGGTTTACCTATAAATGTATTTATGATTCAGCCGGACTGGTAACAGGGGGCTTCAGCGGCATAGCGATTATTGTAAAAAATCAGACACAGGGACTGATGAATGGAGGCGTTCCACTGTGGATGACGAACACGGTCCTGAACGTGCCAGTTTTTATCATTGCCTACCTGGTAAAAGGGGCTAAATTTGTCAAAAGAACACTGGCTGGAACGGTCCTTTTGACTGTGTATCTGGCGATTCTGCCAAACTTTGATCTGGCGTTTCATGACCTACTTCTGACGGCTGTTTATGGAGGCGTGATCAACGGAATTGGTATTGCCTGTGTATTCCTGGCACTTGCCACAACAGGGGGCACAGACCTGATCGCAGCGATTATCCAGCACTTTGTAAAACATTATTCGATAGCGAGAATTATGCAGATTATTGATGGTATAATTGTCATAGCAGGTGCGCTGATTTTTGATATCCAAAAGACTTTATATGCAGTTATTGCAATTTATGTAACGACTTTTGTATCTGACCGTGTGATCGATGGACTTAAGTTCGCAAAGGGAATGTATATCATCTCAGATCACTATGATGAGATAGCAAAAGAGGTGCTGAACAGGATGCACCGCGGTGTGACACTGATCGAAGCAAAAGGGATGTTTTCCAACCAAGAACGCCCCCTGCTGTTCTGCGTCGTATCCAAGAAAGAAAGCGTTGTTTTAAAGGATATTGCAAAGTCGATCGATAGCAAATCATTCATAATTGTAAGCGATGTCAGAGAGGTCATGGGAGAGGGATTTGGTCATTATTCACAGTAAAACGGCTTTTATAGTCAATTTAACTAAAATCTTAAAAAATAATTTGTTAAATTACGATATGGCAATATAATTTGTAATATTGTATGATAGTTACAGTCAATTAAGCAAACGTTGTATAAGCCTTTTGGCCTGCAACGATTATAGGAGGATTTAATAATGGCAAGTTTATCACTTAAAAACGTATGTAAAGTTTATCCTAATGGATTTGTAGCTGTTAAAGATTTCAATCTCGAAGTTGCTGATAAAGAATTTATCATCTTTGTTGGACCTTCAGGATGTGGTAAATCAACTACACTTCGTATGATCGCTGGACTTGAAGAAATCAGCTCAGGTGAATTATGGATCGGGGATAAGTTAGTTAACGATGTTGAACCTAAAGATAGAGATATCGCTATGGTATTCCAGAACTACGCTTTATACCCACATATGACAGTATATGATAATATGGCTTTCGGTCTTAAGTTAAGAAAAGTACCTAAGGACGAAATCGATAAATCAGTACATGAAGCAGCAAAGATTCTTGATATTGAACATTTATTAGACCGTAAACCAAAGGCTTTATCAGGTGGTCAGAGACAGCGTGTTGCTATGGGTCGTGCAATCGTTCGTAGTCCTAAGGTATTCCTTATGGATGAACCTCTTTCAAACCTTGATGCAAAACTGAGAGTTCAGATGCGTGTCGAAATTTCAAAATTACATCAGAGACTTGCTACAACAATTATCTATGTAACACATGATCAGACAGAAGCTATGACACTTGGTACAAGAATCGTAGTTCTTAAAGATGGTATCATTCAGCAGGTTGATACACCACATAACCTTTACAATACACCAAACAACCTTTTCGTTGCCGGATTCATGGGTACTCCACAGATGAACTTAATGGAAGCAAAAGTTGAAAAGACTGGTAACACAGCTAAACTTATCTTAGGTACAGATTTAACTGTAACTCTTCCAGAAGCTAAAGGTAAGAAACTCATCGATGGTGGTTATGATGGAAAGACTGTTATCGCTGGTATTCGTCCAGAAGATATTCATGATGAAGAATTATTCATCTCTTCTTCACCTGACAGTGTATTTGAAGCAACTATCAAAGTATACGAATTATTAGGTGCTGAAGTTAACCTTCATTTCGATATCGATAAGATTACAGCAACAGCTAAGGTTAACCCAAGAACAACAGCTCGTCCTGGTGATAAGATCAAATTTGCTATGGATTTATCAAAACTTCATATATTTGATAAAGATACAGAACAGATTATCACTCACTAATTAGTAGGATAGTAGAATTTTAATCGAATATAAATATAAAATTTTGAGGAAATGTATAGAAATTATGCATTTCCTCTTTTATTTTTCTCCATTTTGCATTACAATAGAATTAATATAAAATTATAGGGAAAGGATTTCAGGAAAAATGATTTCAAATCAGATTTTGCAGAACACAATAGATGGGTTAAAGTCTATCACAAGGATTGACTTATGTGTAATTGATACAGACGGCAAGGTTGTTGCATCTACATTTCCTGATTCTGATGATTGCAAGGCTGCAGCTTTGGCATTTGTTGAATCACCTGCAGACAGCCAGGTAGTACAGGGGTATCAGTTCTTTAAAGTAATGGATGATCAGCATTTAGAATATATACTTTTAGCGAAAGGGACAAGCGATGATGTATACATGATCGGCAAAGTTGCCACATTCCAGGTACAGAATCTTCTTGTTGCTTATAAAGAGAGATTTGATAAGGACAACTTTATTAAAAATCTTCTGCTTGATAACCTGCTCAGGGTTGATATTTATACCAGAGCAAAGAAGCTTCATATAGATACAGAAGTTAAGAGAGTCGTTTATATTATTGAAACGAAGCGTGAAAAGGATACCAATGCATTAGAGACAATCAGAACTTTATTTGCATCCAAGACAAGAGATTTCATCACTGCGGTAGATGAAAAGAATATCATTCTTGTTAAGGAAGTAAAAGGAAATGAGACATTTGAAGAACTCGACAGAACAGCAGATGTTATTATTGATATGCTGAATACCGAGGCAATGAGTGCTGCTCATATTGCTTATGGTACAGTTGTAAATGACATCAGAGAGGTATCAAAGTCTTATAAAGAAGCAAAGATGGCACTCGATGTAGGTAAGATCTTCTATAGCGATAAAAATGTTGTTGCTTATAGCAGACTTGGCATTGGCCGTCTGATTTATCAGCTTCCAATTCCTCTTTGTCAGATGTTCATCAAGGAAATTTTTGATGGAAAATCTCCAGATGATTTTGATGATGAAACTCTGTCAACAATTAATAAGTTCTTTGAGAACAGTCTGAACGTCTCCGAGACATCAAGACAGCTCTATATACATAGAAATACTCTTGTATACAGACTTGATAAGCTCCAGAAGAGCACAGGTCTTGATTTAAGAGTGTTTGATGATGCAATCACATTTAAGATTGCGCTGATGGTAGTAAAATACATGAATTATATGGAAAATAGAGATAATTTCTAGATTTTCATAAATAATCAGACTTAAATAGTTAGTAAGTTCCACTTGCGGTTAAAAGTGTGTTAGTCAGGTGAAGTCTGCATTCTATTGCAGGTTCATCAGGGAGTACGCACTGGCGGATGTTACATGCCGATGATTAGTCATGTGAAATTGGGATATAGTTAGTATATGTCAGAATTTATGGGTTTACTGGTAAAAATTATAATCTTGATTCTATATGATATTTATTGTATACATTAAGATACGTGTTTGCGTACTTTGTATACAGAGAAACTGTTTGGATAATTTTGGAGGAAACAATGATTATTGTAGAAAATGTTACAAAAACATATTCATCAGGATCTCCTGCCTTGAATGGCATCGATCTTCATATTGAAAAAGGTGAATTTGTATTTGTAGTTGGTAACAGTGGTTGTGGTAAATCAACACTGATCAAGCTTCTGCTCAAAGAACTTGAACCAACATCAGGAAAAATATACATTAACAAAAAATATTTAAATAAAACGACAAGAAAAAAACTGCCTTATCTGAGAAGGGATATCGGAACTGTATTCCAGGATTTCCGTTTGTTAGAGGACAGAAATGTATTCGAAAATATTGCTTTCGCACAGAAGGTCGTTGAAGCACCTGCAAAGCAGATTCGTGGACAGGTTCTTGCAATGCTTTCTATGGTAGGTCTGCTTGATAAATACAAGTCATTTCCGAATGAACTCTCAGGTGGTGAACAACAGAGAGTTGCGATTGCAAGAGCATTAGTAAATAATCCATCCATTTTATTATGTGATGAGCCAACAGGTAACCTGGACCCGGAAAATTCATGGGAAATCATGAAGATTCTTGATGAAGCGAACAAAAGAGGTACAACTGTGCTTGTCGTTACACATAACATGGAAATTGTACAGGCTATGAAAAAACGTACAATTACTATGAACGACGGAAAAATAATCAGTGATGTGGAAAAGGGTGGATATTTCTATGAAGATTAGATCATTAGCATATCACATCAAGCAGGGATTTAAGAGCATCTATAGAAACAGACTGTTCTCACTGGCTTCAATTGCCACAATCGCAGCATGTATCTTTTTGTTTGGTGTGTTTTATTCAATCGTAACAAATTTTCAGTATATGGTTAAGAAAGCGGAGAATTCAGTCTGCGTAACCGTTTTCTTTGACGAAGGTATTACGGATCAGCAGATTCGTGAAATTGGTAAAAATATAGAGAACAGAGTGGAAGTTTCAAATATCCATTATACTTCAGCTGAAGAAGCATGGGATAACTTCCAGAAAGAATATTTTGGAGAATATGCAGATCTTGCAGAAGGATTTAAGGATGATAACCCTCTTGCAAATTCTGCTTCTTATGAGGTATATCTGAATGATTCCTCAATGCAGTCAACACTGGTAACGTACCTTGAAAATATGGATGGTATCAGACAGGTTAACCGTTCAGATATTACAGCGAACAGCCTTTCCAGCGCAGCTGTACTTGTAGGTTATGCATCTGTTGCAATCATCGTTATTCTTCTTGCAGTATCGATCTTCCTGATTTCGAATACAATCGTAATCGGTGTTACGGTACGAAAGGAAGAGATTTCAATTATGAAATTAATCGGTGCGACGGATGGATTTGTTAAAGCACCATTCATTGTAGAAGGTATTACAATTGGTCTGATTGGTGCTGCAATTCCTATGATCATCCTCGCATATATGTACCAGAATGTTGTTGGTTATATTCTGAGTAAATTCTCATTACTGAATAACATTCTTGTATTTTTACCTGGTAAATCAATCTTTGCTGTTCTGACACCTGTTGCACTTGCACTTGGTATTGGTATTGGTTTTATAGGTAGTTACCTGGCATTACGTAAACATATTAATGTCTGATCTTATGGAATCGTCACCCACTTCTTAAGAGGGAATAAGGTTTTAGACATGTTATGAGAGAGCGGTACGTTTATACGGCGCAAACGTTGTACTGTCTCATGGAAATAACATATAAACTTAGGAAATGGGACTGGTGTATTCAGTTCCATTTTCTTTTATATTTATAAAATTTATTGCTATCTGCAGAAATTCCAAAGAAAGTCTGGCAGATGCGAAGAGAACATATTGATAAAGCGTTAAAAGGAGTAAGCCAATGAAATTAACAGTGAAAAAAAGGTTGCTCTCATTACTGCTTGTCTGCATGATGATTATTCCGTTTGCAGTCAGTGCCAGTGGTACAACGACGGATACACTGGATGGTGCGAATGATAAGAAAGACAGCATCGCTGATGAAATGCAGAAGACCCAGGATGAGATTGAACAGTTGGCGAAAGACAAAACAAGTGTTGAGGATTATATTCAGGAACTTGATGCAAAACAGTCCGAAATTAGTGGAAAAATCAGTAGTCTGAATCAGCAGCTTGTGGATAAACAGAATGAAATTGATGAAAATGAAGTAAAACTTGCGCAGGCTCAGGTCGATATTCAGGATCAATATCAGTCAATGAAATTAAGAATTCAGTATATGTATGAGCATAAGGCAGAGTCCTATCTTGAGGTGCTCCTGACATCCAGTGATATGGGTGATATGCTCAACAAAGCAGAATATATTAATAAGATTACAGATTATGACAGAGAGATGCTTGTAAAATACGTAGAAACAGAGCAGATGATCACAGATACAGAGACATTGCTGCAGAATGATTATGATCAGATCGCAAGCATGAAGCAGGAAGTAGAAGCACAACAGGATTCACTTGCACTTGTACAACAGGCAAAAGAAGAAGAACTTGCTTCAATCACAACTGAGTCAGGTAATAAAGAGACCCATCTTGCACAACTGTCGAAAGATCTTGCAGAGCAGGAAGCTACGATCGAGGCAATTGAAGCCCAAATCAAAGCCCAGGAAGAGGCGGCTAAGAAACAGGCAGAATTAAATCAGAATAAAGGCAATAATACGAACGATAGTACGAATAAGGATACCAATGACAATACCAACAATAGTGGTGGAAGTTCAACACCAAGTTATAATGGAGGCACATTTATGTGGCCAACGACATCTAGACGTATTACCTCTAATTATGGGGATACCGAAGATCGTTCTTCACCACATAACGGACTGGATATCGGTGCGGTAAGTCCGGGTGTAATCGGAGATCCTATCTATGCTGCAGATGATGGTGTAGTCGTTCTTGCAACATACAGTAGTTCAGCAGGAAACTGGATCTGGATCAATCATGGAGATGGCCTGCTCAGTGTTTATATGCATACCTCTCAGATGTATGTATCTGTTGGACAGAGTGTCTCCCGTGGCCAGCAGATCGCTACAATGGGAAATACAGGTAATTCCACTGGCGCACATCTGCATTTTGGTGTTCGTTTGAATGGTTCTTATGTAAATCCATGGAACTATCTGAACTAAATGCTTTATGATATAAGACATAATAAGTGTGATATAAGGCATATTAAGTGGCGTCTAAGATATAATGAATGGCAGATAGAATTCTAATTTAAGGCACAATGCGTGAGATATATGGCATAAGATTCGAGGATTTGACATACATATATAATATTAAGCACTGAAAAGACGGGCTTAGGAAAGTCTACAAACATAGAGAAAGACATAAAAAGAAAGGCATATCGAATGGAAGAAAACAAGAAAAGGAATTCATTTCTGAAGGGCTCAATTACAGGTGTGGTTGCGACAATACTTGTAATAGCGATCTGCTTTACAGCACTCTGGAAATGTGGAGTAGTCAATTTTGGAACAAATGGCGAGGTTTATGTACAGGAACCTGTCGCTAATCAGTCATCAAGCGATGAGGGTATTGGCGATAAAGTAACTACAAAATTAAATACATTGGAAAAGGTCCTTAGTTCCTTTTATTTTGATGATGCGGATGAGTCAACGGTAGAAGACAACATTTACAAAGCCTATCTGAATTCCTTTGGGGATAAATATACCGTATATTATACTGCTGATGAATACAAAGCAATTACCCAGACAACGCAGGGAACATACTGTGGAATTGGTGTTGTAGTAAGTAAGAATGATGATGGAACAATTCGAGTTGTTCTTCCATATAAAAATTCACCAGGTAGTGAAGCAGGTATGCAGATCGGTGATTCTATCACAAAGGTAAATGGGGAATCTGTAATCGATCGTGATTTAAATTCTGTTGTTGCAGATATGAAAGGTGACGCAGGAACTACAGTTGATATTGAACTGATGCGAGAAGGCGTGGAAGAACCATTTACAGTAACTGTCACAAGAAGACAGATTGAAATTCCAACTGTAGATTATAAAATGATGGATAATAACATTGGATATATTCAGATCAGTGAATTCGAAGAGGTAACAACTTCCCAGTTCAATTCAGCACTGCAGGATCTGACAAATCAGGGTATGCAGGGACTTGTTGTAGATGTTCGTTCTAACCCAGGTGGTCTGCTGTCTTCTGTATGCGATATTCTTGATCAGATCCTGCCAAATGGTCTGATCGTATATACAGAAGATAAGGACGGAAAGAGAACGGAGTATAACGGCAAAAACTCAGCACAGATCAATGTTCCAATGGCAGTACTTGTCAACCAGGACAGTGCCAGTGCATCAGAGATATTTGCAGGTGCTGTACAGGATTATGGTGTTGGTAAACTTGTTGGAACAACTACATTTGGTAAGGGCATTGTACAGACGATTCGTCCTCTTACAGATGGAAGTGCAATCAAGTTCACAACTGCTAAATATTTCACTCCAAAGGGCCAGGATATTCATGGAAAAGGTCTGACACCAGATATTTCAGTGGAACTCAGTGATGACCTTAAGAACAAGACGACAGTAACAGAAGCAGATGATAATCAGCTTCAGGCAGCAATTCAGTCGGTTCTTACAGACATCAGTAATAAATAACAAAAAGTAGATAGCTGAAATATTTAACGGAACAGATAATAGAAACAAATAAGAAATAATGAACAGAATAAAAAGCTGAAACAAATAACCGAATTAAATAACAGAATAGATAAGCGTAAAGCGCGTTAGAGAAAGCAGGCTGACTGATGTCAGCCTGTTTTTTTGCTATTGATAAGTGAAGATTCAGATGGAATGTGTGGCAGATCGTGTAATGATAAGTGAAGATTCAGATGGAATGTGTGGTAGATCGTGTAATGATAAGTGAAGATTCAGATGGAATGTGTGGCAGATCGTGTATTGATAAGTGAAGTTTCTGATGTAGTGTGTAATAGATAGTGAAATGTTATGTAAATATTTCTATTTTGATTAGCGAATTGCAATGCAAAATAAATGAAATAAAATAGTACTAGAAATAGATACATAGTATTAACTATATAGATACATACTTTCGTATATTAAATATACCAAATTATTCCAAAGTTTTTCATGGAAGTTGCACATAGGAAATGTGTACTCAAATTGATACAATATATTTTGCGGGATTCATTACTTTGCCAAAGGAAGATTTTGTACTTTAGGAGGAGAAAGATGAAAAAGAGAATGCACAACAAAACCGTTGGAAAAACGGTAGCATGTCTGATGGCAATGGTACTTACCATGTGTCTGATCATTCCGGAATGCAGTAGTATTATTGCAGCAGCCCAGGATGATTCAGCGGTCAGAATCAATGAAAGCGAGGGCGTTCAGGAATCGGCATATGTAGAATGGCAGCCGGTAACAGGAGCAACAGGATACAACGTATATTATAAAGCAGCAGAGGAAGCGGATTCCTCATATATGAAACTGGATGATATGCTGATCAGACAGTACAGTACGTATATGAGAGCTGATGCAGTTGGACTTGCAGCTGGTTCTTACATTTTAAAGGTCGTACCTGTATTTGATCAGAAAGAAAATGAGGCAAAAGCGTCTGTTACAGAGAGCTTATCGGTAATGGCTTATGATAGAACAGGATTTGCATGGGTCGATGGAACATCTTCAGGTGCATATAATGAAGATGGTACATTAAAAGAGAATGCAGATGTCATCTATGTGACACCTGACAATAAAGATACAGTATCGCTGGCAGTCGTAAAGGATGCAAAAGGCAATAAGCAGACTGCAACAGGATTACAGAATATATTGGATTTAGTCAAAAAAGGTTATGCAAATCCACTCGACATCAGAATGATTGGAAATATAACTGATTTTGCTGTAATGGATCATGGCGATATCGTTGTGGACGGCAGCAGCAAGGGAAATACAAATGGAGTTACATTTGAGGGAATTGGCGAAGATGCAACAGCAAATGGATGGGGAATCCGTTTGAAAAATGTGTCAAATGTAGAAGTAAGAAATATTGGATTTATGAACTGTGATAGTGAAGAAGGCGATGATGTAGGACTTCAGCAGGGCAATGACCATGTATGGGTGCACAACTGTGATATGTTCTATGGAGACGCTGGTAGTGATGCGGACCAGGTAAAGGGTGATGGCGCACTGGATTGCAAGAGATCTACTTATATCACATTTTCTTATAATCATTTCTGGGATAACGGAAAATGTAACCTTTTAGGATTAAAGGGCGAAAGTGATGATATGTATATTACCTATCACCATAACTGGTATGATCACTCAGATTCTAGACATCCAAGAGTTCGTTCATACTCTGCACATGTATACAACAACTATTACGACGGAAATTCAAAATATGGGATCGGTGCATGTCTTGCTTCTTCCGTTTTTGCTGAAAACAACTATTTCAGAAATTGCAAGTATCCGATGATGATATCGGAACAGGGATCGGATGTATATGGAAGCAATGTTGGAACATTTTCAAGTGAAAATGGTGGCATGATCAAAGCCTGCGGAAATGTGATCATTGGGGCTGCAAGATTTGTGGATCAGACTTATTCAACAACAGATTTTGATGCAATTACGGTCAGTGACCCATCTGAAAAGGTGGATTCTTCTTATGTAACAGCACAGGGCGGAACAGCTTACAACAATTTTGATACAAATGCATCTATTATGTATGCTTATACTCCTGATACGGCTGAGACAGCAAAGGACAATGTAATTGCCTATGCCGGAAGAATCAATGGTGGTGACTTTAAGTGGACATTTAACAATGCAGTAGATGATGCATCTCATGATGTCAATCAGGGACTGAAGAGCGCTGTAACAAACTACACTTCAGATCTTGTCAAAGCCGGTGGCATTACAGCGGTTGTAACAGAAGAGCAGACAACTCAGCCAGCAGTGGAAGAAACAACAACAGCACAGGCAACTGTAGAAGAAACAACAGCGCAGGCAACTGTGGAAGAGACAACAACAGAGCAGGCAACTGTGGAAGAGACAACAACAGCACAGGCAACTGTAGAAGAAACAACAGCGCAGGCAACTGTAGAAGAGACAACAATGGCGCAGCCAGCAGTGGAAGAAACAACTGTAGCACAGCCAGAAACAACGCTTCCAGTTGTTGAAGAAACAACGGCAGTCGATAATGCAAATGCAAGCACAAGCATTTATGCACATAACTTCACTGCAAATAATACAACGGATGCATTTTATAAAATATCTGGTAAACTTTCATCAAGTAAGGGAACTGTTACTTATGAAGGAAACAAGCTGACAAATGCATTAAAGATGGATTCTTCAGCAAAAATAACATTTAATGCACCAGCAGAAGGTGAAATGGTTCTTGTATTTAATACTGCAAAAGCAACCATAAATATTGATGGTACTACCTATACTGCTGTCAATGGAATCTTGAAAGTTACAGTGGCTCAGGGAAGTCATACAATTAAAAAATCAGGTACAAATAATAATCTGTATTTTATTCAGTTGACGACAGTTGATCAGAATGCATCTACAGATACAACAGAGACAACAACAGAAGCAACAACAGAAGCAACAACAGAAGCAACAACAGAAGCAACAACAGAAGCAACAAC
>CAJMQE010000041.1 GCA_905215405.1 uncultured bacterium
GTTTGACGTCTTCCCCCTGTATAACAGGGGGTTTTATTGTATATACAAAAAAAAGACGAATACCTTTTCCGGTATCCGTCTTTGTATTTCCATATTCACTTCGATAATAATCATACCGTATTTACTATGATTCTACCGCATTTTCTATCATTAACTGATTACATGGCCTTTCTGTTTGATCACTTCAATGACCTGATTAACATACTTTTCACATGTATCATGTGTATCTGCCTCGACCATAACACGAATCAATGGTTCTGTTCCGCTTTCTCTTACAAGAATACGTCCATTTGCTCCAAGTGCTTCTGTCACGCTCTTAACAGCTGCCTGTACATCAGGATCATTCTGAGCTGCCGCTTTATCAAGAACTTTGACATTCTTTAAGACCTGTGGATAAATCGTTACAGGCATTGCGAGCTGACTCAGCTTCTTCTTCTTTGCGATCATAACTTCCATCATCTTTAATGAAGTCAGGATTCCATCTCCAGTTGTTGCATATTTACTGAAAATGATATGTCCAGACTGTTCTCCACCAAGTCTGTAACCATTGTTTGACATGGACTCATAGACATATTTATCGCCTACTTTAGTCTTGTCATAGTTAATACCAGCGGCATCAAATGCTTTAAAGAGACCAAAGTTGGACATTACTGTAGCAACGACTGTATTTCCAACAAGCTTGCCTCTTTCTTTCATGTAAGATCCGTAGATATAAAGAATCAGATCACCATCGACAACTTCACCATTTTCATCTACACACAGACATCTGTCTGCATCACCATCATAGGCAAATCCTACATCGAGATGTTCTCTCTTTACAAGATCCTGCAGGCTTTCAATATGAGTAGATCCACAGTTCGTATTAATATTTGTTCCATCTGGCTCTGCATGGATTACGTAAGTCTTGGCACCAAGTGCATCAAATACACCCTTTGCGAGGGACCATGAACTACCATTGGAAAGATCCAGACCGACTCTCATACCTTTAAATGAATATACGGCCAAGGACATCAGATATCCCATGTATCTGTTACGTCCGGCAGTATAATCCACTGTACATCCGATTGCTTCTTTCGTTGCGAAAGGAAGTTCCTTCATTTCTCCGTCCAGATACTTCTCTACTTCATCAATCACGTCTTCACGCATCTTCTCACCTTTATCATTGATGAGCTTGATTCCATTATCGTAAAATGGATTATGACTGGCTGTGATCATAATGCCACAGTCAAAATCTTCTGTTCTTGTTACATAAGAAACACTTGGTGTTGTTGTAACATGAAGAAGATATGCATCAGCGCTTGAAGCAGTTAATCCTGCAACCAGTGAATATTCAAACATATAACTGCTTCTTCTGGTATCCTTACCAATTACAATCTTGGCTTTATGGTCTTTTCCATAGTACCAGCCCAGAAATCTACCTACTTTGTAAGCATGTTCTACTGTTAAATTTACATTTGCTTCCCCACGGAAGCCATCAGTTCCAAAATATTTACCCATATCTACCATCCTGTATTTTTTCAGATTTCCCAGTTAAAAATAATTCTCCTAGTACTATCTTATGATAAGCATTTCTGTCGGAAGCTATTCTTTCTCCCGTTTTCCTAATTTATCTTATAGCTTTGCTCAGATTTCTTATGCTACATAGTTCTGTATACAAAATGCAGATAACATTCCATGATACCATGCATTTTGTAATACAGTTTCTGTCTGAAATCATGCAAATGATTAATATCCTTCTGGATTGCTCTTCTGGAAGTTCCATGCATCTTTGCACATATCAGAAAGATCTCTCTTTGCTGTCCAGCCAAGTTCTTTTGCAGCCTTGCTTGCATCACAGTAACATGTTGCTATATCTCCAGCTCTTCTTGCTTTGATTTCATAAGGAATTTTGATTCCAGAAGCTTTTTCAAAGTTCTTTACGATATCAAGAACACTATATCCGTTACCTGTTCCGATGTTATAGATCTTTAAACCAAGATGTGGATTCTGCTGAATCTTTTCAATTGCTTTTACATGTGCAACAGCAAGATCAACTACATGTATGTAATCTCTAACGCCTGTTCCATCTGGAGTATCATAATCATTACCAAATACACCAAGATATTTCAGTTTTCCAACTGCTACCTGTGTAATATAAGGCATTAAGTTATTTGGAATTCCATTAGGATTCTCACCGATCAGACCACTTTCATGTGCTCCAATTGGATTGAAATAACGAAGTAACATAACGTTCCATTCTGGATCTGCTGCCTGCACATCTGTCATGATCTGCTCTAACATGCCTTTTGTTCTGCCATATGGATTTGTAATCTCACCCTTAGGGCATTCTTCTGTAATTGGTACGAATGCTGGATTTCCATAAACAGTTGCTGATGAAGAGAATACAATATTCTTTACATTATGTTTTCTCATTACGTCCATGAGTACCAGACATCCGGATATGTTATTTGTATAATATTCCAAAGGTTTCTGAACAGATTCTCCAACTGCCTTTAACCCTGCGAACATAATAACAGAATCGATATCTTCTTTATCAAATACTTCTGTAAGTGCCTCTTTATTCTGCACATCTACTTCATAAAATTTAACAGGTTTTCCTGTGATCTTTTCTACACGCTTTAAAGATTCTCTGCTTGAATTAATCAGATTATCTACAACAACGACTTCCATTCCCGCATTCTGTAATTCGACTACAGTGTGACTGCCGATAAAACCAGCACCACCAGCTACTAAAATTGCCATACTTATTACTCCCTTTCGAATTTTAATAATTGTAACACCTGACTTAAGTACTCCCTGACGGTTGTCCTTATCCAGATATAACCGCAGATTACATTTATTGTAACACCTTTTTATTGTATTTGCATTAGATAATTCGTATTAAAAAAGATACATTTTCCACCTTTGCAGAAAATGTATCTTTTTGTGTTTTTATGGTTATTTTATTCCCATGTATCTGTTTTACTGTTGAATACCAATGTCTTGTTAGAACAGTAATCATCCTGTACGCCAAAGATCTTAGCTACATGTTCCGCCATATAATCTCCATGAAGCAGTTCCCCATAAAGATCACAGATCATATTATCATTGACTCTTACATTTGGACCGATATCTTTGATCAGTTTTGCAAAACGTGTACAATGTGCAATCATGCCCGCCTGCAGATTAACGATTTCCTCTGGCACCTGATTATCATTCTTGAACTTTGGAACCAGTTCCCCGTTCTCTTTCTCGAACTTGATCAACTGACCATATGGCGCCTGCAGTACAGATTCCAGGAACAGCTGTGTCTTATGAATAATCGAAATATAAGGATTGTCCTTATTATATACAGACTTCACTTCGCAACCGATCTTATCCGGCTTTGTCTGGAAAGTAGCAAGATAATATCCTGCAACTTTTTCATTCAGCAGCTTGCTTAAGAAATACTGAATCGTACCTGAATATCCAACATCAACGACCTGAATGTCTTTCCATTTTTCCTGTGGAACCAGGCTCTTGACATAAGCGAGGTAATTTTCTTTTTCTTCACCGAACTGCTTGTAGATTTCCTCCTTATGAGGCTGTAACAGATTCATGACCTCTTTCTGGTTCTCTACCATATCCTCTTCCATCTGAATTTGCTTATCTTTAATACCATCATACATTGGAAGTCCAAGTCTGCTATAGAGCATATTGGACAGCATTCCAGTATAATGCTGGCTGATGATCTTAATAATATCAGAATCATCTTTGATTGCTGCAACTGTAACAGATCTTCTGGAAGTCTTAAAGTAATAATGGTCATTCATTTCCTGTCCAGTCAGTTCCATATATTTTTCATAGAGTTCCTGTAAAATGTATCCTTCTCTTGCAAGGAACAGTAAAGATTTATCTTTTTCAGTCTCATCACTGAGCTTCTTGATAAAGTTCGTCATAATCGTACCGAACACACTATAACCAAGTGAAAAGCTCTCTGTGAACTGTGGAATACCCGTTTTTGGTGCTGGCGCATATGGGGAGTTGAAGATTCCCCCGTTCAGTGCCATACCAAGGATCAGTGAATTTTCAATTCCTGTATCCACATATTTTTTCAATGATGCATAGAATGGAGACATACGGAATGCATCAAATGGATTGATGACCCAAGTCGCTTCCATATTCCGATCAATGAGTGTCTGCCAGTCAGAACGAGTATTATCACCTACATGAGTAAATCTTCCCTTTCCATACTTTGGAAGAATCTGATCCCAGATCGTGTTATTATCTTTTCTTGCCCCACAGTCACAGGATACGAACATTTCGTCCCAACCATAGTAACCACAGTTGTTCAAAATCTCTGTCAGAATTTCCTTCGTCATATACATATCGCTGACAAGAATGATCTTCTTCTTTTTCTTTTTCAGATAGTTGAACATCATCAGCACATCACGTCTTGGAATCAGAAGATCTTTTTCTGTCGAGATTTCCAACTGTTTGAACTGTTCCGCCTGATCTTCTGTAATATTGGCAATCGCAGGCATCTCTGCATAAATATCATGAATATTCGTGTAGCACTGCTTCTTTTCCCACGCTTTTGCTTCTGCCTGTTTTCTCACTGACAGATAATCCAGACTGATGCCGTATTTTGTCTTGATCTTTCTTTCCAGTAATTCAAATACGTCGTCTGGCTTTAATACACATCTGGTAATCAGGGTATCAAATATATCAAAACTGATCGTATCAAATGTAGCAAGATATTCTTCCACTACATCAGCGCATACTTCGTAATAGCTACGAAATGCCTTATTACTTGTAATCTTTCTGACTACATTTTCCCTGGTATCTACAATCGCATCCACATAATGTCTGCTCTTGGCAACGAACTCGATTCCACGCTCAATTGCATGAGCAAGTGTACCGTCTGTCTGGCCTGCCTCTTCTGGGAAATCTTCAATTGTAAATTTTCTGTCGAATAAAGGCTTAATTGCCTTTACTTTTGCCCAGTAGAAACTTCCTGCCGGGTACGTAAAGATTCCATTATCAAATGGAACGCCAAGGTCTGCTAACAATCTTCTGCCTTCTGCCTCATTTGCGAGCCATGAATAAGCAAGCATTGGTACATCCTCATGATTATCCGGATATACAAGACCAAATCCATCTTCCTCTTCTAAAATATGAAAGATTTTTTTGACCAGTTGTGGACTTCCGATCAGACTTTCCAGAGAATACTGTCTCCAGCCAACTCTTTCTTCTCCTGTATAGAGAGATTTCTTTGTATGCATATGAAGTACATAATCATACTTTTTAATTTCATCTCTGAACCAAACGAACATTGGCGCTACATCTCTACCACGGTTCGGACACGGTTTTACTTCTACCTTATTCACATATTTGATCTGTTCTGCACGCTCTTTTATCGCCTTTGCATCAGCAGATTCCTGACAAGATATGAACAGATCGAATTTATATGGAATGTTGTCCAGATAACCACAGAATTCTTCTAGCAGATCCTCATAATACAGGTGAACCTGTACAGCAATCGCTTTATCACAGTTCTCCAGTTCCGGAATACTGCTCAGAATAAAATCTTCTGCTGAAATGTCTGGCTCGTCGATAACACCATTCTTTTTGTTCTTTCTCTTATAGTTCCAGCCCTTGATCTTATGAATCGTGACCTTCACACCATTTCTTTTTACAGAGTTCATTCCCTGTGCAAAGAGACGGGTATATTTATTATGAGTAGCTTTCACAGCTACGCCACGCACACCTCTGAGTGGTGCAGTAAGTTTCCAGCTTGGTGAGGAAAGCAGCTGTTCCATTCTGACTTCTTCTTTTCTGCTCTTTTCTATTTCAAGATTCAGAAGATGCTTTGTATCATGGAATGCTCTCTTCCAAAGATCTCTGTCAGCTTCCAGTTCATCCTTTGCTTTCTCAACTTCTGTTTTCTCATCATTGAGTGCATTAAACTGATCACCGATCAGCGCAACACTCTTTTCAACTGCTTCATTGAACTTTTTATCTATCATTCCGATCCGGTAGTCAAAATGCAGCTGATCGATTTCTTCTCCATTCAGATTAATATAGATCTGTGGATCATCTGTTGTAAATACAACAACACCATTTCCCAGATCACAACCATTCGTTTCATAAGAAAGTTCGACCTTTTTCTTATCCGCTGTCATTCCATAGACTTCTTCAATAGATACCATACAGTTCCTGTTTGCAGGATCGATACGGAACTGCACTACATTTCTGATCGCCTTGGATTTAAATCTCAATACACCGTCTTCATCCGGCTGCACTGTATAAAGATCGGATTCCTGCTCACTAAATGCATCTCCTGTCCGATAGAACAGCTGAAGCTCATAAAGCTGGATTCCTTTCTCCACATTATCGATCAGATCCTGAATAAAGGTTGCCTTTCTACCTGCAATATCATAGATATCTCTATGAGGCACATAGGAACCATTTACATACTTCTGGAAGTTTTTCTGCATTCTGTCATAGGCATAAACTTCTTCCTCTGTAATTCCAAAACTCTGGAAAAATTCCATGTTATGTAATTGTCTTCTGTTTCCGGATTCAAGTGAATAGAAAAATAAAGCTCGATAAATAACATAGTTAACTGGTATTGGGAAATCAAATGTCCATTCATAGTCAATAATGTTCCATTTATCACCGGTAACGATGATATTAGGGAATATCAGATCAATATTGGTAACCGGCGCAGCAATCAGGTGATCTGGAAGTGCAATATCCCCAAATACTTCTCTGAACTGCTCTGTTTCCACAAATTCACCATTTCCTGAAACAGCCATAACAGCCTTAATATATTCATTTACCGCATTTATAAACGAAGCCATATCATCTTTATGAAGGAAATCATCCAGAATCGTATCAAAACTTACTCCTTCAATATATTCAAAGCGTACTCCTTCACCGGTCTTCTCACATGTATTCGGAATAAACTTTGAATTTTCATATTGTTTTGTAAAATATTCGAACCATCTATACAGATTATTGATATGATCCCTGCTCTTTTCAGAATAAGGTCTCTTTACAACAGATTTAACACCATTGTCATCCACAACGATTTCTGTACATATATTAAACTGATCTGCACGGTCATTCGAATATTTAGTATATAATTTTCTCTGCATCTACTAATTTTTCCTTCCCATTAGAACTAAGTATGAATTCGAATAGATATCAAAAAGGCCATCTTCCACGATACTGTCGAAAGCCTTACTTTCATCAAAAAGAACCATTCTGTCATTATCAAAATTATTCAAATTATGACTTAATTCGCCTTTTTTTGGCTGATACTCATCAGAATAAATTGACATTGGAAACTTATAGTCCGGATATGGATAATAGAATGTGACATCATCCAGCTGTGCATTCTCTGCAAATTTGCAGATCTGTTTCTTGGAAAATGTCTTTACCCCGTTCGTTGTTGTATATCCTTCAATTCCTTCGAAATATTTACATACATGATCTTCTTTACATCCTGCGAAATATTTCAGACCATATTTATTTTCAATTGCCATCACGATCTTTCCACCCGGTTTCAGGTGTTTTTCTATGATCTTCAAAAATTCGGTATAAGGGTCCATTGCTTTGATATATCCTTCTCCGTATTCAAAAACTCCGATCAATGTGATGTAATCATACTTTTCCTCAATTGTTGGCTCAATATCCTGAAAATTTCCGACAAGGATTTCAATATTATCCCTTTTTTTGTTGCGATATGCATTGATTATACTTCTCTTCTTTGACAATTCTATACATGTGACCTGTTTTGCCATATCTGCCAGCTTCCATGTAATTGCACCGCAACCAGAACCCACTTCAAGGACTTTGTCCTCTTTCGTAATTGGAAGTGAATCAACAATATTCGCTCTGATATGGGATAAATGGTACATGATCGTCCAGTCTTTTCTATCTGTTATGATCTGGTTGAATTCTTCCGGCTCATGTTCTTTCACAATATCGAGTATCTCATCTTCAATTTTTCCATCGCAGTAAAGATCTTTCCCTGCATATTTGTCCAGATTCAGGACAATATTCCCTATATTTTCTTTCAAAATAACCTCCATGTATCTTGCACCAGTGATCGATTATGATTTCTGTCTTATCCAAGCCATTGTTTTTACGCTCTATGTCTTCCAGTCTACTTCACTGTTACCTGTGAATTCATATCATAATATCCAACTGTATTCTTATCTGAAATAACCTGAATACTCACAACATCATACAATCTGTGGAACACAGTAAAATCACCGTTTCTGTAGCCCGTACATCCAAGTGAGACCAGATAACTTCCGCCCTGCAGATCGATATTCTGCGTAAAGCAGACTTCTCTTACCGCTCCCTGGCTGCTGTCTGTGATCTCGACCTTTTCATACATCGTATTCGTGCCTGTGATTTCGATTCCTTTCAGATCCTTAATTGTCATTGCAAAGATGGGTTCCGTGATCGTTTCATTGAACTTCACTTTGAATTTCACACTGAAACGACTTCCTTTTTCAAGGGTATTGGAATAATTGCCTCTGTCATCAATGATTGCATAATCTATGATTTCCGCTTCTTTTCCACCATATTCAATCATAGACGGATTCTTTTCATAATGCTGTTTCCATTCTCCGATATCCTCTATGACTTCTTCTACATTCTCATCTTCTGAATCTTCTTGTTCATATTCGTTATACTCATCTGTATCAAGCTGGTTGACAAGGACCTTCTTGTACATATCGACCATTTCCTTAGGTCCGCCTTCTGCCAGTTTTACGCCTTTGTTGATCAATACGACCCTGTCACAGTATTTGCTGATACTGCTCAGATCATGGCTGACGAACAGAATTGTCTTTCCCTGCCTTTTGAATTCTTCAAACTTGTGATAACATTTGGACTGGAAAAATACATCTCCAACAGAAAGCGCTTCATCGACGATCAGAATCTCAGGATCGATATTAATAGCCACTGCAAATGCCAGTCTGACAAACATACCACTAGAATAAGTCTTGACCGGCTGATGAATAAATTCACCAATATCCGCAAAATCCAGAATACTGTCCAGCTTCTCATCAATCTCTTCTCTTGTAAATCCGATCATGGTTCCATTCAGGTAAACATTTTCAAGTCCTGTATATTCCATGTTAAATCCTGCTCCGAGTTCCAGCAGTGCTGAAATTCGTCCATCTATCTCCACATTTCCAGATGTCTGGCGAAGTACACCGGTAATAATCTTGAGCATTGTGGATTTACCAGACCCATTGGTACCGATAATTCCGACACACTCTCCCTTTTCCACCTGAAAATTAATATGATTCAGTGCATAATGCTCCGTATATAACTTCTTTTCCTTATTAAATCCAATTGCATCTTTAAATCGGTCAGCAGGCTTATCATAAAGCTTGTACATCTTGCTGACATCTTCTACTTTGATTGCTAATTCACTCATTTTTAACCGTTTTCCTTAGAAAATATTTTCTCCGTGATCTATTTCAATAGTAACATCTGCCTATAATACATCTGCAAAATGTACTTCCAGTTTTCTGAACAATCTGAATCCAATGTACAGAATTGCAAGAACAACGCACCAGAAATACAGTCCCTGGCCTGCACGCTGTGCAATGCTGATCTTATCGATCATAGAATCTCTGTATCCCTGAACCACATACATCAGTGGATTCAGCTGGAAGATCCATACCAGACTCTTTGGAATGATATTGATGTTCCACATAATTGGTGTCATCCAGATGCCGACCTGCAGCACAATATTGATGATCTGTGTCAGATCCCTGAAAAATACTACAATGGCACAGGTCATGTAACTGAGGGCAAGTACCAGAATAAACGTACATAATGAATAATAAAGCAGCTGCAGCACATACCAGTCTGGATAGAACCCAGAGACCGCATACATGATCAGCATAAATAAAATAAAGAATAAATGTACAAATACCGCAGAAATAATCTTTACTGCCGGTAGAATATCAATCTTGAACACAATTTTCTTTACCAGATAGCTGTATTCGAGAAGTGCATTCGTGCCACCCATCAGTGCATCTGAAAAGAAGAACCATGGGACAAGTCCACACACCATCCAATGCGCGTAAGGTACGACCGTACTAGGACTACCCGCTCTGAGCCCTACTGAAAACACGAACCAGTATACGCAGACAGTAACGATTGGCTGGATAAAAGCCCAAACAATGCCGAGATACGATCCAGCATATTTTGTCTTGAAATCATTCTTTGACAGACTCCATAACAGTTTTCTGCTCTTTATGAAATCCTTAAAAATTTCAATCACATCTCTTCTGATTTTGATCAGTACCGCACCGATGACTACAATCAGAAGACAAAGTGCTATTTTAATACAACGGTAAAGATTTCTATCCGCATCACGTACCATATTTACAAGATTAAAATCCGTGATTCCAAATGTAACATATGGATCTCCACTCTGTGCCTCTATCTGCATGGAGCCGTCCTGCTGCAGATCACAGCTGGTGATCTGGTTCGCGAACAGGAAACTTTTTGAAAGGTATTCAGGAGATACTCTGATGGATCTTCCTTTATAAGAAAAAACAACATCATAAATTTTCAGGCTAGAGGCATCTACGCCTGGATCAAGTCTGAATATATTGGATGCTGCTTCAAAATCAAATTTCAGTACCTGCTGAGCATCTGTTTCCTGTAATTTTGCTGATGCACTCTGATCATCTGTATATGCGATGTTCGTAAAGTCATCCGCCCTGTTATAATAAACTGTATAAGTGTTGAGCTGATCTGCACTCATTGTCACATTACAGGTCACTTTTTGTTCTTCATAATACCTGGTGACATTAAATTTATAGATAAATAGATCAAACAATATAACCATAAAAACGACAAGGGCTATATATATTTTATCTGTTTTTCGCATTTATTTTCCTCTTTTCCTCATAATTAGACATACTACAATGAGCATTATATCATAATCAGTAGAAAAAACAAACAGTTAAAAATCCCAGTCAGATCATTGTATACGCGCTCCTGCCCTGCTCCTTCCAGCTCCTGTCAGCATCCCTATTCCAACAAGCACCAGCTGGGTAAGAACATGGACCAGCACTGCTGCTGCAATGATGAGCAGGAACTCAACGACCAGCAGTACCCAGCACATTAGTGTTGAGTTTGCACGCAATTGCTTTGCTGCAAGATTCAGTACCGCATGCTGAACCAAAAACAGTTCCAGACTATACGCTGAAATCCAGACTATTTTACCACGAATGAACTTTGGCATTCTGACAAGCAGACCTTCCATCTGCTCCAAAAAGATGAAAATTGCGGCACTCAGAAGCGTATCAACCAGTACAAATGGAACTGGCAGAACTGCTGGGTATCCCAAAACCAGCGCAATAACAAGAAATGCAGGAATCCATATTTTCGCATTTCTACGTCTAATTCCCATGATCAGATACATTCCCATAATGAAATCATACAGTCTCAAAAAGAAGAACTGGTAGGATGGAACACTGCCTCTGTATTTCAGCGCAATGATCATATATACAAATGTAAACAGGATCATAGCACAATTCCTGTTCTTATTAAGTGCTGCACGGAGCAGTGGGAATATCAGATACATGAGCAGAATACAGCCAAGGAACCACTCACCTATACTGAGCAGATGAAATGTCTGAATCCCATATATAGCCGCATATCCGTCTGCTCCCAGTATGGTATAAAGGAAATGCCATTTTGGAATTGAATGTGCGAACACGGTACTTGTCGTAGTGAGTTTTAAGAACAGATAAAAAATACTGTACGTGAGATAAAAAGGCAGATAGATCCTAATCATTCTCTTTTTATAATACTCTTTTATCGAAAAATGTCTGGACGAGGAGAGCATCAGCGTTGCCCCTGATGACAGAAAGAACAGCCCAACTCCAAGTGTTGCAATGTTACTATTCGCCGTTCCGACCGGATACGGGAAATTTTCTCTCGTAAAAGAGTCCATTGCATTTCCTGTAGAGATAAAATGAAAATAAATAATCATCAGTATCGCTACAGCTTTCACTACATCTATAAAAAGAAACTTCTTTTTTCTGTATTTCCATTTTCTGATATCTTCATTTTCCATGAATTTTACAAATAGTGAAGCAAGTAAAAGTGATCCTAACAGTGTGACCACGATCTTTCCACATGCCTCCAGGCTCAGATAGCTGTTCTTGACCTGATCCAGGCTGATCTCATCAATATAGAATACCTGCTTTTCTACCGATCCGACATCGACACGGATCACTGAGTAACTGCCTTCCGGAATTGAAATAGACAGACTCGTATCTCCTTTTCCCAGATAGAACTGTTCTGGAACTTTCTGATATTCACTTTGTCCGCTCTGCATATAGAAAGCTTCCACCAATTCGGTTCCTACTTCATCGACCGGCTTCGAGAACCTTACCGTAATATGATTCCCCGTTTGTCCCGTAAGAATCATACCAATCTGAGGATCATTATCTGTTGTTGCAAACCGATCATTTGTTATTTTGTACCCATTGGTAAAAGCAAAGTCCGTATTTTTAAAAGTTATAACTCTTTTTTTATCCTGAAAGTAAAAAGTATGAAATATGACTGCCATAAAAACTGTGATTATTACTGCAGCTATCAATATTCCCGTTAGTCGTATGCCGTCTGTACGTCTCTTCATTTCAACTCCTCGACCTCTCTTTTTTCTCCTAAATCTACTATGATTCGTTCTATTTACCATTACTATATCATAATTCGTCGTTTTTACCTACTGTACCATATTCATACAGTCAATTCAATGCAGGTCCGCACGGAAAAACAGATACAAAAATAAGAGCCGCCTACAGACAGCTCTTCTCCTGCTCTATGTACCCTTACGGTCTATTCTATTCCTCTGACAACTTCACAGCATAACAGATCAGCCGTTCCATCAGATACTGTTTGTCCTTCGGACACTTTTCCACAATATCTTCAATTGTTATCTTCTTTGCTTCTTCTCCGGTCAGAAGATACGTTGTATCAAGATTCATCTTCTCTCTTGCAAGAAGTAACTTTTCGAGTGCAAGCCCATTTTTGCCTCTTTCAACAGAGCCATAGTAGTTCAATGACATTTCCAGTAATTCTGCTGCCTGATTTTGAGTCAGCTTCATTTCAACGCGCCTTTTTCTAAGCCTTTCTCCCATCTGCTTTAAAAGTGTATCTCTATCTACCAAAATGTTCCTCCTTCTTGATCTGCAAATACCAAGTCTTATTTTACACATTTATGTGAACCATTTAAACAAACATATTATCAATATATAGCATACTAATCATGGTTTTTTCGTATGAATTTATTGCTCTACTCCGTTAATATTGTATTTTAATACTAATTCTGCTATAATTCTACATAAAAATTTACAACAAAATTCGATACTACGGAGGACTTTTATGGAGATTACCCTGACCACTTATCTGATTGTCTGCCCCCTGATTTTTCTTGCCGGCCTGATTGATTCTATTGCCGGTGGCGGCGGACTTGTTTCTCTTCCAGCATATCTTTTCGCTGGTGTTCCACCTCATCTTGCAATTGCGACCAACAAACTTTCTTCATCGCTGGGAACTGTAGTTTCTGTAATTCGGTATTATAGAAACAAATATCTGGATCTGCGTCTAGCACTGGCTTCATCTGTGTTCTCACTGGCTGGTTCCCTGATCGGTTCCAATCTTGCACTGCTTACCAGCGAAGTCATCATTAAATATATGATGATTCCTATCCTTCCGATTGTAGCCTATTACGTGCTCAGGAATAAGGATTTCGATGCACTTGCGTCAAAAGGCAGCATTACAATTCAGATGAAATATGTATACTGCATCATCATTTCCTTATTCATCGGTGCCTATGATGGATTTTATGGTCCCGGCACTGGCACATTTCTGATCCTGCTCTACACTGGTCTTGCCAAAGTAGATGTCAGAACAGCATCCGGAAATGCAAAAATGGTCAACCTTGCTTCTAATATTGGTGCACTTGCAACTTTTATCCTGAACGGTAAAGTAATTTTTGCACTCGGTCTGCCAGCTGCATTATTCTGTATAGCCGGACATTATATCGGCTCCGGACTCGTTGTCAGAAACGGTTCTAAAATCGTCAGACCCATTATTCTGATCGTGCTTGTTTTATTGTTTATTAAAATCATCCTTAATAAGTAATCGTCTTATGTTGGGAAAAGTTAATACTACTTTTAGAAAACTTGTTTTATATCTTTTATTTCTACCTAACTGTATATTAACTCTATATCGCTACCTGCCAGTTCACCTTTGGCACTTAGTAAGAACATTCATATTTTGCATATTTTTGCATATAAAAAATCCCGTCAGCCATATTTACTGACGGGATTTTATAATTTCTTATATCGTGTATAATTGTTAGTTCCCGGTATCTGAGCAAATAACCGGTACTCTTTCGTATATTAATTTTATTTCAATATAGTGTATTAAGTGTGTATCAATAAAACTTCGTCTTCGTTAATAATTCTTTACCCTGTAATTAAGCCTCTTTAACATTGTCCATGTTATTGTAAACATCTTTATCAAGTACTTTTTCATGATGTGCAATAATTGTTGTACAGACAGCATCACCTGTAATATTAACAGCTGTTCTTGTCATATCAAGGATTCTGTCGATACCCATGATCAATGCGATACCTTCAACTGGCAGACCAACTGAAGCAAATACCATTGTCAGTGTGATCAGACCAACACTTGGAACACCGGCTGTACCAATTGATGCAAGCGTTGCAGTTGCAATAACTGTAAGATAATCAGTTGGTGTAAGTGGAATACCAAATGCCTGTGCCGCAAATACTACGGCAACACCCTGCATGATCGCTGTACCATCCATGTTGATAGTAGCACCAAGAGGGATTGTGAAAGAAGAAATCTTCTTTGAAACACCAAGTTTTTTGCTCAGTGTATCAATTGACATAGGAATTGTCGCATTAGATGTTGCAGTTGAGAATGCGAATCCCATAACTGGAAGGAACTTCTTTGCGAACTTGAAAGGACTGAGTCCTGTAAAACCTTTTAATAAAAGCATGTATACAACAAAGCACTGTACACCGAGTGCAAGGAACACAGAAAGCATGTACTTGATCAGTGGCAGGAACGCACTGAAACCAATTCCTGCAAATGTCTTTGCGATCAGACAGAATACACCGATAGGTGCGAACTTCATGATCATCATTGTCATATCCATCATAATATCATTGAACTGTACAAAGAAGTTGGCAACTGTTTCAGCACGATCTCCTCTGCCTGCAAGAATGACACCAACGATCAGTGCGAAGAAAATGATCTGAAGCATATTACCTTCTGCAAGAGCATTGATTGGGTTCTTAGGAATGATATTTAATAATGTATCTGTTACTGACTGTGTCTCCTGTACAGTAACATCTGAGTGCTGCAGGTTCGTTACATCAAGACCAATACCTGGATTGATCAGATTTGCAACTACTAATGCAACGGTAATTGCCATTGCTGTAGTAACCATGTAGAACAGAATTGTCTTAACACCGACTTTACCAAGCTTTTTGGAATCACCGATCGACATACTTCCGCATACGAGTGAACAGAAAACAAGAGGAACTACAAGCATCTGCATTGCTCTTAAGAATCCGTTACCTACTACGTTAAAAACACCATTTACAATAACCTGGTCTCTTACGTTACCTGCTGGTACAAAGTAATAAAGAATTACACCAGTAATACCACCAAGTAAAAGACTGATAAAAATCTTGGTCGTAAGACCCATTTTTTTCTTTTCTTTTTTTATATTTTTTTCATCAACATGTATGTTGTCTTTGTTTTTTTCCATCTACTTCTCCTTATTTCTTTATTTTCTATGGCTGATGTAAGCATCCAGTGCTTCCTGCCATGTAGGAAGCGCTCCCATATCAGACATTCTCATGACGAAATTGTCCATCTTGACATTAGAGCCATAATAATTCTTTAATTCACTTTCAGAATCATCAACTGGAATGATCTCAGTCGTAAGGCCTGCTGCCTTAACTGCTTCCGCTGCAAATTCTGCTGCACTGCAAACACCTTCACAAGAACAGTTATAAATTCCATAAGCTGGCATTTCGATCAGCTGGATTATAAATTTTGCAACTTCTTCAGGACTTGTAGGTGCTGTAAAGTCATCTTTGGATACACGGATCTTGTCCTGTTTCTTTGCCAGATCTAACAGATTAGCAAGGAAATCATTCTTTCTTCCATAAACCCAGCCTGTTCTGACAATATAGAACTTTGTTGCAAGATCTCTTGCATAATTTTCTGCTGCAAGTTTTGTCTTTCCATATACATTCTGTGGATCTGTTGTATCATATTCATTTACAACTGCATTCATATTCGCTGGATATACCATGTCTGAAGAGATCAGTACATGTCTTGCGCCAACCTTTCTTGCTACAATGCTTAAATTTCTTTCACCCACAGCATTGACAAAGAATGCTCTTTCGACATTATTCTCACATTTTTCAATATTTGAGAATCCTGCACAGTTAATGATGATATCAGGTCTGTTTCTGTCACAGAAGTCCAGAACTTCTTCAATATCTGTCAGATCCAGTTCATTTACATCTGTATCGAAGATTTCATAAGACAGTTTGTCCATCTGAGCAAGTAATTTCTTACCAATCCTTCCATCTGATCCTGCAATCCATACTTTTTTCAAAACTCTCATAACACCTCTCCTTTTCGAATAAATTTTTTAAATACCTTATTAACCCTTATTAATAAGAACGAAGCTATATTTGCTTAATATTATCATTTAAAATGCCTTACTGTCAATGTTATCGGTTTAATTTAATAAAGTATTTTCAATTTTGTAAGATTTTTCCACGGTTCTCTGGTTAAGAAAATCATGTCCCATCTGCAGGTCCGCAATGAATTTTTTTGTACCGAAAAAAGATTAGTCCCCTGTATTTATGGGTATTATCACATAATAGGAGATAAAAGGATTTACACGTTTCTATCATTATGATACTGTTCTTTATAATAGAAAGAGTTAGAAAATTTTACAGACACATGATTTTGTCAGCGCAAATGTGTGCGCAGGTACGACTCTGTCAATACGAAATCATGTATAGAACTGTCCAATCAGAAATGGAGGATTTATGTTACCAGTATTATACATTGTTATCCCTTGTTATAACGAAGAAAAAGTGCTGCCTATAACGAGTACCATGTTTTCCGATAAATTAAAAGAACTGACTACGCTCGGTAAAATTGCCGAAAACAGCCGAATTCTGTTTGTTAATGATGGTTCAAAAGACACGACCTGGTCGATCATCTCGCAGTTATCTGCTCAAGATCCGCATTTTCAAGGCATCAGTCTTTCCCGCAATCGTGGACACCAGAACGCTCTGCTCGCCGGTCTGATGACTGCAAAAGAATATGCAGATATCACGATCAGCATCGATTGTGATGGACAGGACGATATCAATGCCATGAATGAAATGGTCGACTGCTACCACAATGGTGCTCAAATCGTCTACGGTGTCAGGAGCAAACGTACTACGGATTCATTTTTCAAGCGTTTCAGTGCTGAATCCTTCTATCATCTGATGAATTTTCTCGGTGCCAATATTGTATTTAATCATGCAGATTACCGTCTGCTCAGCAAAAATGTATTGAACCATTTCTCTGATTTTAAGGAAGTGAATATCTTTCTGCGCGGCATGATCCCACTGGTCGGCTTTCAAAGTACCAGCGTGTACTATGAGCGGGAAGAGCGGCTTGCCGGTGAAAGTCACTATCCCCTGAAAAAAATGCTGGCGCTCGCCTTTGATGGTATTACCAGCCTTTCCATTAAACCGATCCGCCTGATCACTGGTGTTGGCGTATTTGTCTCCGTCCTTGGATTTATCGGTGTCATCTGGGCAATCATTATGAATATTACCGGAAAAACGATCGCTGGATGGGCAAGCATCATCTGTATCGTTTGCTTTCTTGGTGGTATACAGTTGATCAGTCTCGGTGTGATTGGTGAATACATCGGTAAAATCTACATGGAGACCAAAGCACGTCCCCGCTATATTCTTGAAAAATCAACCGATCAGATCGATCTGAAGTAACACCATCTCTATTCAAAACAAGCCACTGCCTTGCTTTTTTTCGCCTGATACAGTCGCTGGTCAGCTTTTGCTATATAGTTCTCGAGCGTATGAAGGGAAGCCTCAGCTGGTACGATCTCTCCATAAAACACTCCACCTATACTGACGGAAGGCATCATGGCAACCGTTTTGATTTTAAGCGTTCTGATACGACTGAGCATTTCTCCTATTTTCTGCTTGAATTCTTCTCTTTTTCCTACTTTCATAAAGATCAGGAATTCATCCCCTCCATAACGGCATACCGCATCATTTGCGTTCAGATTTCCCGACACGCACTTGATGATTGTTCGAATAAAATGATCGCCTGCCTGGTGCCCCCAGGTATCATTGACCTTCTTCAGATCATCGATATCAAGCATTGCTAAGCCAAATCTCTGCTCTGTATACACCGCTTCCATCAGCTTGCAGGGAAGAATGTGTGCGATATAATACCGGTTGTACACACCGGTCAGTTCATCTATTGTTACATTATGGTCCAGTTCGGCTATTTTCTGATAGAGCATACTTTTGTCCTGTATCTGCCCGGCCGACTGCCTGTCCATTTTCATTACCATTTCAATAATATATTCTTTTTCTTCGCACTTTGCATAGTTCGAAACGATGTAGTAAACATCGGCCCCAAGAATCTCTATTTTGCTTCTTCTTTCATGTTCCATTAATGCCAGAGCCGAACTACAGTCTTCACAACGGCATTCGCGTCCCCAGACATCATAACACTCATGTCCTCTGGACGCAGCTCCCTGTGCATCTGTTGATGCATAGATGTGAGTGTTGATTGGATCCACGATTCTCACAATGTCAAAATATTTTTTCAGGTTGTCAAGTTCCTTCTCCATTTCACTATATGTCCTAAATTTCATATCGATTCCTTTCCCTCAAAAACTTCTAACATAGAAGCATGTTCATCGTTCTTCTGCAGTTCATCTCTGACTCTCCCCATCTGTCACCCCATTGGCAAATGACTGATCCTGATGTAATGACAATAAATAAGAGGCTACCGACCCAAAAAATCTGTCGATAACCTCTTTCCCTGTTCTATTGAAATTCCCTTCGAAAATAGTTTACACAGAATCAATCTGTTTCATTCTAGCAAACCAGTATTTCTGAAACAAGAGCCTGCGAAGAGCTGGTGCATCTATGCGTAATTTCTGTGTTTCCGTGGAACCTATGAACCCAATACGCTTAGCCTACCAGTGCGCCCAGTTCATCTGTCTGTTTCAGAATCTCTTCCATCAGTGTTTCAAATTCGGCAATTGTCTGCACGCTCTTTTCACTCATAGCATATGCTTCCTCTGTACTTGCACTGATTTCTTCGCTACTTGCTGACAATGTAGATACACTATCAACAATTGCATTATTAGAGTCTTTTAAATTCTCGATCATGGAGTTCACGTTCTGAATACGATCTGTGAGTTTTTCCATCATTTCGCTGATCATCATAAAGTTATCACCAGCATGACTTGCCAATTCATTTTCCTCTTTGGAAATTCTGACACTGTCATCAACCTTATTATTAACATCGATTGCATTTTCCATCAGTTCATCCAGAATTGAAGAAATATTCTGTGTTGCAACTCTGGTCTGATCTGCCAGCTGACGAATCTCATCTGCAACGACTGCAAATCCTTTTCCCGCTTCTCCTGCTCTCGCCGCCTCGATACTTGCATTTAATGCAAGCAGATTTGTCTGGCTGGAAATGCCAAGAATCGTTTCTGTGATCGTTCTGACTTCATTTGACTTATCATTGAGCTGCTGGGCTGAAGTTTTCATTCTGCTGCCAAATTCAATCGAGTTCTGAACATTGTTCAACAGGTTCTTCATAGAATCAGATCCTTCATTTACCGCATTTCTGGTATCCATTGTAATTGTAACAATATCGTTCGTCTTCTCATAAGTATGATTGATGATCTCCTGAATCGCTTGCGTCATCTCTGTCTGACTGCTGACTGCTTCTGCCGTATTGACCGTACCGGATGAAATTTCGCTCAGTGCAGTATTTACTACGTTTGTTGACTGTGTAATGCTGTCGATAGATGCATTGACCTGACTTGTAGATCCTGCAATCTTCTTTGCTGCATTCATCGCAGTATCCGCCAGTTTCTGATTCAGTTCTGCACCTTTTAAGACTTCTGCTGTCTGATCTTTTACATATTCATCGAGGAACTGTGATCCAAAATAGGTACTCAGACAAGTCAGTATCGTAACGACCAGTTCAACGATTACGGTTGATATTACAGCATGAAAACCTCCACCTGCAACCGTAGTCATAATCACTTTGATTATGTTGACTGCGAGAAAGAATCCACCGACTCCGACCATGACCTGACAATCCATGGATAATAAGAATACGATCAGCATTGGAAGCATATAAGCAAAATCCTGATTAAATGTTGTACAGAATAACATTACCATATAGACCATACTGAATATGCCCGCCTGATAACGGATGAAATATCTGCTCTTTTTATTTGTACCATACAAAATTACCATCAGTATGATTCCAACCAGTGCTACGCCAGCCGGTACCAATGTTCTGGCTGCAGATATCCCTTCAAAAAAGTATTGTGACAAATTTCCTGACAAAATGAAGATTGATGTTACGATTCCACTGACCAGTAATAATTTGTTCGATTTGATTACATGATTTTCACTCATCATTAACACTCCTTTACCCCATAAATTTAAAAATGACAGGTGATATTCACACCAACCCATTTTTCTAGTACTTATGTATCATATTATACCATATTATGACAAAATATAACAATATATTTTCCTATAAATCTAATAACTACCTTAATATTTATTAATATTCTGACTATTTTTCTGTAGTCCGTACGTAAATCCCCCGCTTTTTCGTGGTCAAAACTAAAAAGATATCCATAAAAAAACAGGAAAATGGAATCCCCGCACTAAAAAAAGTGCAAAGGCAACTCCATAATCCTGTTACTATCCCTGTTTTATAACAAGGCTTTCTTCTGTTCTTATTATGCTCTTCTCTTTCTAAATACAAGAAGTGCAAGTCCTGCAAGAAGGATACCTGTCACAAATATAGCCACTGGTGCATGATCTCCTGTTGCTACACCTGTTGCTGATTCTTCTGTGGCAGCCACTGTACTCTGATTCTCAGTTGTGTCTGCTTTGGTAGTTTCCTGCTGTCCACTTGCTATATCTCCTGAAACTCCTGCGTCCTCTGTTGTTCCAGGCTGTGCTGGAGTTTCCGGTACTGTTGGAGTTTCTGGTGTTGTTGGAACTTCTGGCACTGTTGGAACTTCTGGTGTCGTTGGTTCCTCTGGTGTCGTTGGTTCTTCTGGTGTCGTTGGTTCTTCTGGCTTCTGTGATCCGCTGTTCATTACAGCTCCAATGCCTTCTGGAGCATTTTCTGTCAGTTCGAACAGACCATTCATATTAATTGTTCCATCTGCATTTCTTGATGGCTGAACACTAGTATAATCCACTGTTTTGAACCAGTCTGCTGCAACTTTACTGCCTTCTGAATTACTTGCAGTTTTTGTTGTAATATCCTTGCAGATATAATTTGTCTGGTTGTAGATTACACTATCATCCTGTCCTTTTAAGATAAATTTATCTGCTGCCATTGTGCCGATATCCATAATTTTATCTGTATAGAAAGAAATTGAGTTTGTCATTACATATCCTGTATTGTATAAATATGATGTACCATTCTTAGGTGTCAGCTGGTAGTTATTTCTGTCTGCTGTTCCACCTGTTCTTGAAAATACACCATTATCTACAGAAATACAGTTGATTACCTGGCAGTCTGGACCATTATTACTCATAATACCGCTACCACCATTATTCCATGAGATATTATTTTTGCTGACATGTTTGCCTGTGAGACCTTCTCCACCGAGCTTAATTCCATTTCCGCTGGCTACTGAATAGCTGCCATCTTCGAGTGTACCATTGCTATATGCCACACTGTTCTGAATCGTAACGGCTTCGATCGGACCATATCCGGCTTTATCTTTTGCATACAGATCATATCCATCATCTGCATTGTTATGGGAGATACAGCCATCAAATACATTTCCTGCCCCAACAGAAAGCTTAGCTGCAAAACCATCTGCATCGTTCTGTTTAGAATCGCAGTTGTAATAAGAAGTACAATTTTTTACAGTGTTATAAGATGGCCACCATACTTTAGGTTCTCCACCTGAGTAGCTGATCTGCAGACCTGTTGAACCATTTCTTGACATATCACACATTTCTACTGTGTTATGGTTGCCCGCAATATGAATTCCCTTTGTTCCATCTGAAGAATTTACGACCTGGATACCATAAACATTCCAATAGTCACCCTTCATAAATAAAACAGAGTCAGAAGATTTCTTTAAGGCACTGCCATCAAGAATTGCTTTTCCTGTATTTTCGGCCTTTAAAGTAATCGGTGCCTCTTCTGTTCCAGAAACACTGTAAGGGATTGCAAGTACCTGGCTGAGCGCATATGTGCCATCTTCGAGCACAATTGTCTGTCCTGGCTGTGCATAAGAAAGTGCTGTTGTAATATCAAGCGGCTGTTCCTCTGAACCATTTCCATCTGCATTTCCCGTTGTGCTGACATATAAGGTATCCCCTGGCTGTCCGATCTGATTTCTTGTCACCTGACTGGTAACCGTACGTGTACTGTAATCTTCAAGGAGAAGTCTGTCTGCATATTCCTTTGTTCCATCTGCAAGTACAGAGTTCGTATATGGTGTTACTTCTGTAGTAAATGTTGTGGTTCCCATTGGGAGCTCTTGATCATAATCTGAGAGTGAAAATGCGATCGTATCTCCGCTTTCCACTTCTTTATCTTTGATATATACATTTCCGTTGCTATCTGAAACAGACACTTTACCTGTCACATTACTTGTATATCTGTATGTGTAATCAGATGAAGGAGTTGTTTCCCCATTAAATGTCTTAATGCTTACGTTATCAAAACTGCTCCAGAGGCTCTTATCAATTGCAGCAATTTCATCCTCTGTAGGTGTATGTTTCTCGAAGCTGATATCAGATACTTCTACATCACCAATACGGCTCGCATAAAATCCAACATACACATTCTGTTCATCCTGAACCAAGAAGTTATTTGGATTATAGATACGTTTCGTAGCTGTTATTTCACTCCAATCATCATTGTACCAGTTGCAGACATAACCATTGCTGTCTTTGACCAGCTCAAAGTTATAATAAAGTGATGTTGCATTTGTTGCATTAAATACTTCTGCATCTGCATCAAAATACTGTGTGACATCACAGCTTCCGCCGTCATTTGTCTTACCTGTTTCATCTGTATTTCCAAGATAAGTCCTGATACCCGGAATACAGGTCGATGTTACTTCACTCTTCGTGGCAGCATAGACATCCAGCTGGTTGAGGTAATCAGCTGTTGAATCATTTGCACCAAGACTGTCCATAACGATCAGACCAAATGATGACTGATTATCCTGTTTTGCTACATTTGTTACGTGGAATCTTCCTCTGAGCGTAAAGTTATAATCTTCAGAACTGATTGCTGTATAGTAAGCAGATAATCCGCTCTGTCCTGTGTTGGCAATCTTTCCATTTCCACCTGTTGAGAAAGTCAGAAGGTTCTTAGCTGCATTATAAGCAGGTGTTCCCATCTTATCTGACTGAGTACCCAGTTTTGCACTGTTCCAGTCGCTCTCTTCAAGTCCTTTGTTCTGGCTTTCCCCAGAACCGCTGACTGTAACTTCTTCTGAATAACCAAGTGCTGATGAAGTAAATGTATCACTGACTGCTTTTACAGCAAGTTTGTTGCTTCCCTGTGGCAGACCGGAAAGCGTTACTTCATAGGAAGCCTGTGCAAGATCATCTACAGTTACCGTTCTCACTGGTGCATTGTAAGAATCCTGGCTTGAATAGATCTCGTAAGAAGTTGCTCCTGCAACCTTGTTCCAGTCCAGAATTACAGAACTATCTACTGCTGTGGCCGTCACCTCTGGTGTACCAAGTACCGGTTTATCTGCTGTCTCTTCTACACTTACAGAGTACAGGTTGATTCCTGAGCTTGCTGAGTAGAGGTAGTAGGTACCTGCCTGCGCTGTATAGTATGTATATGCCTGTAACGTCGAACCATCGATTGTGTTTCTGTCTACTTCTGTCGCATCACTCTGTGCAAGTACCAGTGGTCTTGTACTGTCTGCTGCCGTAGAACTGAGCGTATATACGGTTACCTTTGCATAATCATTTGTCGTAGTGAAGGAAATATTCTGTCCATCCTCTACATTTCCTGTGCTGCCCAATTTCATTCTATAAGTAAATTTTGTCTTATCTGCTGCTGTCTTGTTGCTTCCATCGACTACGATCGTTTTATCCGTTGCCGGTGTTACTGTAAAATACCCGTTATTGCTATCATTTCCTCCCATTGTTACCTGAGAAGAGATTGTCTGTGCCTGATCCGGCACCAGCGTATAAGTTGCAGCACTTCTCTCCTGTGCCTGCACCTTTATTGTAGTCATACCCACACCCGTCTGCACGATATTGACCGTCATCAGTGCAGCTGTAAATACTGCAGACACTTTCTGCAGAATTCTTTTGCGTTTTCCCATTTTGTCCTCCTATTTATGCTCTTTCCATACAAAATGCAATACTTTTATAAATACTTTTGTGTAAAATTAACATATCTATAGTAGCACAAATAGGAAATTATAAATAATACGTATTTAATATAGGTGATATACAGAAAGTATATATAAAAAATATACAAAAGAGAAATGAGAGGATCCTATAATGAGGTTAATCAGAAAAACAAAAGAAGGACATGAAAAACATTCAGATAAGGAAAGTAACTTTGAAGATCAGAGATTATTAAAACAAATGAATGACGTACTTGTACAGGTGCATAATGGTAATCTTACTTTACGGTTGGAAAATACAAATAGCGAGCAGCAAGAAGTTACCAGTAATTTTAACAAACTATTAGATTTATTAGAAGACTCATTGAGTACCAGCAGAAGTGATCTGGAAGGTTCCATTCAGGAACTATCCGAAGAGAACAAAGAATACAAGCACCAGATAAAAGAATTAAACGAGAACTTAATCTTTGCCAATAAAATTGCAAAAATAGGTCTGTGGGAAATGAATGTCGTTGCCGGCGATCCAGTCAATCCTAATAATACCTTTATGTGGACCGAAGATTTCCGCCATGTTTTAGGATTTGATAGTGAAAGAGAATTTCCTAATGTATTGGGAAGCTGGGGAGACAGAATTCATCCAGACGACTCAGAACGTGTTTATTCTGCTTTTGGCGCGCACATGTCTGACAGAACTGATACTGTTCCTTTTGATGTAAAATATAAGATCATGTTAAAAAACGGCGAGTACCACTGGGTTCATTCACAGGGCAGTACCGTTAAAGATGAAAATGGTAATCCTGTTAGATGTATTGGTTCCATACAGGATATTAATGACGAGAAGATGAAAGAGTTCTTTGATATAGAGCTTACCGCAAAAATCGAGAACTTCTACCAGTCAATGCGAGAAATTGTAGAAAGCATTAAAGATGTAACACATACTGCACAGGAACTTGCAAATTATCAGCAGGATACTATGAAAATTTCAGAAAAGATAAAATCAGGAGCAGATGAAACCAAAGCAATCATCGCATTTATCAAAAACATTTCAACACAAACCAATTTATTAGGCTTAAATGCTTCCATAGAAGCAGCTCGTAGCGGACAGACTGGTTCTGGATTTAATGTTGTTGCAAGTGAAATCAGAAACTTATCCATAAGCAGTTCTGACGCAGTTGAAAAGATAGGTAAGAGTATTAATGACATGAATTCATTAATTGATAATATCGTTGTAAATATGGAAAATATAAATGGCATAACACAATCACAGGCAGCTACAACAGAAGAGGTAAATGCCTGCGTTGACCAGGTCAATGACCTTATTGAAGAATTAGTAACAATGGTAAAAAGTATTTAAAATAACACCGTCATTCTTCGTAAGCAGCGGAATCTGAAGAATATAATGATGAACTCATTGTCATATTTTAATCAATAAGACTCACGTACGATTCTGTCATTGTACATGAAGTTTTATCTAGCCGTGTATGATTGTATCGATCATACACGGTTATTTTTATGTCCTGATCCTTTTAAGACATTTCTTAAAATAAGCTGGTTCCCACATGAACTAAATGCACTAGTAGATGAAATAAAAAAATAGATGAATTAAATATACAAAATGAAATAGGTTTCATCTTATTTCACTCTGAAAGCAGCATGAGTCTAAGACATCTGTCTGTACTCAGAAGGAGAAACACCCCTGTACTTTTTGAACAGAATACTAAAATACTGCGAGTTCGTATATCCTACCATATTTGCGATTTCATATGCCTTGTAACTGCTCTCTTTCAACAACTTTTCTGCGGTTCTCATGCGAACATCAATAATATAGTTGCTGATGGTCACCTCTTTATATTTCTTAAATATGGTACTTACATAAGCAGGTGACAGATAGACGTATTTTGAGATCTGGTTCAAGGATAATTCCGGGTTATCATAATTGTTCTGAATGAACTGTACAATTTTTTCCATTACATCTGCCATGTTTTCCTGTTTGCTCTTTGCCGTCCCGGAAAGCATCACCCTTGTATCTGTCTTTGTCCGATCCGTCAGTTTTAATACAGCCATTGTCTCTTCTGCACCAAGATAGGAATTATGCAGTTGCGTCAATTCCTCACAAATGCTTCCACCACTGATATACATATTTAACGGATTTTCTTCTTCCATCCTGTGCGCAAGCTGTTCAAGCTGCTGCTGGAACTTTTCAATTGTAAAACTGACCCTGTCCTTGATATTAACAACTACTTTAACACTTTCCTTATCCTGAAAGCAGACAGACTGCATCTGCCTCTCCTTCATGAATTCCATTATGTAATGCATGATATTCCCATCGTGCTTCGTACAGACGATCCGGCTTTCCCGCTTGCTGTTGTAGGTCTCCATTGCGAAACTGAGCACAATATACCTGCCATCTCCAAAGCCATTGAACAGATCTATAGGACGATCCTCATAGAGTTCCATTGTATTCTCATATTCATTCAGACACAGCTGCTGAATATAATCACGCAGAAGATAGGATTTATTTTCCTGCCTGATATCCTCATGTTCTCTGTCAATACGGCACTGTGTGATCATTCCACACACTTTCTCCAAAATCACATCATTGCTTTCATACTTCATGACATAATCGTATACTCGATACTGAATCGCTTTCTTGGCGTAAGAAAACTCTTCGTATGCCGATAGCAGAATCATTTTGATCCTAGGAAAATACTCGCTCACGTATTTTGCAAGTTCGATTCCATCCATAAAAGGCATACGGATATCGGAAAGTACGATCTCCGGCATTGTCCGCTCGATCATTTCCACTGCTTCTTTTCCATTCTTCGCCTGTGCTACGACCTGGATTCCATGACTGTTCCAGTCAATATTAGACGCCAGACCACTTCGTAAAATCTCATCATCATCTACAATTAATAATCGATACATTTTATACCCCCACCACTTTACAAAGGAATTACGACCTTTACCTGCGTATAGACACCTTCTCCACTATCGTATTCCAAATGTGCCTGCTTTCCAAAAAATAACTGTAATCTGCTGTTCACATTAAAAAGCCCATAACTATCACCCTGTTCCGTTCCATTCTGCAGCTTTTCATTTAATTCCTGTAACTGTTCTGTTGTCATTCCCTTGCCATCATCAAATACTTCAAGAATCATTTCATTGTCCTTCTGATATCCGGAAATGACAATCGTCCCTTTTTCCTCTTTGTTCTTGATTCCATGATAGATCGCATTTTCAACAAGTGGCTGCAATGACAGTTTTAAGATTCCTTTTTCCATAATATTATCCGCGACATTGATACTGTAGTCAAAATCCTTCTCATACCGAAATCTCTGAATCATCAGATAATTCCTGATGTGTTCGATCTCTTCCCTGACTGTAATGATATCTTTTCCATTGCTCAGCCCCAGCCTGTAAAATCCAGATAGCGCTTCACACATCTGTCCTGCTTTTTCGTTCTCATGCATTGCGATCAGCTGGTTGATCGATGCCAGCGTATTATAGAGAAAATGCGGTTGTATCTGCGCCTGTAGGATCTGCAGTTTTAACTTTGCTTTCTGATCCTGCTCCTGCCTTACCTGATCGAGCAACTGGTTGACGGATATCTTCATCTGGGACAGACCATTGGCAAGTGTCATGATCTCATAACCGGAGTTTACATGAAAGTCCACATCCGGATCTTTCTGAAATGCAATGACCTGTCTGGTCAGTTTTTCGATGGGCCGTGTAATAAGTGATGCAAATACCAGACCAATTGCTATTGTCACCAGTACCAGAATTACGATGATCGTTGTAAGCAACTGTGCCAGCTGCCTAGAACTGCTGATCATGTCTTTATAGGGCACAATCGCTGCTAGATACCATCTGTTGACACTGATCGGTGAGAAAAAGGTCAACATAATCTCCTTTGATGCACCTTCCCTGAACTTATAGGTATCACTCCCCACATGCTGGTAGATATCTCTGATCTCTACATCCGATAGATCCGAATCCGCATTTACGGCATCTGATATCAGATATCCATCTGAACTAACTAGAGCTGTGTAGGCATTTTCACTGATTTCCACCTGATTTAGAAGCTCTTTAAAATACCCTGTCTTTAGATTTAAAATCAGAATACCTGTCTGCTGCCCGCTGGTATCTTTTAAAATCTGCGCCACACTGATGACATTTCTTGGAATATTTGTCCGAAAGATCGTATCTACGTGATCATTGATCCAGATATACCCATAGTTCTCATCATACTGTTGCTGAAGGAACTCATCCATATCCGCCGAGACCTTTTCATAGACCATATCATTGTAGACCTGTACCGATACCCCGTCTTTATTTTCGAAGTAAATGGAATCCACGATCTCACTATTTGCTGCATATAATCCGTTCATATTGTTATACACTTCTACCCGGTCATCATAGATCTGTGTTGGTCCATAGGTATCGTACCGGTTACTGGCCAGTCGCCAGAGCGCTGTCGTATCTCCCAGTTTATTGAACTGGTTGAGCACAAGTTCCAGGCGATTTCCAAACATTGTTGCAGTCTGCTTTGTAGTATTATTAATCAGTAACGTCGTACTCTTTTCCACACGATCCGTTTCAAAGCGATAGATAAATACGGCGATCAGGATCTCTGCTACTGCACCAATTGAAATCATGAATAACGTCAGCTGTTTTTTAAAGGATAACCTCCTGTAAGATTTCATTACGCCCTCATCTTCCTTTAATCGACATTTTTCTTATTATAACATATTGCATCTATTCTCACACATAATTATATGCAAAATATAGACCCTGTCTTGTACAACAGGATCTATATTTATGCAAACTGTCTATGCTACTTATTTTTTGATCTGTGACTGATAATCTTTATAAGCTTCCTCCAGTGCGGCAGCCCATTTGTCCAGCATTTCCTGTGGTGTCATTTTTCCTGACATGACAGCCTGAATATTGGTCTCCATATCAGTCTGAATATTGGAGTATGTTGGAAGATAATATGGTGTATCATTGAACTTGATGTTATTATCTGTCTCGATTTTAACACCGACGCTCATATAAGGTGACTCTGTAAAGAAAGGATCTTTTGCAGCTTCTGTGTTGGCTGGAATTTCGCCATATAATTCACAGTACTTTGTATTGACTTCTTTGCTCAGATATAACTGCATAACTTTCCATACTGCATCTTTGTTCTTGGACTGTGAATTCATTGACAGTCCCAAAGGCATCAGTCCGGCATGTACGACGGTACCATTTTCACTTGCCGGGAAAACAGCAGCCTGGAATTTGCTATAATCGCCTTCAAATGCAGTTTCCATTGATTTTGCAGAACCAAGGTTATGCACTACGATCCCGGCTTTTCCTGACTGGAACGCATTGGCCAGTTCTGACCATCCCTTTGTCAGGTCATCCTGTGACGTATAATTGTTATAAGTGTCGACCAGATACTTCTGTACAAACTCTACGTTCTTTGGATCATTAATTGTACATTTGCCATTTGCATCAAAGTAATTTGTAATGCCTGAGTAAGCATACATCAACATTTCCAATGTATTTGCACTACCTGATCCACCACGAATTGCAAGGCCATATTTATCACTCGATTTATCTGTCATCTTCTGTACAGATGTAAAGAAGTCATTCCAGTTCGTTGGTATGCCCATATTAATATCTTTGAGCCAGTCTGTTCTGACCCACATATTCCATGTCTGGGAGCTGTATGGAAGTGCATAGAGTCCAGTTCCATTTGGATCATATGTCTTGTTGGATTTGATCAGCTCTTCATTGATCAGTCCCTTGTCTTCCCAGCTGTCAAAATACTCGTTCAGGTTCTGATAATACCCGCTGGTAACAAGCTCAGGACGAAAATCATTCGTAATATCAGGTGCTGTTCCTGCCTGAATCGCTACATCAAGTTTCTGTCTGTAATCTGAAAGATTTCCTGGTACACCGAGCATATCCAACGTAATATTTGGATATGTCTCATGAACATAATCCGCGAACCAGTCAAAGAATTCCTGTCTTTCCTGTGTGACAGATGCGGCCCAGAATGTTACGGTAACAGGCGCATTGGGATCTGTTGTTTCGCTGGTCGAAGCACTTTCGGATTTACCGCAGCCAGCAAGCAGTGTCGTTGATACAACGACTGTCGTTAAAAATAACGATGCAAGTTTCTTTAATTTCATAATGTAACCTCCTCATATATAAATACATTTTTTGGTTCCATACTCTGTCAGCCTTTTACGGCTCCTGTACTCAATCCTGCAATCAGGTGTTTCTGAATAAATGCGAATAGGATGACCGGTGGAATCAGGGCAATAATGCTTCCTGCTGCCAGTGCCGGATAATTAACGGAATACTCACCGATCATGGATTTCAATCCAACTGGAATGGTAAATTTGCTCTGTGTCTGAATAAAAGTAAAGGAAACTAAAAATTCATTCCAGCAGCCAATAAATGCAAATGCTGTAACAGCAACCAGACCTGGTTTTAACATTGGAAGCAGGATCCTGAACATGATCGTTCCTTTCCCAGCCCCGTCTACCATCGCGGCCTCATCAATTTCCTTTGGGATCGCATTGACAAAGCTTCTCATCAGAAGCGTATTGAACGGTGTCTGCAGTAAAATATTGAAAATGATCAACGCCAGTGGTGTATCGATCAGACTCATATTCTTGAATACCGAAAACATTGGCACGATGTAGAGAATAACAGGCATCATCTGTGTTCCAAGTAGTAAGATGACCAAACAGTTCTTTCCGATAAAGGAGTATCTGCTCAAAGCATAAGCATTGCAGACACATAGGAAACTGATCACGACCACTGAAGTAACGGAAACAAATATACTATTTAAAAAGTATCTTGAAAATCCACTCTTTGTCCATACGAAAATATAATTATCAAAATTCAATTTTTCCGGCAGATATTTAATGGTCGATGATGTGAACTCCGGTATCGTCTTGAACGATGTAGACAATGCCCACAAAAATGGAATCAGTACGACCAGTGCAATAATTAACAGCGGAAGATAGAGATAGAAAATTCTGGCTACTTTCTTCTTCGTTCTATAAGGCATTTTCTTCACCTCCATAATGACTCATCTTGATATATACAACTGCAAAGATCAGAAGGAATATGAATGTTACAACTCCGATCGCTGAACCATATCCATAATTTCCTTTAATGATCGCTGTCTTCATCATATAGATCGGAAGCGTCGTTGTCTGATCCATAGGACCACCATTTGTCAAAGTAAAGATCATATCAATGGAGTTGAATTCCCAGATACCTCTTAAAAGTGTTGCAAATATGATACTTTCCTTTAAGAATGGCAACGTTATGTAAAAGAATTGTTTCACAGGACCACATCCGTCCATGGCACTTGATTCATACACATCCGATGGAATTGACTGCAGTGCAGCAAGTATATTGATTGCAAAGAAGGGAACGCCCCTCCATAATTCTGCAACGATAACAGCCGGGAAAAATGTATGGGAATCGGATAGCCAGGCGACTTTACTGGAAATGATACCCGTTTTCATCAAAAGATCATTGATCAGACCGCTTGACTGATCATACATCAGTGTCCACAGCATTGTGACCAGCACTCCGGATACTGCCCATGGTACCAGTGCAATCGCTCTCGCGATTCCCCTACCTTTAAATTTCTGATTCAGTATCAGTGCCACTGCAGTTCCAAGAATCAGCTGCAGAACCACCTGCGACAACACCCATTTCAACGTAATCAGTGCCGAACTCCAGAACAGCCCGTCTTTGGTAAAGAGCTTTGTGAAATTAGAAAATCCGGCGAACCCGTTTGCAAATACATTTTTCAGATTATAATTCTGAAGACTCAGATAGAATACCCGGATGATCGGATACCCCATAAAGCAAATGATAATCAGAAATGTAGGTGCCACAAGCAGCAATGGAAATATCTGATTAAATGAAATTTTCTTCTTACTCTTTCTATTCTGCTTCATAGTATACTTCCCTTCTCATATGATTGATCCATACCTAATCGATCTATGTATGATTGATCTATGGCTATATCCTACACTTTTGCCCTAAGAAAGAGAATAAACTATCTTTCGATTGATGTTTGTTATTTTTTGCTTTTTCTGAACTTAAGAAAAGTTGTGAAGTTAAAAAAAGACTAAGTAACAAAATCATCCCAATCATGCTTTTTCCGTCACCCAGATTCCCGCACATAATTGTAATACTATCTGTTACCCAGTCTTCTTATTTTTACCAGCTGCTTTTCTAGCGCTGTAAGTTCTTATTGTTTTTCTCTTTTCTTCCTGCACTTTCTTCTGACAAAACTGATCGCCCCAGCTACTGTCAGCGTCACCACACAGACCAGCAGTGGTTTTAGGATTCCCTGAATGCCCGTCCTGCTCTGAAAGATATAGACTTCTGAAACATACAGAATCACAGGATGCAGAATGTAGACATAAAGAGAGCCTTCTTCTCCAAGATTCGTGATCCAGGCAATTCCGGTGTTTCCTGGATTTTTCAAACAGTAAAAAAATGCGCATACTGCAAGAATACAGTTTCCAAGATATAATCCGGTGGAGGTGATACGCTCCACATGACACAGATTGTTAAAAAGTAGATCTTCCAAAACGATCAGAATGCCTCCGATCAGCATCCAGATCAGCAGTTTTTTCCCTGACAGACCTGCACTTTTTGTTGCAGCCTGAATTTGTCTCAGATAGTATCCCAGGAAAAAGAACGGCAAAGCAAGGAATAATCCCCTTCTCCAGACATCTGGTACATCTGTGCCCATTATATAAAGAACTCCCGGAAAAACGAGTCTGCCTGCCATCATAAGCAATGACAGAACTAAGAATACATTTTTGTGCTGTATCTTCCTCAATCCCAACATCAATACATAACACATCATCAAGGTCGGCAAAAACCAGAGGACTGCACATAAATCTGTAGTATCACCAAATACGACGAGCTCTATTAAATTCTGTAAGGAAAATACATGCTTCAGCCATAAAAAATACCTGTTCCAGTCAGATCCAAGATACACAAAATTCCAGACCAGATAGACAAGAATACTGCCAAGAAAGATTTTTCCTATGTGCCATATTTTCCGAAGATATCGTCCGGTACTATTATCCTTTGCGCTGTAACTAAAAAATCCGGATATCAACATAAAAAACGGAACTGCTGACAATCCGATCCTCGCCAGTGCCGTTCCTATGTGACCCGGAAATACTGCATGTACAAATATGACCATGATACATGCGATTCCCTTAAAGAAATCCATACAATAATTTTCTTTTTTTATCTTTGGCATTGATTTACTCCATTTAAAATTCTATTTGTAACCATCTTCTACTTATTATATCATATACTTATATGCAAATTCCGCTTCATCGGATCACCGATTCCGCTAGCAACGGTTCAGTGTTT
>CAJMQE010000042.1 GCA_905215405.1 uncultured bacterium
AAACACTGAACCGTTGCTAGCGGAATCGGTGATCCGATGAAGCGGAATTTGCATAAATACGCTTTTAACACATTTGTTATAAATAATTTATTTGTTACGAATATATTTCATATTTCTGACTATACTATGTGAGTAAGAAAAAGTTGGAAATGCAGGAAAAACCGCGGTTTCAGCGAGCAAAACCCGCGGGGGTTGACAAAAAATAGTAACTCTGTTACAATGCTTGCGTAACGAATGTAACAATTCTGTAACAATTAAGCAACACAATCATAAAATATATTAAATAGTATTTTAACAAATGTTACAGAGTCAAACAAACAGTATGTATAGCGCATGCGAATAAGTTTCATGCATGTGGTATATACAGGAGGTAATTTATGAAACTTAAAAGTAGAAAGGCATCAGCTTATCTTGGCGCAGCCTGTGTGTTCTTTATCACACCGTTCCTGCCAACGACAATTGGTGCAAGTACTACTAATGAGGTCATTGGAACATCCGCAAATGTAGAAACAGACATGAAGACAGCTTCCTATGTGGAAAATCTCGTAGATACATTATCTGCAGGGGATGCCGCACAGGACAATACTCACAAAAGTATATTTGAGGGTAAAGCAGTAGCGATTGTTGATCCATACCTTGAAGTAATGACACAGCCGGACACAGAATCAGAAGTAGCTGGTAAGCTCTATGAGAACAGTATCGCGGATGTGATCGAGCAGAATGGTGAATGGACAAAAATCAGTTCTGGTAACCTGACAGGATTTGTAAAATCTGAAAAAATGTGCTTTGGTGAAGAAGCAGAGGCTGTTGCGTCACTGAATACACAGATTAAAGCAAAAGCCGTTAATGACAGCGTGTCATTATACGCAACATATACAGATAATGCAGAAGTTGTTTCCACGTTATCTGAAGACAGTGATTTAGAACCGGTCAGTCAGATCGGTGATTATATTTCAGTAAAGAATACTGAAGGGGTCAGCGGATATGTGAAGAAAGATGATGTCACAATTGACTATGGCTTCGATACAGGTATTACAGTAGCTGAAGAAACTGCAAAGAAAGAAGCAGAAGAAGCAGCGAAAAAAGCTGAGGAAGAGAAAGCGGCCCAGGAGGCAGCAAAGGCACAGGAAGCAAAAGCAGCGAAAACAGCTACAACACAGAGTTCAGCTGTTTCAAGTTCATCTGATGAGACATTCCTGTTAGCATGTATCATTGACTGGGAAGCAGGAAATGAACCATATGCTGGTAAGCTGGCAGTTGCAAACGTCGTACTCAACAGAGTAAGAAGTTCAGCATATCCTTCATCAATCTCAGGTGTTATTTATCAGAGAGGCCAGTTCAGTGGTGTTCTGGATGGCTCAGGAAATGTATCTTCAAGCTTTTCAGCAAGACTTGCAAGTGGTCCAACGAACAGTGGCTGTATGGAAGCTGCACAGGAAGCACTCTCAGGAGTGAATAACATTGGCAGCTATACATCATTCCTTGCAACTTATATTGCAAACACTTCTGCGTATTCATCATACACAGTAATTGGAAATCATGTATTCCACTAAAATTTACAGGCAACAAGGTACGTGGTGCATGTGATTACCACACATAAAAAAATGCTTTTACCAACTGGGAAAACCGGTGGGTGAAAGCATTTTTTTAGTTCTAAATGCCTAGTCCAGACCGGCGGAATTGCCTTGTAATTTCATAAAAAGTGCGCTACAATTATGGAATACTACTGAAGGAGGTAAATTGATGGAAGCAATAGTATGGCTTGTTATATTTGCATTGCTGGTAATTATTGAGATCATAACACTAGGCCTGACTACGCTCTGGTTCGCAACCGGTGCACTTGTTGCATTTCTTGTAACATTTGTCGGTGGACCAATCTGGCTGCAGGTTATTTTGTTCCTTGTCGTGTCGATCATAATGTTATGTTTTACAAGACCAGTTGCGCAAAGATATATCAATCAGAATGTGATGAAGACAAATGTAGACAGCCTGATCGGCCAGACAGCCAAGGTAACAGTTGGAATTGATAATATCAATTGTGAAGGCTATGCTATACTTAATGGTCAGGAATGGACTGCAAGAGCTGAAAATGACGATGACAGGATTCCGGCTGATACACTTGTTACAGTCAAAGCAATATCAGGAGTAAAATTAATTGTATCCAGAAAAGAGGAGGAGTAAATAATGCAGGCAATTGCGATTATTATTTTATTTGTTTTAATTTTGGTGATCATTGCATCATCAATCAAAATTGTTCCACAGGCGAGAGCAATCGTACTGGAAAGACTTGGTGCTTACAAGGCAACATGGGGCGTAGGTGTACATTTTAAGATCCCATTTCTTGAACGAGTAGCAAAAAACGTTGTTTTAAAGGAGCAGGTAGTTGATTTCGCACCACAGCCAGTTATCACAAAGGATAACGTTACAATGAGAATCGATACCGTTCTTTTCTTCCAGATCACAGATCCAAAGTTATATGCTTATGGTGTTGAAAATCCAATTATGGCTATCGAAAATTTGACAGCTACAACACTGAGAAATATCATTGGTGATCTTGAACTCGATGAAACACTGACATCTCGTGAAACAATCAACTCAAAGATGAGAGAATCTCTTGATGTTGCAACTGATCCATGGGGAATTAAAGTGAACCGTGTTGAATTAAAGAACATCATTCCACCAGCAGCTATTCAGGATGCCATGGAGAAACAGATGAAGGCAGAACGTGAAAAACGAGAAGCTGTCCTGATCGCAGAAGGTGAAAAGAAATCAGCAGTCCTGAGTGCGGAAGGTAGAAAAGAAGCTGCCATTCTTGACGCAGAAGCTGAGAAGAGAGCTGCTATTCTGAGAGCGGAAGCAAAGAAGGAAGCAACAATCAGAGAAGCAGAAGGTCAGGCAGAAGCTATTCTTGCTGTGCAGAAAGCAAATGCAGAAGGTATTCGTCTGATCAACGAATCAAATCCTGGAGAAGCTGTTATTAAGATCAAGAGTCTGGAAGCATTCTCTAAAGCAGCTGATGGAAAGGCAACAAAGATCATTATTCCATCAGAAATCCAGAACTTTGCAGGAATTGTAAAGTCCATTACAGAAGTAGCACATGACTGATCATATGCCACAATGATAGAAAATTAAAACTAAAATAAAATCTGATTAGAATCAGAAAATAAATAATAACCGAAGTTCGCTTCAATCAATTTATCATCAGAATAGAATCGTGAGTCAATGAAAAGCTCTGTGCCGTTGTATCCATCATGCAGCGGAACGGAGCTTTTTGTATTGCGAGAGACTTTTAGACGAATAACCGCCAATGTGAATAAAATATGTATAAATACATTAATTATAGTATAAATATGCATTTGTGTATTGACATTTTGAGATTTGCAGAGTAAAGTTATAGATAACTTAATGAATTATTATACAATTAATGGGATGCAGACAGCTGTTTTCGTGTGCTGCGGAATGGAGGATATTATGAATTTAAAAGGACGTCATTTTTTAACATTAAAAGATTTTACACCTGAGGAGATTACATATTTACTGGACTTATCCGCTGAACTGAAGAAGAAAAAGAAAGATGGAGTTGTAGAACAGAAGCTCCTTGGCAAAAACGTTGCACTGATTTTTGAGAAAACAAGCACGAGAACACGCTGTTCATTTGAAGTTGCTGCACATGATCTTGGCATGGGAGTAACTTACCTGGATCCTAAAGGTTCACAGATCGGTAAGAAGGAGAGCATTGCAGACACAGCAAGAGTGTTGGGAAGAATGTTTGAAGGAATTGAATATCGTGGATTTGGCCAGGAGATCGTTGAGGAACTGGCGAAACACGCAGGGGTTCCAGTGTGGAATGGTCTGACCAATGAATATCATCCAACACAGATGCTTGCAGATATGCTGACAATTCGTGAGAAATTTGGAAAATTAAAAGGAATTAAGCTTGTATATATGGGCGATGCAAGATATAATATGGGTAATTCATGGATGGTTGCATGTGCTAAAATGGGAATTGATTTTACAGCATGTGCACCAAAAGAATATTTCCCAGCCAAAGAGCTTGTTGCTCAGTGTGAAGAATGGGCAAAGGAAAGTGGAGCAACGATTACGCTGTCTGAAGATGTACAGGAAGCAACAAAGAACGCGGATGTCATCTATACGGATGTTTGGGTCTCAATGGGAGAGCCGGAAGAAGTGTGGGCAGAACGAATCAAGGCACTTAGTCCTTACCAGGTAAATGCAACTGTTATGAAAAATGCAGCAGATACAGCAATTTTTATGCATTGCCTTCCATCCTTCCATGATCTGAAGACAACAACGGGAAAACAGATCCATGACAAGTTCGGTCTCGATGAGATGGAATGTACGGATGAAGTCTTTGAATCTGCACAGTCAGTTGTCTTTGATGAGGCCGAGAACAGGATGCATACAATTAAGGCGGTTATGGCTGCTACACTTGGTGCATACTAAAGTTGCAGTATTGTAACACACTGTTATAATATGAGTATCTAGCTGACGGCAGAAGGAAGTAAAAAAATGTATTTTTCAACAAATGGTTCTTATCGTAAGACAAGGATGACAATTGACTTTGCAAATATTATTCTGACAGTTGCGATTGTCGTGATGTTTGTAGTTGCTTTATTTATTCACGAAATCAGTGATAAATTATATCCAGGAATCTTTTTATGTGGAGCTGCGATGAATGCTTTATCAGCATTTAAGAATTTTATTAACGGGAATCGTCTTGCAACGATCCTGCTCGTAATTGTAGCAATCTTACTGGTCATTCTTTCGATTTTCTGCATAGGCGTAGCAAGATAGATAATACTGGCACAAGATGGTGAATCCGGCAGTGAATGTAAGTATCATATCAAAATTGAAGCACGAGTACAGCACGGTAGAACGGGTGCAGCACGGTGAAACAGGTGCAGCACGGTGAAACGGGTGCAATACGGTGAAACAGGTACAGTACGGTGCAATGAGTGCAGCACGGTAGAACGAGTGCAGCACGGTAGAACGAGTGCAGTACGGTGTGCGTTGCAGTTGGAAGGTGACTGATAGCTCTGCGGAAAAGGCTGTAAAGCCAGGATTGACTTAAGAATTTGGCAGAAAGAGGATCGGAAATATTGAAGACTAAGATTTTAAGAATGTTAAGAAATGCAGATGGGTACATATCTGGACAGGAAATGTGTGATCAGCTTGGTATTTCCAGAACAGCTGTCTGGAAATGGATGAATCAGTTGAAACAGGAAGGATATGTGATTGAAGCAGTACAAAATAAAGGATATCACATTGAAGAATATCCGGATGTGATCACGGACGTTGAATTGGAAAGTATGATGAAGACAGAGGAAATCTGTCATAAAGTCATATATTTTGATGAAACAGATTCTACTAATAATCAGGCAAAAAAAGCGGCAGAAAATGGTGCTGAGCAAGGAACACTGGTCGTAGCAGAAGTACAGGATGGTGGTCGTGGAAGAAGAGGCAGACAGTGGCTTTCGCCAAGAAAGAGTGGAATCTGGATGTCATTGATCCTTCGTCCTGAGATAGCCCCTTATTGTGCGTCAATGCTGACACTGGTGGCTGCAATGGCTGTTGCAAAGGCCATTCAACAGACAACAGGTGAAAACTGCAGCATAAAATGGCCAAACGATATTGTCATGAACAACAAAAAGATCTGTGGAATACTGACAGAGATGAGCGCAGAACCTGATGTAGTCAATTATGTGGTTGTTGGAATTGGAATCAATGTTAATACTACGGTGTTTGATGAGTCTATTAGGGATATGGCTTCCTCGTTACTGGTCGAGACAAAGCAGCAGGTAAAAAGAAGTACGCTGATAGAAGCATTTGCTGAATATTTTGAACAATACTATCAAAGGTTCCTGAAAACAGAGGACCTGAGTGCACTGGTCGATGAATATAATGCACTTCTGATCAACGCAGGCAGACAGGTAAAGATTTCCGATGCAAAAGAAACATTTACTGCAAAGGCAATTGGCATCGATCATACGGGAGAACTGCTTGTGGAAAAAGAAGATGGATCTATGGAAAAGATCATAGCTGGTGAAGTTTCGGTACGTGGTCTGTATGGATATGTGTAGGGCCGGAATTATAGAGCAAAGATAAAACAGATCGGACATCGTTGTTATGTGTAGCATTTTGCAGGATATCATGTTATAATATCGTTTACCTGGTGTATCGTGGAATATGGGTATCATATAGAAAATGGGAAATATATGGGATATAGGAATATGGATTTCACAAGAAAAATGATACGATGGAATAAGGTACAAGGTCAGAACTGTCCGCGACAGGAAAGAATGGAGTGAACGATTTTATGTTTGATGAAAAGCAGGTATTATGTGCTTCAAGTGCATACGAAAAGAAGTTTTATTTTAATGATGAATTTTCATCTCTGCCACAGGATGTCAAAGATGAATTAAAGATAATGTGTGTGTTATTTACAGAGGAAGTTGGAGGAATTCTGACACTCGAATATGATGAAGATGGCAATCTCTTGTTGACAACTGAGGCAGATGATGGCGATCTTCTCTATGATGAAATCGCTTGTGGACTGAAAATTAAGCAGATCCAGAAAGATAAAGAAGAGCTTCTTGAAAATCTTGAACTGTTCTATAAAGTTTTCGTTCTGGGCGAAGATATTGAGGAACACAAAACGGGTAAAGACGAGGAATAGTAATTGAAGATAGGAAATGTTAATATAGAGAACAACGTTATATTGGCACCAATGGCAGGAGTAACAGACCTGCCATTTCGTCTGTTATGCAAAGAACAGGGATGTGGGATGCTATATACGGAAATGGTGAGTGCGAAGGCCATTTTATATAATAATAAAAATACCGAGGAATTGCTAAAAGTGACACCAGGTGAAAACCCGATAGCCGTGCAGTTGTTTGGCTCGGACCCGCAGATTATGGCAGATATGGCAAAGAGACTGGAAGAACGTCCATTTGATACCATAGATGTCAATATGGGATGCCCGGTACCCAAAGTAGTCAACAACGGAGAGGGTTCTGCATTAATGAAGGATCCTGTCCTAGTCGGAAAAATTGTCAGCGCTATGGCTGATGCAATACAGAAGCCGGTAACCGTGAAAATAAGAAAAGGATTCAATGACAATCTGATCAATGCACCGGAAATTGCGCACGTGATCCAGGAATCTGGCGGGGCAGCAGTTGCAGTACATGGACGTACCAGAGAGGAATATTATACAGGACATGCAGACTGGGATATTATTCGTCAGGTCAAGGAAAGAGTGAAGATTCCAGTTATCGGAAACGGGGATATCAATTGTGCACAAGATGCCATTGATATGATGGAACAGACGAAATGTGATGCAGTCATGATCGGACGTGGGGCAAGAGGTAACCCATGGATCTTTAATCAGGTGGGAACATTTTTAAAGACAGGAGAACTGCCTGCAAAACCAACACCGGAAGATGTGAAAAAGATGATTCTGCGTCATGCACAGCTGTTGATTGAGTGCAAGGGTGCATATACCGGAATCAGGGAAATGAGAAAACATTTTGCATGGTATACGGCGGGGTATCCACATTCAGCGGCGCTCAGAAATGAAGTGAATTTGATCGAGAGTTACGAGGCACTGGAGGAAATGGTGCACAACCGCATGTAGAAGTTAGGCGGGGAGACGGACTTTGCAGGCTGCCGGTATGGGCCGGTGGCAGGCAGGGTCCGTTTTTTGCTTGCATAAAGAATTGGACGTTTCTAATAGCCGCTCCTTTTGATGAAGGACAAATCATAAACGGACAAAACTCCTCATCCAATGCCCTTTTAAAGGGCATTGAATTCGTCAGACAGTTGTCCGTTTGTGATTAAGATCAAAAGGAGCCGCTATAAGAAATGTTTCCCAATTCTTTATAAGCATAGAAAAATGCACCCTGCCTGCCACAGTCCCATAGACAACCTGCAGCCTGCAAAGTCCTGTTTTACGGCTGGTTGGAGGTGCATGAGACGCAGCAGGCGGCACCGCAGGTGCCACCGACTGCTCACGTGCGCCTCGCATAGCACCAAAGGTGCTCGCTCGGCTGGAGTTTGAGAGGTTATGGAATTAAAGGTGTATGTGAAACAGTGGCTCGCATAGCGATTTTGGCGCTCAGTCGGGTGGAGGCTGAGAGAACAAATTATGTTTATGAGAATACTTATTTTAGGTCAAAATATAGGGAACGGGTAATTGATAGAGATGCAGGAGGATTGGGTATGGTTGTTTTACAGCAGATGGTAGTGCTTTTTCTGATTATGCTGGTTGGTTTTGTGGCGTATAAAAAGCAGATGATTACAGATGAGGTTTCAAGAAAGTTGTCAGCGATTGTTGTCAATATTGCAAATCCGGCCATGATTTTTTATGGTGTCATGGGGGATAATTCAGGAATTAGTAAGGGAGCACTGTTGGAGACGGTAGTGGTTGCTGCAGTAATGTATGTGGGAATGACAGGGATTGCATTGCTTTTGCCGGCTGTTTTAAGGGTGAGGAAGAACAGTGTGGGTGTTTACAGGGCTATGACGCTGTTTGGAAATGTTGGTTTTATGGGATTTCCGATTATTTCATCAATTTATGGAAGTGGGGCGCTTTTGTATGCTTCAGTGTTTCTGATTCCATATAACCTTTTGGTTTATACAGTGGGGATAAATTTTATGCAAAAGGGTGACAATAGAACTCATAGTTATGACGCTGAGAATGCTTGTGAGGCTGAGACAGATTGTGATGACAATTATGGGAAACCTGAGAATACATCTGATGGAGCCATGAGTAGGAGCTGGAGACGTCGATTCAAAAGTTTAGAGAAGATTTTTAATATCGGAGTGATTTCAACGCTTCTTTCTATGGTGGTTTATTTATTAAATGTGCGCTTTCCGGACTGGATCGTTTCAGGAGTGGGAATGCTTAGTAATATGACTGCACCATTGAGTATGATGATCATTGGCGCAGGAATGGCAACTTTGAATTTGAAGAAATTGTTTCTGGATACACAAATGCTTGTTTTTTCATTTTTTAAGCTGCTGGTGATTCCAGTGGTTGGAACGATGATTGCCAGCAGGCTGATTGGAAATGAAGTCCTAGCGGGAGTGACGATGATCATGCTTTCCGTACCGGTCGGTAGCATGACGTCAATGTTGGCGCAGGAATTTGATGGAGATTACGAGATGGCAACAAAGGGAGTTACAATCACAACGGTTCTGTCAGTCATTACAATACCATTAGTTGCTGCAATCGCTGCATAGAAAAAAACGCTGGAAAAGGTCGCTGGTAGTGTAATGGATTTGAGAAAATTAATTACAACAAAAGTGAAGACATATACAAATGTTTTGAAAAAACGAACACGAGAAACATGATTCTAAAATGTAATGTACGAAATACAAATTAGGATGACAGAAGACTCGTCATAAACCATTTGCATAAATGGCCTGCATGCCGTTTTTTCCTAGGTCTGACGGGGCAAAGCTTCCTTGACATTTGTCCGTATTTGAGCTATAATATCTCGATATTAGTGTAAACATGAGACTGAATAACAGACAGACATTTTACAGGGATCGATCCTGCAAGGTGCATGCAGTCTGGAATAAACAAAATAAAACATATAAAAGAAAGGTGTTATGGGGCTATGGCTGAAAAGAAAAATATTCTTACCTATAATGGTTTAAAAAAATTAGAAGACGAATTACAGAACTTAAAGATCGTTAGAAGAAAAGAAGTTGCCCAGAAAATCAAGGAAGCCAGAGAACAGGGCGATTTATCTGAAAATGCTGAATATGATGCTGCTAAAGATGAACAGCGTGATATCGAAACAAGAATTGAAGAATTAGAGAAAATTCTTAAAAATGCAGAAGTTGTTGATGAAGATGAAGTAGATCTTGATAAGATCAACATCGGTTGTATCGTAACTGTATTTGATTTCGAATTTAACGAAGAAATTGAATTTAAGATTGTAGGTTCAACAGAAGCAAACAGCTTAAAGAATAAGATTTCAAATGAAGCACCTCTTGGTGCAGCTCTTCTCGGTAAGAAGACTGGTGATGTCGTTAAAGTTGAAACACAGATGGGCGATCTTGAATACAAAGTAATCGCAATCAAAAAAGCTAACTAATTTCGACAACTAGCAGATAAAGTTTATATTCTGAAAACAAATCTAGTTTGTATTCGGGATGAAAAGTGCAAATTAATCGGTATAATCAGGCCCTACAGGTCTCTATATTGGATTATATAGAATAATTCTGCCATAGGGCAGAACCTTGACGTGTATGCATTGTACATGTGCGGGGAAAGAACATGAATAGAATAAAGTTTTACTAAAGGAGGACTAGTCTTGGCTGAGCATAATAATGGACAGGTTGATGTTAACGAACAGATTAAGAACCGTATGGACAAGTTAAAGACATTACAGGAAAATGGAAACGATCCATTTGTAATCACAAAATATGATGTTACACATCACACAAAAGATATCAAAGATAATTTCGAGGAAATGGAAGGCAAGTCAGTTTCTATCGCCGGCAGAATGATGTCAAAACGTGTTATGGGTAAAGCTTCATTCTGTAATGTTGCTGACCTGAAAGGAAATATCCAGTTATACGTTGCAAGAGATAATGTTGGAGAAGAGCCATATAAAGCATTTAAGAAATTTGATATCGGTGATATCGTAGGTGTAAAGGGTGAAGTCTTCAAAACACAGAAGGGTGAAATCTCAATCCATGTAACTGAAATTACACTGTTAACAAAGAGTTTACAGGTACTTCCAGAAAAATATCATGGTCTGAAAGATACAGATTTAAGATACAGACAGAGATATGTAGATCTGATCGTTAATCCTGAAGTTAAGGATACATTTGTAAAGCGTTCCCAGATCCTCAAAGAAATCAGAAATTTCCTTGATGGTAGAGAATTTATGGAAGTGGAAACACCTATGCTTGTTGCAAATGCTGGTGGTGCTGCCGCAAGACCATTTACAACACATTACAACGCACTTGATGAAAATATTAATTTAAGAATTTCTCTTGAATTATATCTGAAGAGACTGATCGTTGGCGGAATGGAAAGAGTATATGAAATCGGACGTGTATTCCGTAACGAAGGTGTAGATACAAAGCATAATCCAGAGTTTACTCTGATGGAATTATATCAGGCATATACAGATTACTACGGTATGATGGAACTTGCTGAAAGTATGTACCGTACAGTATGTGAAAAAGTAAATGGTACAACAAAGATCGAATTTGACGGTGTTGAAATTGATCTTTCTAAACCATTTGAAAGAATTACAATGCTTGATGCAGTTAAGAAATATACTGGTGTTGACTTTACTCAGATCAAAACTGATGAAGAAGCAAAAGCAGTTGCAAAAGAACATCATGTAGAATTTGAAGAAAGACATAAGAGAGGCGATATCCTTAACTTATTCTTTGATGAATTCGTAGAAGAAAAACTGATCCAGCCTACATTTGTAATGGATCATCCTGTAGAAATCTCACCTCTGACAAAGAAAAAGCCAGAGAATCCAGATTATACAGAAAGATTTGAATTATACATTACAGGTCGTGAAATGTGTAACGCATATTCTGAATTAAATGATCCAATCGATCAGCGTCAGAGATTCGAAGCCCAGGAAGCCCTCAAGGCAGCTGGTGACGAAGAAGCAAACAGCATCGATGAAGATTTCCTGAATGCATTAGCATATGGTATGCCACCTACAGGCGGTATTGGATTCGGTATTGATAGACTCGTTATGCTGCTTACAAACTCAGTAGCAATCAGAGATGTATTACTTTTCCCGACGATGAAGAGTTTGGATAAATAAACCCAGTGTTTATGCGGGTTTGAGGCATTTGAGTACGTCAAAGGACGCATTAAAAGACGTATTTTGGCATAGTCATTTACATCAGTATGAAAGAGTACACAATCTGAAAAGAATAAGATTCAATCGAATATGAACTGCTAAGAGGACATTTTCTAAAGAAATTTAGAAGATGTCCTCTTTTTTGCGTTATGGAGAAAATACGTCATTTGTTATGAAGTCAAAGTGAAAGGAGCACAGCAATGGATGAATCAAAGAAGAAAGATAGATATGAGGATGCAAAAAAGTTTGTAAGATATTCAGATGGTGCAAAGATGTACAGTATGGGAATGACAAAATTTCAAGAAGTGGCTAAGGATGCCAAGGCTTGTTATAAGATTGGTCAGCTTGTACTTGTTAATACAGAAATATTGGATAAGTATCTTGAAACTTTTCATATCACAGATTCTGAGTTTTATAAGTAGGTGATGTTATGGTAAATACATTGAGTGGTTCAGTTAGTGCCTATAGAAAAGAAACTGTAAAACCAAGATTTATTCGTATTGATAAAGTAATGGCTTTATTAGATGTAACACGAGATGAGGCAATGGATATAACATTAGCTGCTGGAGCAAGATATCAGCTTGCAAAGATTATATTAGTACATAAGGAAAGGTTGATGAAATTTATGAAACATTTTGCAAGAGTGCCTAGTTCAAACAAAATCGTAGAAAAGAAGTTTGTAAGAATTGGGGAAGCTTCAATGACATATAGCATAGGGCATCATAGATTTATTGAAATGGCTAGAGCAGCGGGTGCTGTATATAAGATTGGAACAGCTAAGGGAAATACTATATTAATAAATTTGGAAATTTTTGATGATTATATGGAGCAATTCAGAGAACCGCCAACAGAAATGAAACATCCATTGCCAAATGTGAAAGGAGACTGATGAATGAGTTACTCATATAAGTGCTATTCAGATACAAAGGATTTTATGAAAAAATTTGTCAATGCAGAGGAAGGAGCGATTATTTATGGGATAAGTAAATCTAGAATCATAGTAATTGCTAGAGAGGCAGGAGCAGTCTATAAAGTCGGTAATTCAGCATTAATCAATACGGAATTATTTGAAAAATATCTTGAACGATTCAGAGAGCCGGCAAGAGAACTGCCTAAGCATACATGGAACAAATTAAAGGAAATGACAAATACACCAAAAACTGGTGAAAATTCGTAAAAATACACCAGTGGTGTCACTTCCGTAAAATTAAAGTGCATTGTAGAATATCAATTGTCCAAGAGAGATTGGACATAACAATTGAATAATCAGTTACAGATTTGCAAAGTAGTTTGCACTGCAGAGTATCTGTAGGTAGTAAATTTACGGGGCATGTACCTGGAAGATGAAAGTCACAGCTATCATATTAGTAGTCTGATGGATCGAAAGATGAAGGGCGAGAAGTTGGATGGAAATCTGGTAAAAGGATTCGGCATGTTGCGTAAGGACAATTAACCACAGCGGGCGAGAAGTTCGTCCTTATCCTCAAAAGGCTAAAAGAGGAGATAGTGCTTCTGATAATTCAGAAGGGCGTCGTGAAACACATTTTGTGGCTCGTCTGTAACTCCCGGAGGTGAGAACACCTCTTTGTACACGGGGCGATATAGGAGTCTAGAAGACTGGCGTGTACCTACATGCTTAGCATTAAGCATAGCCATGTAGACTATATCACTTCCAAATTCAAATTTAGTCTATATGGCAACTAATTTGAAGGAGGATAAAGTGATGATGGGATTTAGCATAGCATTTATAATTATTGTTCTTATCGTATTGTATTCATTAGCAAGGACAGCAGGTGAGTCGGACAGGATATTGGAAAATATAAGAGAGCAATCACTCCTTGGAAGGGAGGAGAGCTCTGGTGGGAACAGTTGAAAAAAGAGATAAGCATAAGAAACGCAGGTTTGTATCTCCAGAAGAAAAGCTTGAAAGAGAATTAAAAGATTGTATGCATTGTAGATTCTTCTGGGGACATAACAACAGATGTGCCAATGGAACATGTTGTAAACCATCTAAGAAAAAAGAACAGAAACTTCCGACGGAATGTGTCGGATGTCCATATTATCAAGGGAATGGTTATTGTTTTCCTTGTATGCGAAAGCTGATAGGAAAGTAGGTGGTTAAGATGTTCAAGTGGCTGTTTAAGAAGAAAGGATGTGCAAAACATATGAATAACAAGTTAGAAGTAATCGGCATTGATCATGGCTGGTCAATGATGAAAACAATCTCTCAGGTATTTGTCACAGGAGTTAAGGAGATTACAACGACTCCGGCACTTTTCGGCGATGTACTTGAGTATGAAAGAAAGTTCTATAAGGTTGGAACTGTGAGGCAGGAAGTAAAGGATACAAAGGTCGAAGATGACAGCTTTTATCTTCTCACTCTTGTAGCAGTTGCTAAGGAACTTAAAAGAAGAGGTCTTGCAGAGGCAAAGGTATTCCTTGCCGTAGGACTTCCACTTACAAGGTTTGGAGCAGAGAAGAATGATTTTATCAAGTACCTGACAAAGAATAAGCGTGTAAGTTTCAAATATGAGAATGAGCCGTATCATATTGAAATTGATGATGTGGCAGTATTCCCTCAGTGTTATGCAGCAGTAGTGGATAAGATTCCTACAATGGCAAAGAAAACGCTGATAGTAGATATCGGTAGCTGGACAATCGACATTATGCCGGTAATCAACAAGTCACCGGATGAATCAAAGTGTGTGACGATACCAAAAGGTCTTATTACCTGTATGCGTTCTATCAATGAACAGTGTGTAAGACAGCTTAACGGAGAGGTAGACGAGTCAGAGATACAGAACATTATGCGATATGGCAGGTCAGATATTGATGATGAATACTTTGCCATTATCAAGGCAGAGATAGAGGATTTTGTTGATAAGGTATATAACTCAATCCGTGAGTTTGGGTATAACTTAAAGACTACACCGATTGTATTTGTCGGTGGCGGGGCAGTTGTGATGAAGAATTTTGGTAGTCATGATGCCAAGAACATTTCCTATAACCTTGATGTAAAGGCAAATGCAAGAGGATATGAGCAGCTTGCCACAATGGGACTTAAAAGCACTAAGCGATTATCATAAGGAGGCAGATGATGGGAAGAAGACTTGAATATGAAGTAAAAACTTCTGTCCGCCTCAACATGAGCAATCCTCAGCATGTGAAAATCAATGATGTGATTCAGAACCTTGATCCGAAGATTTTTAAATCTAAGAATCAGTTCATCATAGATGCTATTCAGTTCTATATTGATAATTATGGAAAGGAAACCTTTGTTATCAAGAAGAAGGAAAAAGAGCGGGCTGAATATATCCGGTCAGAAGATATTGAGGATATTAAGGAAGAGGTCATTGAAGCAGCAACCAATGAGGCTAGAAAAGAGGTAATAAAGCTGTTAGGCGGAGTGATATCCGGGATGAATGTTGGTCAGCCGGTAATAATGCAGGCAGCCAATAGTGAAGCACAAGAACCTACAGAAGATGTTATGGACGATGCAGATGTTGCAGGACTTGCAATGGGATGGATGTCGAAAGGAGACTGATTATTATGAGAAGAGTTATGGGAGTCGTAGGAACAGTGATTTTAGAGATACTCAAGTGGATATTAAGGATAATTCTTGGAGCGTTGAAGCTGGTCTTAGGACTTGCCAGAATAATTCTTCTTCTATTCGCTATGGTGGCAAGGATATTTCTTTCATTCGTAAGAATGGGCACATTCTGAGAGGAGGTGAGCGTATGCAGGTAAAGGGTTTATTCTTAAATTACAAGAAAAACAGAAGACTTATGCAGTATTTCTTTAGAATAAGAGAGCTGGTATAATGAAAGGAGTTTAAGATGCACAGAATACGGGACAGTCCTAAGTGTCCCGTGCATTACAGATAAATAGTTCACCGCAAGGGTGGATGGCACGGAACACAAAGCCTGTCCCTCTTGCGGAGAAGGGATGGGTGATTACTATGAAGAAGATAGGTATTATCTTATTATCCGCAGTACTGGTCTTTTCAATGGCTGCCTGTAATGGTGGTAAGGAAAAGGCTGATAATCAGACAGAGAAACAGACGGAAAGCGTAAAGCCAACTGAAGAAGCAATGGCAACGGAAGCTGTCACAGAGGTCACAACCGAAGCTGGAAGCGAAGAGACAGAGAAAGATATTGCCGAGGTTAAAGATTCAGAAGAGAAGACTGATAAAGAAGATAACCAGTCTGCTGATAATGAAACTGCTTCAAAGCAGGAAGAAAAGCCGGAGCAGAATGACGAGCCAGAACAGAAAGCTCCTGCAAATGGTAATAAGGAAGCTGGTGGAAATCAGAGTAATGCAGGTAATGGTGGTCAGACTACAGACAGTCCGAAAGACAATGTGAGCAATCCACAGCCTGCATCCGTGGCATACAGTCCACAGAATGTTGTGTCACTTGCAACAGCAAAGTGTCAGGCAGGAGGGATGATTACTACACAGCAGAATTTACAGAATCATTTGAATGACGGTAGTATCACGCAGGAAGAGTACAATGAGTATTATCCTTACGATGGTATGGAAGGCTCTTATTATAGTGTGTTTGTAGAGACAGACCTCAACAAAGCAAGTACCATTGATGGACAGCGGTTATCATCTGAGGATGCAATCGCAGAATATATTGCAAGTATGTTACTTTTGGAAACAGATCCGGTATTCTACATCAGTTATGATGGAGTTTACACGACAGGCGGCACAGACTATTACGAGTTTCGATGTCACAGATAAATAAAAACGAATAGAAGCAGAAGGAAGAAAGATGTAAGCCATAAACTTATGTCTTTCTTTTTTTATGCGTAAATTAAGGAGGAAAGAGCACATGAAACAGAAACTAAAGCGTTTTATGGCAGGATTTATGGCTATGCTCACACTGGTTGGAACACTCTTTACGAATGGTACAACAGCATTTGCAGCCAGTCCGCAGGCAAATATTGCGTTCTGGAATGCATCAGTCAAAAATTCCGGAGAAGTAAGTGAGCTGAAGCCCGGATTTAATCATGGCAAGATTCTGTATTCAATTCTTGACGGAAATTCGGCATATTGTATGAATTTCGGATTAAGAGCAGATGGCGGTCAGCTTATGAACAGCTATGATGATGCGAGCACATCAATGTCAGCACAGCAGAGAAAGCTTTTAAGTTACTGCCTTTATTATGGTTTTAACAGTACAGAAGTAAAAGCACCAAGCAACAGCCAGTGTGATGAATATATCGCAACACAGGCAATGGTATGGGTTATTGTAGCAGATATTTTTGGAACCGGAAGCGGTGATTCGGCAGCGAGAAAGCTCTGTAACACAGCACCAAGTCCTGATTCTTCATACAGCTATTATGAGAGGCTCAGAGACAATATCAGCAGTTCCTACAATGCAACGCTTCCAAGTTTTGCATCACGCAGAACCAGTGAGGCACCAACTTATGAGTTGAAGTGGAATGAATCAAATCAGAGATTTGAAACAACATTATCTGACAGCAATGGTGTCCTATCAGACTTTGATTTTGGCATCAGTGGATATTCTGTTGATAAGAATGGCAACAGTATTACAATCTCTTCAACGAGTGTGAATACTACAGCTACAACAGGGACATTCACATCCAATGCTGGCAAGGTTGAGACAACATCAAGCTGTGTATTCTGGCTTACAGGAAAGAGCGGATATCAGGAGTTTATTTCTGAAAGACCGACAGCAGATCCTATCAAAGCCTATATCAAGGTCAAGACAGAGAACATCGGATATGGTGAGCTTACAAAGACAGACGAGTCAAGCGGAGTGAAGCTTTCCGGTGCTGTCTATGGAATCTATTCTGACAGCGGATGCACAAACAGAGTACAGACCATGACAACAGATGGAAACGGATATGCAAAGTCAGCTGCACTTGTCGCAGGCACTTATTATGTAAAAGAGATTACCGCACCAAAGGGATATGTCCTTTCCGGTAAAGTTCATACACTTACTGTAAAAGCAGGACAGACAACGGGAATCTCTGCAACAGATAAAGAGCAGCTTGGAGCAATCACAATCTATAAAGAGGGTGAGGTGCTTGGCTCATGGAATGGAAGCAATTTCACTTATGAGAAAAAGAAGCTTTCCGGAGCAACCTTTAAGGTAACTGCCGGAGCAGATATCTATAAGGCAGATGGTACAAAGGTGTATAGTGCTGGCGATGTTGTGGCAGAAAGCCTTACAACAGGAACTGACGGACAGGTGGTATTATCTGACCTTCATCTTGGAACTTATGTGGTAACTGAGATTAAGAGCATTGACGGGTATACAATCAATACCACACCTCAGACAGTAGCAGTTGAGTATAAGGACCAGACTGTGACAGTACAGTATGAATCAACTACGATTGAGAATACAAGACAGAAAGCGGATGTATCTGTCGTAAAGCAGGACTCTGACACAGAGAATCCTCTTGATGGTGGCAAGTACACACTTTATGCCGGAAATGACATCAAAAACTATGCCGGACAGGTTATTGTGACAAAGGGTACAGCTCTTGAGACAGTAACTACAGGTGAGGACGGAAAGGCAAGCTACAGCGTGGATCTGCCAATCTCTAACGGATATTATATCCAAGAGACACAGGCACCATATGCGTATATCAGAAACAGTAAAGATGTTTACAGCTTCAATTTCAATGTATTACCTGAAACACAGGCAAAGGCATCATTCAGTCACACATTTGTAAATGACAGAACTACAGCAAAGATTCATATCTACAAGGTAGACAAGGAATCAGGCAAGGCAGTTGCCCAGGGAGATGCAAGCCTTGAAGGTGCAGTTTACGGTCTTTATGCAAGGGAAACAATCAACCACCCGGACGGAGCAACAGGTGTTATGTTCAATGCCGGAGACCTTGTGGCAACACTTATTACAGACGAGAAGGGCGAAGCTGAGGTAAACAACCTTTATCTTGGCAAGTATTATGTAAAGGAAATCACACCTTCTGAGGGCTACCTTTTAGACGAAGAGGAGCATGATGTAGTATGCGACTATGAGGGAGACCTTGTAGCAGAGGTATCAAGAAGCACAACCTCAGCAGAGCAGGTCATCAAGCAGCCATTCCAGCTTATCAAGGTATCTGACAATGGCGATGATACTGAAGCAGGACTGCTTGCAGGTGCAGAGTTCACAGCTTATTTGAAATCATCTTTACCTGTAAAGGCAGATGGAAGTTATGACTTTGATAAGGCAACTCCGGTAGTAATCGGGGAAAACGGAGCAACAACAATCACATCAGATGACAAGGGACATGCAGTTTCCATTGCAATTCCTTATGGAACTTATGTGGTAGTTGAGTCAAAGACTCCGCATAACATGAAGACAATCAAGCCATTTGAGGTAAAAATCAGCGAGAATCATCCTGACAAGCCTCAGACATGGAGAGTGTTCCTTGACAGGGAGTTTACTGCAAAGCTTCGTGTAATCAAGAAGGATTCCGATACAAAGCAGACAGTGCTTGTGCCAAATGCAGAGTTTAAAATCTTCAATATTGATAAGGACGAATATGTGAAGCAGTACACAACTTATCCGTCAAAGGTAGAGCATACTTCATTCTTTACTGATGAGGACGGAGATTTAATCTTACCGGAGGCACTGAAAATCGGTAACTACCGCATTGAGGAAGTATCTGCACCATTTGGATATGTTGTAAATGATAAGTATGTCAACATCTCTGTTGATACTGATACTGCATTTGAGACAGATGGTGATACAAATGATGCAATCATTACTGTGGAATATTCCGATGCCCCTGCAGTCGGAGAGCTGACTGTAGAAAAGAAGGGAGAGGTACTTGACGGATTCAAGGGTGGACTTCTTACAAGCTCATATGAGAAAGAGTTTGTTTATAAGGAAAAACTTTGTTGTTCAGTTCGCATTCAGAAGCGGCAGCAAGGAAGATACGATTTCTCTTATTGAAGCATTGGCACATTCAGCGGATAAGGCTGAGTCGGGCGAGATTATGGTCACATACAGGGCTAAATATGATATGAAGCCTGCATGGGTGGAACAGGTGGAAAACCTGCTTGTGGCACTTGAAATGTACCGTATCGAGGAGGAAAAAGCAATCAATCATCTGGCAGATATTTTGACTGCTTATGGTATTGATGTATCAGCCGAGGAAATCCGTACAACAGAGACAGAAACACTTAAAACAACAGTCAGAGAGAAAGTGGAGGTGCGATAATGGCAGAAGAGATTCAGGAAGCGGTGCAGATCATCCGTGTTGCTTATGATGGCATTGAGATTGCCATGAAGGTAGGAAGTGGCGGAATAGCTGCCATGCAGAAGGCAATAGATTTCTTAAAAGGGATGCTTGATTATGAGAAGTCACTTGGCAAAACATCCATGAGAAAGCTGCTCTTAAAGGGCGGCGATTTACAGGTGTTGCAGTTTAATACCGAAGATATGAAAAAGGTCGAAAAGATGGCAAAGAAGTATGGAATCCTGTATTCGGTACTTCCGGACTGTAACAGGAAAGACGGACTGAGTGAGGTTATCTTCCATACTGAGGCAGTTCCTCGTGTGAATATGATGATACAGAAACTCAAGTTTGGCAAGATTGCCACATTTGACGATTATCTGAAGAATGGAGATGAAAAATCACTTGGCAAGCTGATGGATTTTTTGAAGAAACAGCAGGGAAACGAGAAAAGCCACACGATAGAAGGGGATAGGGTTAATTCCGCTATTGACGGACTGATTGAAAAGGTAGGAATGTTTGCAATGGAAAAGAAAGCTATCAGTGTGGATCAGGTCAAGGAGAATTTCAGTATCAATGGTGAGCAGGCTGAAAGTGTTATCAGACAGCTTGAGACAATCGGTGTGCTTGGCAGCAAGAATGAAGATGGCACCCATACAGTAATGATGGACAAAGATGCATTTATCAATCGTGTCAGAGGTTATCAGGACCTTGCTGAGAGAATGAGGGCAGTTGCAGCATCAAAGAATGCGAACCTGTCAGATGTGACTATCAGCAAGAAGCTGATTATTGAAGAAAATGACCATGCTGTTAAGACCAGAGTTCCCGGCACATGGGGAGAAGAGGTAAGATATGTATGGCTCCGTAAGGAAAACATCATGGAGATTCATGGCGGAAAGACAATGCTTACCTTCCTTGATTCAACCAAGGATTATAAGCTTTACGATGAGCAGAATCGTGTGGTGACAACCCAGAAAGGAACCGAGCTTTATACTCACTACGACAAGGTGGAATCATCTGTCAGGGAGCGTTACGAGAAAGTGCAGAAGCAGCAGAAAAAGACCACACAGAAGAAAACTGTTACCACAAAGAAAGCGAGGTAGCAGCCTATGCAGACAACAAAGAAAAAGCCGTCACTGATATTCATTCTTGTGGGTGCAGTGTTAGCAGGGTATCTTGGTTATCTGATAAATGGTGCGTGGACGGAAGGGATTGCCTTTAATGAATTTATGGACAGATTCAATGAAGTATGTGCTGTTCCCTTTGCCAACTATTACAATTCCAATACAGTAAAAGCAGTAGCCATTGCATTAGGTATCTATGCGATGGCTATTGTCATGTACTACACCAGTCAGAGAAACTATATGCCCGGTAAGGAGTTTGGTACGGCAAGATTTGAAAATCCGAAGCAGGTCAACAAGATACTTGCAGATAAGGATGAGAATTTCAACCGGATACTCAGCCAGAATGTGAAGATGTCGCTGGATTTCAGAAGGCTCAAGCTCAATGGAAATATCCTTATCTGTGGTGGTTCCGGAGCAGGAAAGACATTTTATGAAGTAAAGCCGAATCTTATGCAGATGCCGCATAACTGTTCCTTTATCTGTACCGATCCAAAGGGAGAAATCCTTAGAAGCTGCGGGCAGATGTTAAAAAATAACGGATATAACCTGAAAGTCATTAATCTGTTAGAGATGGATAAATCAGACTGTTACAATCCATTTTCCTATATCAGAGAGGAAACAGATGTGGTCAAGCTGATTACAAACCTTATCAGCAATACGACACCAAAGGGAGCGACACCAAGTGATCCGTTCTGGGAAAAGGCGGAAGGATTGTTCTTACAGGCTATCTTTTATTATGTGTGGCTGGAGGTACAGCCGGCAAAGAGAAACTTTGAGACAGTACTTAAACTTCTTGGAGAAGCAGAGGTTACAGAGCAGGGGAAGGCATCAAAGCTGGATGTGCGTATGAAGTTTTTAGAGGAAAGTTCCCCACTTGGAGCCAATCATCCGGCAGTCAAGCAGTACAACAAATGTATGAGAGGTGCAGGAGATACAGTCCGTTCCATTATCATAAGTGCCAACTCAAGACTTGCATTTCTTGAGAATAAGCAGGTTTTACGACTACTCTCAAAAGATGAGCTTAATCTGTCCGATATCGGTATTGGAGTAAATGGGGATGGTGAGACAAAGACAGCACTGTTTTGTGTAATCCCGGATAGTGATAAATCCTATAACTTTATTATCGGTATGTTATACACGCAGATATTTCAGGAATTGTACTATCAGGCAGACTTTAATTGTGGTGGAAGGCTGCCAATCCATGTGACATTTATGTTAGATGAATTTGCGAATGTCGCATTGCCAGATGACTTCTGTTCACTGTTATCGACAATGCGAAGCCGTGAGATTTCAAGTATTATCATTATTCAGAACTTTGCCCAGTTAAAAGCACTTTTTAAAGATACCTGGGAGACAATTCCCGGCAACTGCGATACTTTCATATATCTTGGTGGAAATGAGCAGAGTACACATAAGTATGTGTCTGAGTTGCTTGGAAAAGGTACGATTGATAAGAAGTCAAGTGGAGAGACAAAGGGCAGACAGGGAAGCTCATCAAGGAATTATGATGTGTTAGGAAGAGAATTGTTTACACCCGATGAAGTCAGAAAGCTGGATAACAAAAAGTGTATTATCTTTATCCGTGGTTTTAATCCTATCATGGATAATAAGTTTATACCATTCAATCATCCGATGTTTAACCAGACGGCAGATGGTAAGGGAAAACCATATGTTCATCAGATAAGAGGAACGGATAATCTTATCGGTCCGCCATTTGAGATTCTTTCAGACAAGGCAGTTAAGTATTATGAAAAGCTGAAGGATAAGGGCGAGAATGTGTATATAGATTCTCTTACCTATGAGCAGTTTATGATGCTTGGTGATGCGGAATTAAGCAGAAGATTCTCCATGCAGGATGAAGCAGAGCAGAAAGCAAAGATTGACAGGGAACAGGCAAATGAGCTTGAGTATGTCGATGAATCGCAGAAGTCGGAAGCAACAGAAAGTGCCAATGCTTCTAGTGGAAGTGCTGGTGCTAAACCTGTAAGGAATCCTGAGAGGGAAAAGCCTAAATGGGAGGATACCATCACAAATCGAATGCTGCACTGGTCGTATACACCGGAGCAGAAAGAGGAAGTGAAGAAAGCACTTGCCGCAGGAGTTCCGAAAGCAACGATTCTTACTTACTTCTATCCTGAGGTTACTGTGGAGAAGATGAGTTCATATCGGAAGAAGCATTAAATGATATCGCATAGGCACAGGAAATGTGGTATACTGTGCCTATGTAAAAAGAATGTGTTTTACAAATCGGAATTGACCGAATAAGTTAATCGTGCCATATGGCTTGATTATAAATACAAAGATAAAAACGCAATGTACATTAAAAATGTACTAGAGCTGGTAGGTAGCCCAGCCGTCCTATGCAAATAGGGTAAGTAACCTGCCCCTCCGGGTTGTCCATTCTTTGTTCAATTCATTTTAGGAGGGATTCTTATGGACAAAGCAAGTGGAAAACTGACGGTATATTTTGAAGAACCATTTTGGGTAGGTGTATTTGAACGTATTGAAGATGGTAAACTATCTGTGGCGAAGGTAACATTTGGTGCAGAACCAAAGGATTACGAAGTGCAGGAATATATTCAAAAATACTATTTTAGTTTGAAATTCAGTCCGGCTGTTGATACTGTTGTAAAAGATATAAAAAGAAATCCCAAAAGGATGCAACGTGAAGCGAAAAAACAGATGCAGGAAACAAGCATCGGCACAAAATCGCAGCAGGCATTGAAATTACAGCAGGAACAGAATAAACAGGAGCGTAAAGTGAGGAGCCGTGAGAAAAAAGAAGCGGACGAACTGCGAATGTTTGAACTGAAACAGCAAAAGAAAAGAGAAAAGCATAGGGGACATTAGTCCCTTGGGCTTTTGCTCAAATTCCAATTTTTGAAACTGAGAAATCAGAATTTGTAGGTGCGATTGATGAAAATTATTGAAGTTAAAGAAAATAAAAAACAATATCTTGATTTGCTCCTATTAGCAGATGAGCAGGAAGATATGGTTGACCGTTATCTTGATAACGGCAAGATGTATGTACTTGATGATAATGGGGTCAAGTGTGAGTGTGTCATAACCGATAAAGAAAATGACATACTTGAAATCAAGAACATTGCGACAGTTCCAGAATATCAAGGGAAAGGTTATGCAAGAGCCTTAATTGAGTTTATTGTTAATAATTACAGAGAGCAATATGCCATTCTGCAAGTGGGAACAGGCGATAGCCCACTGACAATACCATTTTATGAAAAGTGTGGTTTTGTCCGTTCGCATATCATATCAAATTTCTTTATAGATAATTATGACCACCCAATCTATGAGAGTGGAATACAGTTGGTAGATATGGTGTATTTGCAAAGACCGTTATAATTTAAATTCAAGTTTATGGAGAGTCACCGTTATGATTAGAGAATTTCAAAGGGATGATATAAATAAAGTTGCAGATATATGGTTGGATACAAATATAAAGGCACATAATTTTATCCCCGCCGAATACTGGAAAAGCAATTTCAAATCAGTAAAAGAAGCGTTGTTACTAGCAGAGGTTTATGTGTATGAGTATGATACAGAAATACAGGGTTTTATAGGGTTAAATGATGAATATGTTGAGGGCATTTTTGTTTCTGGTGAAATGCAATCGCAGGGTATAGGTAAAATTCTGCTGAATTATGCAAAGGATAAAAGGAATAAGTTGCACTTGAACGTATACCAAAAGAACGCACGGGCAATATCTTTTTATAAGAGAGAAGGATTTGAGATTCAGCATAGTGGCTTAGATGAGGCTACCGGAGAAAAAGATTATGTAATGACATGGCAACACAAATAGAAATTCCAGTTTGGAGAATTAGAATTGAGAAACTCGGTGTTTGTCTTGATGAAAAATAGATAGTTTATAGTGGAACATCTGTCAGAAGCGGCAGGTGTTTTCTTTTGGCTCTTGTTGTTCCTGAAATCATGAGCATACACTTCTAATAAAGGGTGATGGGAATTTTGTAAACCATAAAAATAAACATTGACAATCATCTATGCATAATGCATAATAGAAACATAGATAATTATCTATGTAAAGGAGGACAATATGAATACAATAGATGTAGCACTTATTTGTAAAGCATTGGGAGATAGTAATAGATTGCAGATTATCCAAATGCTCTCCGACGGAGAAAAATGTGGTTGTAAACTATTGGAGGCTTTTGAGATTACACAGCCTACACTTTCTCATCATATGAAAATCTTAAATGAATGTGGGCTGGTGAATGATTGGAAAGAAGGTAGATGGCATCATTATTCATTGAATTGTGAGACCTTGAATGCCTTTAAAACTTTTATTGAAGGATTATCCTGCTGTAAAGAGGAAAGTGGGTGCTGTCAATAATGATTTGGGAGTTTATTCAAAATCAGATTTTGGGAATGAAATGGATGAGTACATTAATTGGAAATCTTCTTGAGAAAATTGGCTTGGATACTTCAAGTAGAATGGGTGGAAGTGTACAGTTTTTCCTATATGATGTTTTGAAGATAACGATATTGCTTTGTATCCTGATTTTTATGATTTCGTATATTCAAAGCTACTTTCCACCAGAACGAAGTAAGAAGATTATGGGGCGTTTTCATGGAATCTGGGCAAACTGTATTGCAGCATTACTTGGTACGGTGACACCATTCTGTTCTTGCTCGTCCATTCCACTGTTTATTGGATTTACCAGTGCAGGACTTCCATTAGGTGTGACATTTTCCTTTCTGATTTCTTCTCCAATGGTAGATTTAGGAAGTCTGGTTTTGCTGATGAGTATCTTTGGATCAAAAGTTGCTATCATATATGTGATTGTAGGGCTTGTTATTGCGGTAATAGGTGGAACAATTATTGAAAAGCTTCATTTGGAGAATGAAGTGGAAGCGTTTATTCGAAAAGCGAATGCGGTCGATATTGATATGGATGAACCAACGCAAAAAGAAAGACTTTCTTTTGCAAAACAACAGGTTATAGACACCTTTAAGAAAGTATTTCCATATATTTTGATTGGTGTCGGAATAGGAGCTGTTATTCACAATTGGATTCCAGAGAGCTGGGTAGAAAAGATTCTTGGCAGTGATAATCCATTTGGTGTAATTCTGGCAACGTTGGTCGGCATTCCTATGTATGCAGATATTTTTGGTACGATACCAGTAGCAGAAGCATTACTTGCAAAAGGGGCACAGCTTGGAACAATCTTAAGTTTTATGATGGGTGTGACTACACTTTCGTTACCGTCAATGATTATGCTTAGAAAGGCAGTGAAACCAAAGTTACTAGGAATTTTTATTGTAATATGTGCAGTTGGAATAATTATTGTTGGATATTTCTTTAATGCAATTCAGTATCTACTGGTTTAGAAAAAGAAAAAAGTAGATTGAAATTATGAGCTTATTTGGAAAGAAAAAGGACGAAAAGGAAATGGTTAAGGAACAATCAGGTTGTTGCTGTGGTGGAAATTGCAATGAAGAAAGCGTTGAGGCAGCAAAGGAAACTCTTTCATCAGGAGCAAATGTGAAAGTTCTTGGTGGCGGTTGTGATAAATGCAATGCATTGGAGAAGAATGTGAAGGAAGCGCTTAGTGAGCTTGGCATGACGGATGAGATTGACCATGTTACAGATTTTGGTCAGATTGCGGCAATGGGAGTTATGAGTACACCTGCTTTGGTTATTGATAATAAAGTAGTCTCAATGGGGAAAGTATTAAGTAAGGATGATGTGATAAAAGCATTAAAGAAAGTTAGGGGATAGGTATGAAGAAAGTAGCGTTCATTTGTGTCCATAATTCATGCAGAAGTCAGGTTGCAGAAGCATTGGGAAAGCATTTTGCATCCGACGTATTTGAAAGTTATTCTGCTGGAACGGAAACGAAGCCACAAATAAATCAGGATGCAGTTCGTATTATGAAAGAAATGTATGGCATTGATATGGAGAAAGAACAGTATTCAAAGCTGATTTCTGATATACCAGAGCCAGATATTGCTATTTCTATGGGATGTAATGTTGGATGCCCGTTCATTGGAAGACCATTTGATGATAACTGGGGATTGGATGATCCGACAGGAAAATCAGACGAAGATTTCATCAAAGTAATTAATCAGATAGAACTGAAAATAAAGAATATGATAGATAGGATGAAATAGACAGATTCAAGTTTGTCTGACTCACAACAATTTAATATCAAACTAATACAAGCACTTTAGCCAATATGGTTAAGGTGCTTTTTTTGCACCTTGAAAGGAGGTGGTTACAGCTAAACACATCGGGGAAAGCCCGATTTAATCATTACAACAGGCATTGCCTGATCATAATATAGATCAATCGTAACTATTCAGTACAGAAATATGCGGTACCGCATATTTCGTAAGAAAACGTATATTATGTAGGAGCAAGCGTCCATCAGCAAAGCTGATTCTAATGCGCTTGCGGCTCGCAACTGTGAAGGTACTGAACAGTTACGAGTAACTTTTAACAGCCAGTTAGGGATTATCCCTGCTGGCTTATTTTTTTATCGAAAAGGAGATAAACGACATGAGAAAAGAACAGATTATTACGACAAACAATAATCAGATGGAGGAGAAAGGCATGAAGAGTAGATTCATTCACTTTAAGAAGAGATTCGTTCCGGCATTATCCGGAGCACTTATGGGAGTAATGCTTATGAGCACTACTTGTTTTGCAGCAGGTACAGGTACTTCCGCAGTAACACAGCCGCTTGAGAACTTAAAGACACTTATTATTGCAGTCATTGGTGCTGTTGGTGTCATTATTCTTGCAAAGAATGTCATGGAGTTCGCACAAGCATATCAGCAGCAGGATTCATCTACCATGAACTCCGCTCTGAAAGGAATTGTGGCAGGTGTCATGATGGCTGGTATTTCAACAGTTCTGACATTCTTAGGCTTCTAAGATGGGGATATGCATTTCCCCTTTTAGTAAAAGGAAAGAGGTGAATAACAAGTATGGATATTTTTAAGCTTGGTGATAAGATCCTTGCACTTCTTGAGGCGGTGTTTGGGTTTTGGAACAATCAGATATCCCTGGTCTTTGCAATGCTTGGACAGTCACCGGTCAGTTTCAAGGGCGGAGGTCCCTGGGCAGTCATTGAGGGTATTGAGCCGGTCTTTGTAGCGGTCGGCTCATCCCTCGTTGTGCTGTTCTTTGTTATCGGTTTCTGCTCGGAAAGCATAGATGTAAAAGATGAGATGAGGTTTGAATCGATCCTGCGTATGCTTATCCGACTGGGACTTGCGGAATGGTTTGTAGCAAATAATGTCACGATCATGAAAGCGTTTTTTACTTCCATAGGAAATCTGGTTGGACTTATATCTGCCGGGACAACGACGCAGCTTGCCATTGACAGTACACAGGCAGACATCATTAAGGGACTTGGATTTGGTGAAAGTCTGGTAATGCTGATACTTACAGCTTTGCTTGCAATCATCATTATTATCTGTGGATTTTTTATCATCTACACAGTGTATTTCAGGTTCTTAAAGATCCTGATTATTGTGCCGCTTGGTGCGATTGCCTGCTCCACGATGGCAGGAAACAGAATGGTCAGTCATACAATGGCTACCTACTGCAAATATTTCCTGTCATGTGTGTTTGAGGCAGTAATGATGGCACTTGCGATTGTGGTATGTAATGCATTTATCAATGCAGGACTTCCCGCATTTACAGGAAGTTATGCAGACTGGGCACAGACGCTTATATATTTGTGTGAAATGACATTTACGATAGCAATGACTGTTGGAAGTGTGAAGGGTGCACAGACACTTACAAGCAAGGCATTTGGATTATAGAAGGAGGCAGAAATGGATAATGAAAAGAAACAGGTTACTTATAATTCAAGCATAACCGGAGAAACGCAGGTGACATTTGATATCCAGCAGTATATGAATAACAGGGCAATGTTTATCGGTCTTATGTGTAATGAAGATGGATATGAGGAGCCTTTTGGGGATGTGACTGTGAATTTGTCGGTTGCAGCACCAAATTACTGCGGATATCTGAATGTGAATGACATGCCGGATATTGAAAAGTTTATTACAGACAATGACATTGGAGAGTTTACAGGATTCACGCAAAGGAGCGGTTTCTGCGAATATCCGCTTTATCTGTTCAATGTAGATAAGCTTAGAGAACTGTGTCCGGATGGAATGGATAAGTATGAGGCAAATATCGGAATGACAAGAAAGCCAGAGACAAAGGATTTATCAAGATAGGAGGTAGGGACAATGGTAATCGAAGTAAACAAGGATATTGACCGCTATCAGGAATCGGTTGCGATGGGACTTACTGCAAGGCAGCTTATATTTTCCATTGCAAGCGTAGTGGTCGGTGGCAGTATTGTCCTTCTTCTTTACAAGTATATCGGTCTTACGGGTTCTGCTTATGTGGCAATTCCATGTGTGGCACCGATTGCTCTTGGCGGATTTTATTCCTTTAATGGGATGAATTTCTACGAGTATATGGGAAAGAAACTGCATTTTATGTTTGGCAACAGGGCGCTTACCTATGTATCAACAGAGGGAAAGCCTGCAATAAAGCAGTTAGAAGCAGAGCAGAATGAACAGGTAAAGAAGAAAGGCAGAAAGGCTGAACCGGAGACTGTAACAGCTGATTCGGCTGTAAAGAAGCAGGAGGAGTTTGAAGCGATGAAGAAAAAGACAAGAAATATGCTGCTTGGTCTTGTTGCAGTAATTGTTGCAGCAGTAGCAGGCATTGCAGCATATAAGGCGATGCGTTAGATAAAAAGTATCTGACCGAAAGGTCGGGAACGTAGCCCGCAGGGTGAAGTTCCCGGCGGGCTTTCATTATAAGAAAGCGAGGTTAGAGACATGGGTTTATTTACAGACGGATTTAAGTTACTGAAAAAGGCGAGCGAGCCTTTGTATAAGACACCTAAATCCATTCAGGAAACCATAGAGATTATGGCGGTGGCTGAAAACGGCATTTTTGAAGTAAGCAAAAATAAGTATTCCAAATGCTACCGCTTTCAGGACATCAATTACACGACAGCAACCGAGGATGAGCAGATTGGTATTTTCGAGAGATACTGTAAGTTCTTAAATTCGCTGGACTGTAATTATAAGATTACGATCAACAATAAGAACAAAAATATGGATGACCTCCGTGATAAGGTTCTGATTGCTGAGAAAAATGATGGCTTCAATAATTACAGAAGAATCTACAATGACATCATTGAGGAGAAGATTATTGAGGGCAGACAGGGGATTGAGCAGGAGAGATACCTGACGATCACGATTGAGAGAAAGAACTTTGAGGAGGCAAAGGCACAGTTTGCAACCCTTGAGGCAACGATACACAAGGCTTTCATTGAGCTTGGTGCAGAGATTGTACCACTTAATGGAAATGAGAGACTGAAAGTGCTCTATGACTATTATCATCTTGGAGATGAGGGCAGTTTTGATTTTGATATCAAAAAGGCTAAGAAGGTCGGGGCAGATTTTAGAAATGATCTATGTAATGGAATGGTGAAATATTTCCCGGACCATTTTGAGGATGAGAGTAAATTCTGCAAGGCACTTTTTATCAAAAAGTATCCGAGCAGTTTGTCAGACAGATTCATCAATGAGATTACTTCCCTTCCGGTTCATTCCATCACGAGCATTGATGTGGTGCCTGTGCCAAAGGATTTGACCACAAAGGTGCTTCAGAAGAAATACCTTGGTATTGAGTCGGATATCATTAAGCAGCAGAGAGTCCGCAATAAGAATAACGATTTTTCTACGGAAATCTCATATGCAAAGAGAACGGAGAAAAAGGAGATTGAGGAAATCATGGATGATGTCCGTGAGAATGACCAGTGCCTTTTCTTCGTGGGAGTAACCATTATTCTTATGGCAGTAAGCAAGAAGGAGCTTGAGAGTGTATGTGAGACTGTGGAGACTATCGGAAAGCGTAACAGCTGCACGATTGATATACACTATTTAAAGCAGAGGGAAGCACTCAACACAGCACTTCCGATTGGAGTAAGACAGGTGGAGACAATGCGTACACTTCTTACCCAGTCACTTGCGGTGCTTATGCCATTCAATGTGCAGGAGCTTAATGACAGCACCGGAAACTATTATGGTATCAACCAGATCAGTAAGAATGTGAATATCGGCAACAGAAAGAAGCTTATCAACGGAAATGGCTTCGTTTTTGGAGTGCCGGGTTCCGGTAAATCCTTCTTCTGTAAGATGGAGATGGGCAGCGTATTCTTGTCGGGAGATGATGAAATAATCGTCATAGATCCAATGAACGAATACTTTGATATTGCTGAGACTTATGGTGGAACAGTGGTAAATATGTCCACCTACACGGATAACTATGTGAATCCGCTGGAGATGGATGTATGGAGCCTTGATCCGAATGATTCCAAGGGAATGGTAAGAGAAAAGGGCGAGTTCATGCTTGGTCTTTGTGAGCAGTGCATCGGTGACAGCTTAAATTCAAGACAGAAGTCAATCATCGACCGCTGTGTGAGAAAACTGTATATCGACATTGCAAGGAGCAAAGAGAAGTATATCCCGGTAATGAGTGATTTTTACGATATTCTCATGGCACAGCCGGAGGACGAGGCAAAAGACATTGCATTGTCTTTGGAACTTTTTGTAAATGGTTCGCTTAACATCTTCAACCACCAGACAAATGTGGATGTGGATAACAGATTCACAGTATATGGCATCAGGGACTTAGGTACAGAGCTTAGTCCTATCACAATGCTTGTTATGATGGAGTCCATTCAGAACAGGATTGTTGAGAATGGTAAGAGAGGCAAGGCAACATGGCTCTATATTGATGAGTTTCACGTCTTACTTAATTCCGAGTACTCTGCAAAATATCTGCAGCAGCTTTGGAAGAAAGTAAGAAAGCAGGGAGGTCTTTGTACCGGTATCACTCAGAATGTTGTCGATCTGTTGCAGAATTACACAGCAACAACAATGCTTGCAAACTCAGAGTTCGTGGCACTTTTAAAGCAGGCAAACACGGACAGTTCCAAGATGGCGGAAGTTATCGGGGTATCAGAGGCACAGCTTCGATTCGTAACCAATACTGCATCTGGAATGGGACTTATCAAGTGTGGTTCGGTGGTGATTCCATTTGATAATCAGATTAGTAAGGATACAGATTTGTACAGGCTGTATAATACCAACATTCATGAGAAGATTGCGGAACAGAAGAAAAAGAAGCAATGCTGCAGTGATAACAGATGAATTTTTATAGAATCTATAGTATAATCAAGAGGTCGGATGAATATCCGACCTTGATGATAATAAATTAGATATTCCCTGTTTTTAAGAAAAAAGCATATAAGATTCGATATGAAAAATAAATAAGGAAGCAGTTCTAAAATGTATCATTTGTACCGGAGAACATGTGGCTGGATTTTAAGATATGCATATCGTACACTTTGACGAGAATATGTTGATTGGGGATGCAGCGGACCTGGTTGCATTTATGGAAATGTATGGTGTGGAAGCAATTTCCAAGGAATATTTGTAATTATTAGGGAAAAGAAAATTTGAAGTTTTTTAAGTAAATTACAACTCTACGGAGCATAGAAACCGCTAAAACTCACCATATTCTACGTTACGTGGGTGTAAATAAACAGTGGGAATTTATACAATGAATCCAGAAAGGAGGACACGAACCTATGGACCAAATTAAGATAGGTAAATTTATTGCTGAAGAAAGAAAAGCAAAAAAATATACTCAACGGGAATTGGCAGATAAGCTTAGTATCAGCGATAAAACAATCTCAAAATGGGAAAGGGGTAATGGTTTCCCAGAAGTATCATTGTTACTTCCACTTTGCAATGAACTAGAAATTACAGTAAATGAACTTCTATCTGGTGAAAGATTGCAAGCGATGGATTATAAAAAGAAAGCGGAGGAAAATATGGTGAATTTAGTGAAAGAAGCTCAAGAGAGTAAAAAGAAGATTATAATGTCTGCAATGGTTGGTGTTTTGGTAATTGTTGCAGCAGTACCTTTATTTGTTGTTGCGGGAATGTTTGAAATGCAGGTATGGACTAGAGTGCTATTGATGGGGATTGGATTTGTAATAATGGTAATGGGAATCGCTATTGCATGTGTATTAGACAGAGAAGCAGGAGCCTTTGAATGTCCTGAATGCAAGGAGCGATTTGTTCCTGATATGAAATCCTATGTTATGGGACCTCATACAATTACCAAAAGAAAGTTAACTTGTCCAAAATGTGGATGTACAAAATATTGCAAACATGTTTTAACCAGATAAGGTGAAACTTCCAGTTTCATGTTGCTTTTAATAATTGAGGTAATTTCATAATTCATTTTCGCTCCTTGTGGATAACTTTCGAGA
>CAJMQE010000043.1 GCA_905215405.1 uncultured bacterium
GTAACAAATCAATACATTACGTGGTGGCAATCCCACGAAAAAAATGATTGACCCAAATTCGTTTAAAGCATTTACAAAATGGGTAGAATAACAGGTAAGAATATCTGGAAAGATGGAAAAAGGAGGACCTAATGGGAAGATATTACAGCTTTTCATGGCAGGTCACACCTGAGCAGGCGGATAAGATCATTGCAGAAGCCATGGAAGAGGAAAATGTGGTGCAGGCGGAAATTGCTTCTGACTATAAACATATTCTGATCAGGACCAGTGATGATGAATACGCCAGAATCATGGGCATAATTGTCAATGCCTGCAGGCGGATCGTCGGTGACTGCGATGTGTCATTTGACCGTTTTGTAATGCAGATCGAAAAAGAATAGAGTATATCAAAAATATCCTGTACGCATCATGCGACAGGATATTTTTTTTGGAATAAACAGCTTGAAAGGTAAGCTTGTTAAAATAGTCTCAAAACCAAGTCCAAGAACCAGGATTACATAAAATTTAGAAAAAAGCTTGCGTTGGAGTGAACTTTAAGTGTTAGGCTGTTCCTGTATATTAATGAGAGATTTGAAGAAAACTAAGAAAAGGTTATCTGATCGCAGGAGTTTACGAAAAGGAGGAAACAATATGGCAGAAATCAATCTGGCACAGAAAGACAGGATTGAAAAGGATGACGCTCATCAGATATCTGAGTGCGCGAACAAAAGAAAAATGAAAAAAAGACGGATCTGCAATTTGGTGGCAGTTGGAGTGATGACCGGGCTTCTTGCTATCGTGGTCGCAGGATGTGGCAAAGAAAATGGAGATAAAACAGCAGAGGAAAGTAGCAGGCAGACCATGCAGGAACCAGTAACAGCCTCAACGGAAAGCAGTACAGAGGTCGCACCAAATGCAAAGCAGGATGGAGTGGACGATTTTACAACACCACAGGATTTTCTTGCTCCACAGGGAGAAAGAACGTATGGTGAAACGCAGACTGTGACTTACTATTCAGCAACGACAGGATCAGAACGGCAGGCAAATGTAATATTACCTGTAACTTATAACAGTGATACAAAATATCCGGTACTTTATCTGCTCCATGGACTTGGCTGTAATCATGAAAGCTGGGGAGATCTGGGTGCAAAATATATTGTACAGAACTTGCATTATGACCAGGATCTCTCTGAGATGATCATTGTCTGTCCAGATGGACTGACTGTGGCCAATGGGACCGAAAGTGACATGGACATATCCGAGGTAGTCACTGCTTATGATCTGAGTATTGATGACATGATGAATGATCTAATGCCATTTGTCAATGCAAATTATTCTACGGCGACAGGCAGGGAAAACACAGCAATTGCTGGATTCTCCATGGGAGGAAGAGAGGCATTATATATTGGATTTACCTATCCACAGGAATTTGGATATGTGGGTGGATTTTCACCGGCACCTGGAGTTGTCGCAGATAGTCCGGAAAGTCTTCTTCCAAGTCTGTTAAATGATTTTACGTTGCCACTCGATATTGGGCAGTTCTATGAACTGTATCTGGAAGTCGGAGATGAGGACAGTGGCTGTGGTCCTGCAACTGAAAATTATGACAGAATACTGGATGAACAGGGAATCAATCATATCTACCATGTAATACCAGGCGGACATGAAGGCAGCGTATGGCAGGACAGTCTATATAATTTTGCAAAAAGACTGTTTCAGTAATAAGACATATGCAGTAAATAAATTATTTCAATAAAGTCAATTGTTTCAATAAAGTCAATTATTTCAATAAATATATTGTTTTAAATAATACAATTTATTTTGTGAGGAAAAGATGGAATATAGAAAAGCTGGTGTGCATGCACCAGCTTTTTTTAGCTTGGGAAGACGAATTATTTATGTCTTTAAAATGCTTGCTATATTATTCTCAGAAAGACATACGATATAGTCGAAAGACTAGGTATTATATTTTTGTACAGGGAAGATTTCTTTCTATCATTCAAAAGATCTTATTCTTATGATCGCAAAGAGTTTGTTATATTTGGGTATGTATTTATTTGGAAAACAGGTTGACAAAATAAAAGTTAGAGTTTATATTGTACGTATACCCCATGGGGGTATGAAAATCGGATGAATGATTACAGGGAGGATATCAATTGAGTTGTGAATGCAGCAAGAATGATGGGAATAGAGAAACACTCAGAGAGTGTGAGAAAAATGAGAAAGCAGCAGAGAAAGAAGTGTTAAAGGCTGAAGGTAAGACGGAACTAAGTCTGGATGGAAAACCAGTCAAACACAAGAAAAGAAATGGCTGTGAAAAGAAAGAGCTGATCACAAGATTGAGCAGAATTGAAGGACAGGTCAGAGGAATCAAGGCGATGGTCGATGATGACAGATACTGTGTGGATATTCTTACACAGGTATCAGCAGTACAGGCAGCTCTGAACAGTTTTAACAAAGAACTGCTCGCTCGTCACATAAAAAGCTGTGTATCTACAGATATTAAAAATGGCAGCGAAGAAGCAGTCGATGAATTATGTGATCTGTTAAAGAAACTAATGAAGTAACCTGTTCAGCCAGCGTAGTCTGGTATGAGAATGATAGAAGAGGAGAATCATGAAAGAAAAATTTGATGTTACAGGTATGACCTGTTCGGCGTGTTCTTCCCATGTTGAGAAGAGCGTAGCTAAGGCAGATGGCGTCAGGAATGTCAGCGTCAATCTGCTGACGAACAGTATGCAGGTCGATTTTGATGAAGGCATAACAAATGTTTCGAAAATCTGCGATGTCGTTGCAGACGCAGGATATGGAGCAAATGTAAAAAACGAAACAGCGCAGGCAGATAATAAAGAAAGCCAGAAAGAAAAACAGGATAAGAACATAAGGGGAATGAAAACAAGACTGATCGTGTCAGTGATCTTTCTGATTCCACTGATGTACGTATCCATGGGACATATGATTTACAGCTGGCTATCTATCAAAATGCCACCGTTTACAATGAACTTTCTGCATGGAAATGAAAATGCACTGATCTACGCATTTACTCAGTTATTATTGTTAATTCCTATATTATTTGCAAATCAGAAATACTTTAGAAATGGATTTAAGACCCTTTATAAACGCAGTCCTAATATGGACAGTCTGATTGCAATCGGTGCGGGTGCAGCAATCGCTTATGGAATCTTTGCGATATACAGAATCGGCTTTGGGATGGGACATGGAGATTGGGCAGTCGTTGAACATTACAGACATGATTTGTATTTTGAGTCAGCCGGTACAATTCTTACATTGATCACAGTTGGAAAATATCTGGAGACCAGATCAAAAGGAAAGACGAGTGAAGCAATAACAAAGCTTATGGATCTGGCACCGAAGACAGTAACCGTGGTACGAGGTGATATAGAGAAAGTCATCGATGTAAAGGAACTCGTTGTTGGTGACATTTTCCTGGTAAAACCGGGAGAATCAGTAGCGGTAGATGGTGTCATTATAGAGGGCAGATCTTCATTTGATGAATCTGCTATTACGGGAGAAAGTATTCCTGTTTTAAAGCAGGAAGGAGATAAGATTGTTTCTGCATCCATGAACAAGTCTGGTATGGTACGTGCAAAAGCAGTGAAAGTAGGCGAGGATACTACAATCTCCCAGATCATTCGTCTGGTAGAAGAGGCATCTTCCAGCAAGGCACCAATTGCAAAGATGGCAGATAAGATCGCAGGGATATTTGTACCAGTGGTCATTACAATTGCGATTATTACTGGAATCATCTGGCTTCTCGCTGGTTCAGGCTTTGAATTTGCCATGTCAAGTGCAATCGCAGTGCTTGTGATCTCATGCCCATGTGCCCTTGGTCTTGCAACACCTGTTGCGATTATGGTAGGTACAGGAAAAGGAGCAGAGAACGGAATCCTGATCAAATCAGGAGAAGCATTGGAAACTGCACATATGATCGATACCATTGTTCTGGATAAGACAGGTACTATCACAGAAGGAAAGCCGGTTGTGACTGATATAATACCGCTTGGTAATATTTCACATACTCAATTATTAAAAATTGCCGGATCTCTTGAAAAAGGCAGTGAACATCCTCTTGCAGAAGCAATCGTCAATGCCTGTGAAAATGAAAAAATGGGATTTTTCAAAGTTCTGGATTTTGATGCTATTTTTGGCAAGGGTATTCAAGGACGTATTGGAGATCACATTTATTTTGCAGGAAATGAGAAGCTGATGCAGCAGGAAAAGATTCCTGTTACAAAAGAAGTAAAAGAAGATATGGAAAAGCTCTCATTACAGGGCAAAACACCTATGTTATTTGCACAGGACAGCGAAATCCTTGGAATGATCGGTGTGGCCGATGTTGTTAAGAAAACAAGTAAAGAGGCAGTCAGTGAGTTAAAAGACCTGGGAATCCATGTCATTATGCTGACGGGCGATAATGAAATCACTGCAAATGCAATTCGTGAACAGGTAGGGATCGATGAGGTAATTGCAGGCGTTCTTCCGACACAGAAAGAAGAGAAAATCGCACAGTTAAAAGCAGACGGACACAGAGTTGCTATGGTCGGTGATGGAATTAATGATGCGCCGGCACTTGCATCTGCAGATGTGGGAATTGCAATTGGAGCAGGTACAGATGTGGCAATTGAAAGTGCAGATGTCGTTCTGATGAAGAGCGATCTTATGGATGCAGCAGGTGCAGTGAAACTGAGCAGGGCAGTAATCAGAAATATTAAGGAGAATCTGTTCTGGGCATTCTTCTACAACTGTATCGGTATTCCACTTGCAGCTGGAGTTCTCTATCCATTCTTTGGTATTAAACTGAATCCGATGTTCGGTGCAGCGGCAATGAGTTTGAGCAGCGTGTGTGTTGTCAGCAATGCACTTCGCTTAAAAGGTGTGAAACTAAGAAAAAGAAAAAATCAGCAGACAGAAGAAATTGAGCAGTCTGCTACAGAGCAAGGTTATAATGAAATTAATTATAATATAGAAGATGCTGGAACTTCACAGAAAAATAGTGAGACCGGTGAAAATAATAAAAGAGAGGATGGAACAATTATGAAAACAACAATTATGATTGAAGGCATGTCATGTGGACATTGCACAGCAAGAGTAGAAAAAGCATTAAAGGAAGTATCAGGAGTTACAGAAGTAACAGTCAGCCTGGATGATAAAAATGCAGTTGTAACAGCAGATGACTCTGTTGATACAGAAGTTCTTAAAAAAGCTGTAACAGAAGCTGGTTATGAAGTAACAGGAATTAAGTAAACATAACGGAACAGATAAAAGTTTCATAGGTATAAAAAAGCCATTCTATCTCTGAAGATAAATCTTTAGAAATAGAAGGGCTTTTTCAATAAGAAATGAGCCGTTTGCTAAAAGCAACAGTTATTGACTGATACATTATTTTTTATCACGTACATAAGTCTTTATTGCTTCAAAACTTTCCTTACTGATGACATGTTCAATTTTGCAGGCATCGTCACTGGCAATTTCTGCATCAACACCGAGTTGTTCTAACCAGTTAGAAAGGAAGGAATGTCTTTCGTAGATCATATCGGCAATCGCTTTTCCTGAATCGGTCAGGTAGATATAACCGGCATCGGTAACTGTGATATGATTGTGTTCCCGCAGGTTCTTCATGGCAATACTGACACTGGATTTCTTGAATCCAAGTTCATTTGCAACATCTACAGAACGTACAACAGGAAGTTTCTGGCTGAGTAGTAGAATCGTTTCAAGATAGTTTTCTGCTGATTCATTTATATGCATAATCTCGTCCTCACTTTGCTTATTTTTTCTATCGGATTCTTCCTATAATAAGTACGTACGAAAAAAAAGTAACTTTACGATCAACTTTCAGCCGATCTCAAATGCAGGAATTCTGCATGGTGATATTATAAGAAACCCAACAGCACCCGTGTATACCCAAGGCTTATTTTTATATAAATACACGAATTTTATCGTAGTATAACATAAAAATAATAATATTTCAATTAAGTTATTGACAACTATTACTCGTTAGCGTATACTAACTATGGTAATAAATGTAAAACAAATGTGAAAAAATAGAAAGAAGATGGTTTATGATGCCTTTAACGATGGTGAAAACTGGTGAATCAAGTATCATCAGGAAAGTGAGTGGAAAAGAAGAGGTAAGAAAATTTCTTGAAAGTCTCGGCTTTGTCGCAGGCGGAGAAGTCACTGTGGTTTCAGAAATCAGTGGAAATGTCATTGTGAATGTCAAGGGCTCACGTGTTGCAATTGGCAAAGATATGGCAAACAGAATTATGGTTTAGGTTTTTATTTAAGAATTAAATAGATAGAACAGATGGAGGCTTAATATGCAAACATTAAGAGATGTATCTGTTGGACAGCAGGTACAGGTAAAAAAATTAACTGGAACAGGTCCGGTTAAGAGAAGAATTATGGATATGGGCATCACAAAAGGTGTTTCAATCCTGGTCAGAAAGGTCGCTCCGCTTGGAGATCCAATTGAAGTAACAGTCAGAGGATATGAACTGTCACTTAGAAAAGCAGATGCAGAAATGATCGAAGTAGAAGCATAATCGGAAGCAAATTTTTTTTGATCTATGGTTAGACAATCCTAACAAATGTTTTAATAATGCAATACTAGGTAGCTTTATCAAATCAAGACGCCAAAAGAGGCAAAAGGAGTAGGAAATGGCAATCAAAATAGCACTCGCAGGTAATCCAAACTGCGGAAAAACAACATTATTCAATGCATTGACCGGTTCCAATCAGTTCGTTGGAAACTGGCCTGGTGTAACGGTAGAGAAGAAAGAAGGAAAGCTGAAGGGACACAAAGATGTCATCATTATGGACCTTCCAGGTATCTATTCACTTTCTCCTTATACACTGGAAGAAGTCGTAGCAAGAAATTATCTGATCAGTGAAAGACCAGATGCGATTTTAAATATCGTGGATGGAACAAATATTGAACGTAATCTCTATTTATCCACACAGCTCATGGAATTGGGAATCCCAGTCATCATGGCAGTCAATATGATGGATATCGTAGAAAAAAATGGAGATAAGATACATATTGATAAATTAAAGAAGATGCTCGGTTGTGAAGTCGTAGAAATTTCTGCACTGAAAGGAACTGGAATCCAGAAGGCAGCAGAGAAAGCAATTGCACTTGCAAATCAAAATGCATATGGAAGTACTTACGTTCATAAATTCGCAGATGAAGTGGAAAGTGTTCTGGAGAGCATTGAAGAAAAACTAACTTCTGATATTCCAGAAGAACAGAAACGTTTCTTTGCAATCAAGCTGCTGGAACGTGATGACAAGATTTCAGAAATGATGAAGAGTGTACCTGATGTAACAGAAGAAATCGATAAGATCGAGGCCGAGATGGATGATGATACAGAAAGTATTATTACAAATGAACGTTATACTTATATTTCATCCATTATTGATGACTGTATTACAAAGAACTGTAAGAATAAGCTGACATCATCAGATAAGATCGACCATGTCGTAACGAACAGATGGCTGGCACTTCCAATCTTTGCTGTAGTTATGGCAATTGTTTATTATGTGTCAATTTCAACAGTTGGTACATGGGCAAATGACTGGGTAAATGATGGTGTGTTTGGTGACGGATGGCACTTGTTTACAATCGGAACTTCTGATTATGATGATGCGAAAGCAGATTATGACCGTGCTGACCAGATTGTAGCAGCATATGAAGATGGGCAGACAACAGTGGATATTCTGGATGAAGATGAATCTGTTCTTGAAACTGTCAACATTACAAGCACTGTAGAACAGGATGCTCAGGCACTTGTGGATGCTGATGAACCAGATCCAGCGGATTATGGAATCTTTGTACCAAGTGTGCCTTCACTTATCGAAGGTGGTCTGGATGCAATCAATTGTGCAGACTGGTTAAAGAGTCTGATCATAGACGGTATTGTTGCCGGTGTTGGTGCAGTCCTCGGATTTGTACCACAGATGCTCGTATTATTTATTTTCCTTGCATTTTTGGAATCCTGTGGATATATGGCCCGTGTTGCATTTATTATGGATAGAATTTTCAGAAAGTTCGGTCTTTCAGGAAAATCCTTTATTCCAATGTTAATCGGTAGTGGTTGCGGTGTTCCAGGTATCATGGCATCCAGAACGATCGAAAATGATAGAGACCGTAAGATGACAATTATGACAACTACATTTATTCCTTGTAGTGCAAAGCTTCCAATTATCGGATTAATCGCTGGTGCGCTGTTCGGAGGTTCCGGATGGGTTGCAACAAGTGCTTACTTTATTGGTGTTGCAGCAATTATCTGCTCAGGTATTATTTTAAAGAAGACTAGAATTTTTGCTGGAGAGCCAGCTCCATTCGTAATGGAATTGCCAGCTTATCACTGGCCAACAGTATCTAATGTATTAAGAAGTATGTGGGAACGTGCTTACTCCTTTATTAAGAAGGCAGGTACAATTATCCTCCTGTCCACAATCGTTCTCTGGTTCCTGATGAAGTTCGGATGGACAGATGGTTCCTTTGGAATGGTTGGAGATGATGGCCTGAACGACAGTATTCTTGCATCAATGGGTAGTGTGATCGCTCCAATCTTTGCGCCACTTGGATGGGGAGACTGGAAGATGGCAGTAGCAGCAATTACAGGACTGATCGCAAAGGAAAATGTAGTTGGTACATTTGGTATTCTGTTCGGATTTGGAGAAGTTGCGGAAGAAGGAAATCAGATCTGGGGACAGCTGGCAGCCAGCATGACAATGATCGCTGCTTACTCATTCCTGGTATTCAATCTTTTATGTGCACCATGCTTTGCAGCAATGGGTGCAATTAAAAGAGAGATGAATAATGCAAAATGGTTCTGGATCGCAGTTGGATATCAGACAGTTCTTGCTTACATCGTATCCCTTTGTATTTACAATATCGGAACACTGATAACAGGTGGTGGCTTTACAATCTGGACAGCAGTTGCGTTTGTTGCAGTCGCAGCATTTATCTATCTGCTTTTCAGACCATATAAGGAAAGTACAACATTAAAGACCGATGTGAAAAGATCTGTGAATGCTTAATAGCAGAACGGATAGCAACAGAAATGAAATGTTAAAAAAGGGCCAGGCAATACAGCCGGCCCGGATCAGATAGAAAGAAGGTATTTTATGGGAACAGTATTTGTAGCAGCAGTACTGGGTGTAATCGTTTTTTTCATTATTCGTAAGATGGTTAAAGATAAAAAAGCCGGTAAATCCATTCAGTGTGGGTGTGATTGCGCACACTGCAGTGGCCATTGTCACTAAAAGAATCTGTGACCTAGAATATTGAAATTTATGATATCAATTGAGTTGGCAAACATGTCAGTTTGCAGAGAAAATCTCAGGTGTCTGTGATTTGATTCCCCTTAAGTAGATTTTGGTTATTTACCTTGTCTACTTAAGAAGAATCATATCATAATAACCTGGGATTTTTTATGTGGAAGAATCGTGCCTGAATGAAAATGAAAAATGGTACGGATTTACATCTGACATAATCCCAAAATGAACGAATTACACAAGAAGGAATAAAGTCGGATTATGTCAGATATCCTTGACAAAAATATACCATTCTTTTAAGATATAAATAGATATTTATTCCAGATTTTTGTAGTATTTACGTTCGGTAGGAAAGTAATCATCAAATAGGAAAGTTCTACAAATCTGTGCGGGCAGATTTTGTTTTTATAATTTTGTGGTTATAACGGTAAGAGGAAAATGGATTGGAGAGTATGCAAATGACACAGGATGAATTAGTCTTTAAGAGTGAAAAGATCAATATAGGAAAAGGGAAGACTTTTTTGCAGAGGGGAGATCAGGTCGAGAAAGTCTGCTTTCTTGTCAAAGGGCAGATGACAGCGAAAAATGATTATGCAAGAATCAATCTTGCCAATGGTGCATTGATCGGTGTACTTGATATGAGTAACGGAGAATATATATTTGACTATGAAGCACAGACGGATTGTATGCTTCTTGCCTTTGATTTTGCGCAGCTTGCCGATGTGAAAAGAATCTTCGGTCTGGGCAAGACTTATCAGGAGCTTTCTGTTACATCGATCTGTTCTCAGTTCCAGCAGCTCTATCAGGTATATGAAAAGAAATTCCTTCCATATGCAGGTGAATTACAGGGATTAACAACAGTATCAGGTGTTGAGGCACCAATTGAAGTAAATGAGACAAAGTGCAACTATCTGTGTGAAATCACATCACTTAGCAAGCCAGTATTCCACGAATTATTTTCCGGTAGCGAAGTAATCGCATTTATGCATATACTGACAGCTGCAGAACTGAGCAGTCAGATCAATAGTGCAGCACTTTCCATGTTGAGCATTCTTGATGGAGATCTGTTTGCACTTGAAGATGAGGAAAAAGAAGAACCAGCAAATAACGCAATGGAAAATGATGATGCAGAAGAGGAAGAAGAACAGGTAGAAAAGAATCCGGAAAGAGCACTGGAAGATCTTGCAAACTCACTTTCAAGAATTCTTGCCTATGCAGAACTGGATGCAGCAAAAGCAGCAGAATTTCAGGTACAGGTTGCAAAATACCGTAAACTTCCAGATAGAAATTCCAGTGATAATGATGTCAGAATGTTAAGAAAACAGATTGCTGAAAATTTCTATGATATTTACGAAAAAGTATTTATCAAGCAGACAAAAGATTCTGGAAAAGACAGAATTATTGAGATGTTCCTGACATTTGGCTATATGGACGAAAAGTTCTTTAATAAAGAGACACTTGTCGATCTGTATTACTACAGACCGCATACTGAGAGTGAAAAATACCATATATTTACGATTTATGAATGGCTCATGGCGATATATAATGGAAAAAGAGAGCCTTCTAAGAATGAATATGATCTTGATTATAAAGAAAATCTTCGTGAACTTAAAAAATCAAGACAATTTACAACGCAGGAAGAAAATGAATACCTTACAGATCAGGATAATAAGGTCAGATTTGAAATTCAGAATCTGTTGAGAATTACAGGAAAACTGACAAGTGGGGAACTGACTACATTCTGTCCTATTCTGAGCCAGCATAGTTTTGATAAGGGCATTGCAAAAATGTTCCTTAGTGCAAAGAGAGTGGAAACAGCAATCGATAAGCTTCTTGCAGTCGATTTCTCCCTGTTCCACAGAGAGCATATGTACTATGCACCAGAGCACAAGATCGATAAGATCGTCATTCAGAAACAGGTATTCCCTGACATTATTCTGATGCCGAACTCTGGTACGAGAAGTGTTATGTGGCAGGATATTTCAGAGAAGAAGAGAGATACACCAGCAAGATTTATTATGCCTGAATTTGTTCTGGAATCAATTGATAATATGGTCATCAGCATGGCTGCCACATTCCGTTGGGAACTCTGCAGAACAGTACAGGGCAACTACTGGAACGATTTAAGAGATCGTTCTCTTACTTCTGAGTATTTTGATTATGTTCAGTTCTATCGTAAGAATAAGGAACTGACGGAGGAAGCAAAGACAAAGATCAAATCTCAGTTCCAGAGATGCAGAAACAGTTATCGTGAGATGTTCGTCAAAGATTATGAAGTATGGGTAAAATATGAATCCCAGGGCTCTATGAGACTGAATAAAGTCGCAAGAAGAATTATGTATACATACTGTCCGTTTGCTGCACAATACAGAAGTAAACTGGAACAGTCACCTGCATTTGTGGATGCGTCCCAGCAGTATCAGAGAGACAGATTGAAAAAGATCAAAGAGACAAATAATTTCATCAATTCTGTAACAAGAAAAGGCGGAGATATTACAAAGGAACTTAGTGATCTGAAAGAATTCTATGAAGATCTATAAATTTTAGTTATAACTGGAGGATGGCAGAGAAAGCCTGGATGATCAGGAGAGACGGCCACTACAGTGCAATACAAAAGGGGGCTGTCGTACAACTGGGTGCGACAGCTTCCTTTCGCATTCTCTGATTTTGATAGAGATGTGACTGGATGAACAGGAAAATGTGCACGGAAAGGAATCTATGTTTTTAATAAGTAAACTATATGACAGCAGTAAAGTGAATAAAGAGGATCTGCTATTCCCGGGGAAAGCATTGCTAGCGTTGCTTTTTCCTATTGTAATCGAACAGATTCTGAATTCTTTCATGGGAATGGCGGATACCATGATGGTCAGTAACGTCGGAAGTACCGCAATTTCAGCAGTTTCATTGGTGGATTCCATCAATAATCTGGTAATTCAGGTCTTTTCCGCCATGGCAACTGGAGCGGCAATTATCTGTTCCCAGTATCTGGGCAGCAGGGATCATGAAGGAAGTAATCGTGCGGCCAGACAGGTAGTACTTACCGTGTTTGTGATCTCAATGACGATTATGATTCTGGGGCTTATCTTCAGAGTGCCACTGTTACATTTGGTATTTGGACAGGTCGAAGTAGACGTTATGAATAATTCCATGATCTATTTTCTGATTACGGTGCTTTCCTATCCATTTTTGGCATTGTTCAACGCGGGATCGGCATTTTTCAGAGCAGGTGGTAACTCCAGATTTCCAATGATGGTCTCTGTGATCTCTAACCTGATCAACATTGCAGGTAATACGATCCTGATCTTTGGGTGTGGACTAGGTGTTGCAGGTGCAGCGATTTCCACGCTGTTTGCAAGAATTTTCTGTACAGTTGTCGTCTTTTATTTTCTGAGAAAACCGAAACAGCCGATTGTAGTGGAAGGCTATCTTACGATTAGACCAGATATGTCGTTGATCAAAAAAATATTGGCAATTGGTGTCCCATCTGGAATTGAAAATGGGATGTTTCAATTTGGTAAACTGGCCATTCAATCGACTGTTTCGACAATGGGAACAGCCGCAATTGCAGCACAGGCGATGACCAATATTCTGGAAAATGTAAATGGTGTCGTTGGAATTGGTGTCGGAATTGGACTGATGACAGTCGTGGGACAGGCAATTGGTGCAGGAAGAAGAGAAGAGGCAAAATATTATCTGGTCAAACTGACGGGAATTGCTGAAATTGGAATTACGTTATCCTGCCTGTTCGTCTGGGCGATTACAATTCCAGTCACCAGAATTGCAGGTCTTGCACCGGAAAGTGCCAGTCTCTGCTATACCATGGTAGTTGCCATTACAATCGTCAAACCACTGGCATGGACATTGTCCTTTGTACCTGCCTATGGAATGAGAGCGGCTGGAGATGTCCGTTTTTCCATGATTACATCAATTATTACGATGTGGTTCTGTCGTGTGGCACTCTGTATATTCCTTGTAAAGACATTTCATATGGGACCGATGGCAGTATGGTTCGGTATGTTTGCAGACTGGTCCATCAGGTCAGTCATATTTACATGCAGGTTCTTAAGCAACCGCTGGATGAAAGCAAAACTTGTAGATTAAAATAAAAAGCTTTACGGAAACAATTGTGACCGTAAAGCTTTTTTTATCTAATATTCTCAACAATAACAGATCGCAGAAATGTTACATTGTACCTTGCGGAAAAAAATGGCTCCGCATGTGCGGAAAAAATGCCCCGCACATCTAACTGCTCTTATTTTTGCAGAGTGTGACTGGTGTATAGAATGTTTTTTGGTAGAAGAAAGTTCTGTACCAGTTTTTTGAATTTATCCGGATATTGATTTTTAGACTGGATCAGGTCTCCAAAATGAGGAAAATCTGACCGGAGAACATAGGCTTCAATCAATTCAGTGCTATTCATAAATGGCTTCATGGCATTCAGATGCTGATCCATGATCTTGGCGAAGGACTGATAAAGATTGTGGTAAAACGGAGTAGCAAGCAGGTTCAGAGTGCCACCTGAATAAATATAATCATAAGCATTGATGACTGAGTTGACAAAGCAGTAGTCATTTTGCAGCTTCAGAGCTGGATAATTGTCTGCGATATAGTGAAAACGATCCAGTTTTGCTGAAATATATTCTTGTGTATTCTCGCTGCTGAGCGTGTTGACAATACTGCCAGCACGTTTTACGTAGAAATATTTCTGTGCACTGCATTTTACAAGACGTCTGCTCTTTTCAAAGAGTCGGTAAGTGGTACGGATATCCTCATACTTGCGTCCGGCAGGATAGCGGATACCCTGAAAAAGTGCTGCTTTGTATAATTTTCCCCATGCATAGTTCTGAATTTTTTTATCAATCAGGAGTTCGGTAAACGCCTGTTCTTTTGTATAGGTCGCAATGGCAGGTTCCTGATAAATGTAATCTGGTGCGATCTCTTTGCCTGACTCAGTTACCATCTGGTAATTGCACATGGAAATATCGGAGTCCGTATGTCGCATTAGGCTGTAAAGGGTTTCGTACATATCTGGGGCGATATAGTCGTCACTGTCGATAAAGCTGATGTAGTCGCCATGAGCTTTGTCGATGCCGTTATTTCTGGCTTGGGACAGCCCCTGATTCTTTTGATGGATGACAGTGATACGATTGTCTTTCTTTTGATAACGATCACAAATAGACGGACACCGGTCTGTGGAACCGTCGTCGACAAGTATGATCTGCAAATTTTTAAAGGTCTGGCAAAGGACACTGTCGATGCATTTACAAAGATAGTGTTCGACATTGTATACTGGAATGACAATGCTGATGCAGTCTGATTCTGTCATAATGATCATCTTCTTTCTTTTGGTGTTTTACTGCACTTTTATTGTACCGTTGTGTGTCGGTTCCTGTCTAATTATGATTTACAGGGCATCTATTCCAAATTGGAATAAAACAGTATAAAGTGCTAGAATAGTAGCAAAGAGGTGTTTTTTATGTATCATATTTCAACAGAGCAGATGGAATATTTTCTGACAGTTGCAAATCAGCATAGTTTTTCTGAAGCGGCAAAGAGGCTCTATGTCACGCAGCCTACAGTTACCAAATGGATCCAGAGGCTGGAAAAAGAACTTGGGCTGCAGCTTTTTGAGCGGAATAGTCGTAATGTCAGTCTGACGGCAGAGGGCAGATTGTTATATGTCAGATGGCTCGCAGTATGGAATGCATTGCAGGATTCAATTGATGAAGCACACAAATCATACCAGTCGGAACAGAGAAATCTTTCAATCGGCCTTCGGTATGGCTATGATTATACATTTAATAATCTACTTTCTGTTTTTCAGAAACAGTATCCACAGATCACACTTGCAGTCTCTGTGATCGACTATCGGGAATTACAGGAACGGTTCAACAATAGAGAATTTGATGTGGTCGTGACGGATTCCTGGCAAAAAGAGGACTTGAGAAATGCAGTTGGTGATGTTGCACCTGCAGAGCCACTTTTACTTGCGGTAGCAAAACAGGATCCACTGGCTAGTAGAACCGTGGTCGGGGCCAAAGAACTGAGAGACCACAGATTTTATGCAATATCCAGGAGTGCAAGTTATAACGAATACCAGCATACGGTCGAATTGCTGGACAGTATGCAGATCCAGGGGCGACTCGCAGAACAGGAAAATATTCCAAGTCAGCAGGCGGCGGTACGGACAGGCCTTGGAATCGCAATCGCGGACCAGCTGTTCTTTAAGGGAAACGAACGAGAAATGTCACGGATTCGATTTGAAAATGGTAGCCTGAAACGTGCAAGAATCTGTTGCTGGCATAAAAATGACAGTAAATATGCGGTGCAGCGTTTTATCAGAATGTTACAGCACAATAAGTTCGCAGCACAAGTAAAAGACTAACTGGGTAATATTACAATTTACCTATAGGTTTTATAATATCTATGTATTTGATAAATATACCAGGATGGTCATATAATAGAAACATCGGAGAAAAGAGTTCTTTTTTCGACGGGATCAGATAAAAAGAAAGGGTGAAAGGATGCAAAAAGAAAAGAAGAACAGGTCAGAATATCTGGCATTGTTCTGGACGTTTTTTAAGATTGGAGCTTTTACTTTTGGAGGCGGATATGCAATGATTCCACTGATCAAGAGGGAAGTTGTTACAAATAAAAACTGGCTGACAGATGAAGATATCATGGATGTCATTGCAATTGCAGAGTCTACACCGGGACCGTTCGCAATTAATTCTGCAACTTTTGTTGGAAAACAGATAGGGGGATTTATCGGAGCGCTCTGTGCTACAATTGGCGTGTCACTTCCCTCTTTTGTAATTATCCTGATAATTTCATTCTTTTTAAAGCAATTTGAAGAGTTGAAAGTGATTCAGTATGCATTTCAGGGGATACGTGCTGGCGTACTGGTACTGATCTTTGGAGCATGCGTTTCCCTGTTCAAAAATTGCGAACATCATATATATGATTATGTAATTATGCTTGCTGCATTTATTCTTGTCGCATTTCTGAAAGTAAATGCAATCATAGTTCTTGTATGTGGAGCAGTGGCAGGGCTGATCCTGCAGAAACAGAATAAGGAGGAGAAAAAATGATATATCTACAATTATTCTGGACTTTTTTTAAGATCGGTTTATTTACTTTTGGTGGTGGGTATGCAATGCTGCCCATGATTCAGGCTGAAGTTGCAGCAAAGGGGTGGCTTGCAGGAGATGAGCTGATCAATTTTGTTGCAGTCTCGGAAGTGACACCAGGGCCATTTGCTGTCAATGTCTCTACTTATGTGGGAAGAGAAGTCGGAGGTATTCTGGGAGGATTTCTTGCTACATTTGGCGTTGTTCTTCCTTCGTTTATCATTATTCTACTGATCGCCGGCTGTTATCAGAAATTTAAGAAGAATCGCATTGTAAATGGCTGTATGGCAGGACTGCATCCGGTTGTTGTCGGACTGGTCGGTTCCGCGGCAGTTTCTGTTCTGGGTTCTGTTTTCCCAGTTACTCAGCTTCATGAATTCATAAGTATCGCAAGTCTGAAGAGTTTGTTCGTAGTAGTACTTGCGGGTGTGCTCATGGTAAAAAAAGTACATCCGATTTTGATCATTGTAGTTTGTGCCGCATGTGGAATCGTATTTGGATATCTGTGACAGGGGAAAATATGTTGCCATCAGGAAACAGTTCAAGCCTGTATGAATATAGTAGACATATAGACGAATAAGAGCTGAAGGTAATGACGATACAGGAATTACTTGTAATATTATTTCTATCTTTTTTTATGGTGATTTTATCACGGGTAAAATATTTATTAAAATTAAAGATCCGGGAGAAATATTAAAAATACACCAGGTCTGCCATAACTTTTTCTGGCAGAGCTGGTGTTTTTTTGTCTGGATTCGTGCTGGTATTTTTTAGGAGTCCAATGTTGATATTTTCCCAATAAGTCAGCTGCCGTTTTTATCCTAGATGTAAATGTCGGTATTCGCTTGGAGAGCAGTGGTGAAAAGTGCGGAATACACGGTTAAAGGTGGAGATACTGTTAAAGCCGGAAGCAAGGGCGATATCCAGAATAGAAAATTCATTGCAGAGCAACATATCGGTCGCATTAGAAATCCGGACATTGAGCAGGTAGTCATAAAAGGATTTGCCTGCGTGCATTTTAAAGAAACGACAAAAATGTGATTTGCTAAAGCCAGAGTATTTTGCAACGTCGAGCAGCGTGAGATCTTGCTTGAAGTGACTGTTAATATAACTGCACACCGATAGAAAAAGGTCGACATTATGCTGGCTGATGGTTTCGCTGGAGGATTGTCCGGCAAAAAGCTGTGGATTACGTCCAATCTGTACAAAAAAGTCTGCAAGCAGCGAAAAGATTCGCGTTTCATAAAAGGAGCCAGCATTAAAATATTCTTTTTCGACAGCGAGAAGAAGCGTAGCGAGTGTTGTTGCAATTTCAGGGTACTGGCTTTTTCGAATCAGAAAATAAGGACGCATGAGCGTGATCAGAGAGTACATTTCCCGATTGTGAAACAATATGGAATGATTGAGCTGCAGGATGATACGTTCACCAGCTTTACTACTGGCACGCAGGGAATGGAGTTCTCCGGGTGGAATAATGCAGATATCGCCTTCCTCAAGCTGTAGTTCTGCTTCTTTGATGGTTGCAATATATTGTGCACGACATGGCATGATAATTTCCATTCCGGAATGCCAGTGGAATGGATAGGTAGTCATAAAAGCATTATGATAGAGCCGTACTCCGTTTTCTGTCTTATAAGAGATCGTTTCACAGGTCCCGTCCAGATGTTCAATCATATAGATTCCTCTTTCCCTTTTAGATTAATCAGATATTATTAGCTTACAACTGGTACATTTCGTTAATTCATAGCATTATTTTAACAAAACTGCGGAAATCTTACAAGGCGGCTGGCTATAATATGAGAATATCTGAGCATAGGTTGCGGATAAATGATAAGATTCTAAGAAGCACTTTCTTTATACTCTAAGTATCAAATACAGTAAGGAGATGAAGAAATGGATCTGGTGGACAACAAGGAGAAAACAGATGCCATGCGCAGACGGGCAAAGGAACTGGTCAGTCAGATGACACTGGAAGAAAAAGTATTTCAGACATTACATAGTGCGCCAGCAGTAGAACGGTTGCATATTAAAGGATATGACTGGTGGAACGAGGCGCTTCACGGTGTCGCAAGAGCCGGAACTGCAACGGTATTTCCACAGGCAATCGGATTGGCAGCAACATTTGATGAGGATCTTATTGAGGATGTCGCAGATGCAATCTCGACAGAGGGGCGCGCAAAGTTCAATATGCAACAGGAATCGGAAGATACCGGAAGGTACAAAGGTTTGACTTTCTGGGCGCCAAATATCAATATTTTCAGGGATCCCAGATGGGGAAGAGGCCATGAGACCTATGGAGAAGATCCTTATCTGACATCTAGAATGGGCATTCGCTTTATCAGAGGAATTCAGGGGCATGATGAAAATTATCTGAAAGCAGCGGCATGTGTAAAACATTTTGCAGTACACAGCGGTCCCGAAAATCTACGGCACAGTTTTAATGCCGAAGTATCGAAAAAGGATCTTTTTGAAACATATCTTCCTGCATTTCAGGCATGTATTCAGCAGGCAAATGTAGAAGCAGTTATGGGAGCTTACAACAGAACTAATGGAGAGCCATGCTGTGGTAGTCCGACATTGCTACAGGACATATTAAGAAAAAAGTGGCATTTTCAGGGTCACGTAGTATCTGACTGCTGGGCGGTCAGAGATTTTCACGAACATCATCATGTAACAGACACACCGGTAGAATCAGCGGCATTAGCCATGAATAGTGGTTGTGATCTAAATTGTGGCAATATGTTCTACTATCTGCTGGAGGCAGTTCGATCTGGAAAAGTGCAGGAAACAAGGCTGGATGAGGCGGTCACCAATCTGTTTACCACGAGAATGAAGCTTGGGGTATTCGATGACAAAGGTGATAACCCTTATGATAAAATTCCATACGAAGTTGTGGATGCAAAGGAAATGCAGGATCTGAATCTGAGAGCAGCGACACAGTCTCTTGTGCTTCTGAAAAATAAAGATCACATTCTGCCACTGAATCCCGACAGGATTAAAACATTGGGAATCATCGGACCGAATGCGAATAGCAGGAAGGCGCTGGTCGGTAATTATGAGGGAACAGCATCCAGATACATTACAGTAACAGAGGGTATTCAGGATCTTCTGGGCGATAAAACAAGAGTCCTGGTCTCTGGTGGTTGTCATCTGTATAAGGATGATTGGAAGAATGACAGATCATCAGAAGTCAGAGGAATCTGCAAAGCAAGTGATGTTGTAATCGTCTGTCTTGGACTTGATGCAGGAATCGAAGGAGAGCAGGGAGATGCCGGAAACGACTTTGCAAGCGGTGATAAGCGGGATCTATCGCTTCCCGGAAAACAGGAAGAAATATTACGGATAGCCAAAGAAAGCGGCAAGCCAGTGATTCTACTTCTGCTTTCCGGAAGTGCCTTGGCTGTTACCTGGGCACAGGAACATGTTGATGCCATTATGCAGTGTTGGTATCCTGGCGCCCTGGGTGGAAAGGCCATTGCCAATGTGCTGTTCGGTATTAGCAATCCACAGGGAAGACTGCCGGTTACATTCTACAGAACAACAGAAGAACTGCCGGCATTTACAGATTACAGCATGAAGAAACGGACCTATCGGTTCATGCGTCAGGATGCGTTGTATCCATTCGGATTTGGACTTGGTTATTCCAGATTTGAGTACACGGGGGTGAAGATGGATCGTAGCATAGTGGCGAAAGATGGACTGGACTGTCGGTTCACGCTACACAATACAGGAACGTGTGATGACACTGAAATCGTACAGGTCTATGTAAAGGCACAGAGTGAGAATACACCAAATCCTCAGTTAAAGGCATTTAAAAGAGTAGCAGTCAGACAGGGAGAAAAGATACATATGACAATGCATTTGCCATTGTCAGCATTTGTCCTGATCAATGAAGATGGTGAAGAGTATTTCTACGATGGAGAATATGCAGTTTATATCGGAGGAAGTCAGCCGGATGGTAGAAGTATTGTACTGAAGGGACAGAGTCCTGCATGCAGTAAGGTTACTGTGCAGGAAGAACTGACAAGAGGTAGGAACACATCAACAAAAAGGTAGTTTCGTTTTACAACTACCAGGGGTTTTCTGCAGGATGGTCAGGAGAAGTGCATCCTGCATGAGATGGAGGTTAGTATGGGAAATAAATGGAAAAAAACAGTAGCAATGGGGCTGGTCCTTACAACATCACTGGGACTTGCAGCCTGTGGAAGCAGTACGACTGGAGCCAGTGCGGATAAGAGTAAAGATGAAGTTGTGAAACCAGATCAGATCAAGGTCATGGCTGATGGAACCGTGGTTACGGAGCCAAATGGTGCAGAGGAATTTTATGCACAGTTAAAAGATGCAACAGGAGTCGATGTCGAATGGATCAGACCGGATCACTCAGGGTACTATGATGCAGTCGCAAATGCATTTAACGATGAGTCTTCTATTCCAGATGTAGTCATTCTTTCCAGTGATTATTATGCCTTGTATGCAGCAAGTGGCATGCTCTGGAATATGTCAGATGCCTGGAAAGAATCTGATATTGAATCCCGTCTGGTCGACAGTGCGAAGAACATCTATCAGACATACCAGGTCAAAGGGGATGACGGCGAGGATGGACTTTATGGTCTCTGCCCTGTGGCGACAGGTGCAGGATGCTGTACTTATGTCAAAGAGGAATGGTTGAAACAGGCCGGATACCAGAGATCTGATATTGAGGATAAGACCCTGACATTTGATGAGTACTACACAATGTTAAAGAAAATGCATGAGGCAACAGGGAAAACGGTTCTTTCAGCTTCCGGGTATGTTGGCAAAGATGCTCCTTACACGAATTATCTTCCAGAGTTTTATCAGCAGGCAAAATTCTCATTCTATAAGGATGCTTCTGGAAAATATGTAGATGGATTCAGCGAGCAGGCTATGAAAGATGCACTGGAAAGAATTAAGACAGGTGTGGCTGATGGTATTATTGATAAAGAAAGTATCAATAACTCTACTGCAGATGTCAGAAATAAATTCTATGCAGATAATACAGGTGTATTTACATATTGGTATGGAACCTGGGCAAAAACGCTCAAAGATACCTGCGCTGACAAAGGTCTGGGAGATCTGATCGCAATCAAACCAATCAAGGAGCTTGGTTTTTATTCTATGAGAGTAGAACCTGTATTCGCTATTACAAGTAATGCCAAGAATCCAGAGGGAATCTTTGAATACTGGCTGTCCAAGATGGTCGATGGTGGCGAAGTTCAGCGTCTGTGGACATACGGAGCAAAGGGAACTCATTGGGATGATAAGGCAGAAACGGTAACGCTTGAGGGAAAAGAAGATCAGCCGGATACGTATGAAGAAGGTCAGTTTCATTTCCTTCCATCTCCAGAAAAACCTACTGGATATATGCAGAAGAATTATGTAGATCCGGGTTCAGGTATTACGAAACTTGAGATTGGTGACCCTGCATACGATGCAATGTCAGATGTAATTAAGGATAATAAGAAATTCTTCCTTGCAAATTGTGAACCAAGTACAATTATTCCTATGACAGATGAGTACGGTGATAATATTTCAGATATTAATAAAGCAAGAAATCTTGCCGTAGCTAATGTTGTCACAGGAGAGATGAGTGCAGATGAAGCAATCAAAGATTACAATGATAAAGTAGGCAGTTTGGTAAAAATCGTTCAGGATTCCTTGAATAAACTGGATGGTACCAAATAAATCTGATGGAAACAAATTTTGATGCACAAAGAAAAATCTGACCATCCAAGCGGATAAGAAAAAGTTGATAAGATAAAGCTAATAAAAAACTGACAAGAAAAAGCTAATAAAAAAGTAAATGAGTGACTACATGCAAAAAGACATGGGAACAGTAACGAAGACAATCCGCATTCGTGCTGTTCCGATGTCTTATTTTATGTGCCAAATGGTTACTACTGATCGTGCAGATACGTTACTGTTCAAAGACTGTTATTAAAATTAAAATGCAGTGTTTAAAAGATAGATCTGCAGATTCAGATATCCTGCAAAGGTGACCCATAGAAGATAAGGAATCTGAAGAAGGGCGGCAGTCTTATTGATCCGATAGAAGGAAATGATCATATAGAGGATTGCGAACCACATAGCAATCAGAATGATGAAAGCAAGCCCAAAATTCCTCAGGTTGAAAAATACAGGAGACCAGATGAAATTCAGGAATAACTGAAACCAGAATGCCAGTGTAGCGTTTGTTTTGTCAGCAGATTCGGTTTCTTCAATTAGATAGGAACTAATGCCCATTAAGATAAAAAGAATGTTCCATACAACTGGGAAAAGCCAGGAAGGAGGAGCCAGAGCAGGCTGCTTGATGGTTTCATACAGATTCATGTTATTTCGGGTCAGCAGCCAGGAAAGAGCGCCAACACCAAGACAGATAATAATGTTGATAAAGAGGGATTTCCAATTAATTTTCATAATATTCTCCGTTCTCGGATTGCATCCATTTGTTCAAATATATGCTTAAAAACAGTGAAATATATGTATCAATATCGTGAAATGTATGTTTTTAAGACTTGAGCTGCGCCCCAAAAGGCGATGCATAAATTTTGGGACAGGTGAAATACTAAAAATAATTTCAAATTATTGGGAGAAAGTTATTGACATAAAACAATAGTTAGAGTAAACTAACATCATAAGCAATGGACGAATCCCTTTCATCCATTTATTTTTTAATGATAGGTTAGTTTTGACTAACAAGAAGGAGCAGATATGAGTTCTGAAATGATTGAAATTGTCCGAATGATGGACAAGGAAGAATTGAATACACAGCTGGCACTACAATGTGCACCGCTTCTTGCAGGTCTTAAGATTTCAAACCTGTTGATCATTTGTAAAAAAAATACATCCGATGTATTTGCTTTATTTGCAAATACACAGATTTCCTGCACAATCGTCTGTGAAACAGCAGAAAAAGTTACCTTTTTGTTATATGACAGAAAGCTCTTACAGGCATATCTTGCAAAGAGAGAAGTAGCGAAATTATTTCTTGATGCAGGGTATCAGTCCATGGATCTGGACGAGATTTTTAGGGAATTCTATGTAAGATATACAGCATATATGCATACAGGGATGGCTTTCCCTCATGAAATGGGGGCGCTTCTGGGATATCCAATCGATGATATCACAGGATTTATCAAAAATAATGGGAAAAAGTTCCTACATGTAGGATACTGGAAAGTATATGGAAATCTGGATGAGACACTGCAGCTGTTCGAGCAGTTCAACCAGGCGACAGAAAGAATTATGAAAGAAGTTTCCAGAGGGCGAAGCGTACAAAGTATTCTGGCGGCACAGCGATAATAGGGAATATTATATCACTGACCAAAACGTCTGTCGCAGGTACAAAAGAGAAAATGTGGGAACGGAAACAACGAATAGACAGCATTGAACGAGAAGAGGAGAAAACAACATGGATAAAATCATAGTAGCATATTGGTCACAGACAGGCAATACACAGACAATGGCAGAAACGATTGGAGAAGGAATCCGAGCAGCAGGAAAAGAGGCAGAAGTGTTAGAAATTTCAGAAGTATCCATGGATGCCCTGAAAGAGGCAAAAGCATTTGCACTTGGCTGCCCTGCAATGGGTTCAGAAGTACTTGAAGAGACAGAAATGGAACCATTTGTGGCTGAGGTGGAACAATTTGCAGAAGGCAAGACACTTGGGTTATTTGGTTCCTTTGGCTGGGGTGATGGAGAATGGATGCGTGACTGGGCTGACAGAATGAGAGAGGCTGGTGCACAGGTAGCAGATCAGGATTGTGTGATTACATTGGAAGCACCAGATGAAGATGCACTTGCAAAATGTAGAGCGCTCGGACAAAAACTGGCTGCAATATAAAGGGGTGATCTTGTGAGTATAGTAATCATTGGCGGTCACGATCGTATGGCTGCAAAATACAAGGAAATATGCAAAGGATATCATTGCAAGGCGAAGGTCTTTACGCAGATGCCGGGACATCTCGATAAAAAAATAGGCACGCCAGATCTGATTGTACTGTTCACGAATACAGTCTCACATAAAATGGTAAAATGTGCGGTTACGGAGGCACTGAAAAACGATACACAGGTCGTCAGAAGTCATACGAGCAGTGGAAATGCACTTTCTGAAATTTTGGAAAAATATGCAATTGCATAATGAAATATTTACATTTCATATTTCTACTATTTTGTGAAACACTAAACAGTGGAATAACAAAATGGGAGGTTGCATATGAACGATTTATCAGAAAAAGAATTATCCTGTCTGAATGACCTTTTATCAGAAGAAGATCTGCTGATAAAAAAATTTAAAATGTTGGCATCGCAGACAGAAGACCCGGAGATCAAGTCCCAGTTCATGGATATCTCGAATAAGCATCAGGGCCATTTTAACGAGTTATACTCGCAGCTTGGATAAAAGTGTAGAGAACTTCAATCACAGCAGGTAAAACATGATTAAAACTGGAAGGAGATTATTATGGGTCAGGAATGTCAGGATTTTACGGATAAGGAGATACTTGGAGATGCACTTGGAGCAGAGAAATCAGCGACAGGACATTATAATGAATTTTCCAATGAATGTGTGCATGATAGCGTACGCGAAACGATGCTCCATTGTTTGAGTGAAGAGCACAAAATACAGGAAAATGTATTTAATATGATGCATGAAAGAGGATTTTATCCAACTCCGGCAGCAGAAACAAAAAAGGTTGACGAAGCCAAACAGAAATATTCGCAATGCGTGAAAATAATGTAAAAATTTGACAAAATAGAACGAAACAGGTAAGATATAAGAATAGTTTGCATGCTAAATGTTTATATGCAAACTATTCTTTTTTTGCGGTTACTTATAATACATATCTGATCAAAGGTATCAGATGTACAGGAAAAGACAGAGCATTTATGGAATGGTTCTGTACAACAGGATTGGAGAAATGATGGATCAGAGTTTTCATTATAAGATGATGGTAACGAATGCAGTGTTTCAAAAAAAAGCACTTCAAAAGTTCTCGGAGCTCTCACTGACCTCTGGACAACCAAAGATCTTAGATTATCTGGATAAGCACGATGGCTGTATGCAAAAGCGGATTGCAAAAGGCTGTCAGATTGATCCTGCGACTACGACTGGAATCCTCGGGCGGATGGAGGAGAAAGGACTTATTGAGCGCAGGATGCTGAATGGTAATCATCGATCCAGCTATGTTTTCCTGACGGAGAAGGGAAAAGAACTGGCAACACGGGTAAATAGTATATTTAAAGAAATGGAAGAGGAAGTATTGGGCGGAATCACAGAGGATGAACGGGTGCTTTTTATGCAGACCCTTGAAAAAATCTGTGGGAATATGACTAATATGGAGGATCTTCAATGAGTAAGAAAGAAACGATTAAGAGATATCTGTTTTTTCTGGTAGGACTTTTCATCAACTCTCTTGGGGTAAGTTTTATCACCAAAGCAGGACTTGGAACATCACCAATTTCCAGCATACCGTACACATTTAGTATTGGCTTTCAGCCTACACTCGGTCAGTTCACATTTGTATTTAATATTCTGCTGATCGTGTTACAGCTGGTACTTGCAGGGAAGAAGTTTCCAAAACAATACTGGCTTCAGATACCGGTAGTGTTACTGTTCTCTTATTTTATTGATCTGACGATGGGACTATTATTCTTTATTCATTCCGATGTTTATGGTATGAAGTTTGTATTTTTGATCATCGGATGTGCAATTCTTGGTTTCGGTGTCTTTATGGAGTTCGTTGCAAATGTAGTTATGCTTCCAGGAGAAGCTTTTGTCAATATTGTAGCTTCAAAGTTTCACTTTGACTTTGGAAAGACCAAGGTGGTATTTGATACGACAATGACTGTGATGGCTGGTCTGATGGGTGTTGTGATCTATCAGAGGCTGGCAGGTGTTCGGGAAGGAACCATTATTGCAGCAGTTCTGGTCGGCATGATTGCAAGAGTGTTTAAGAAAAAAATTGGCTTTATAGAAAAATATCTTCGTACAGATAATACGGAAGGCGAGCAGGAAATAGCCTAATTAAAATGAATCTGTATTCTGTGATCAGTACATGGTAAAATGTGACTGATACAGAATATGGATTTTTTTATTATATAGAATAAATTTATTTGTAAATGATTACACATCCGAAATATTTTTAAGGATTTTTTAATAATTGGTATTTTATAATGCATGCATGAGGATGAGAAAAAAGATCTTATCCATTAGAAGTAAAATGTGCATGCGGCACGGATTGGAGAGCAATATGTTTTTTCGAATACTGAAAAAGGATTTAAAGCGAAAAAGGACCATGAACCTGATTCTTTTTCTGTTTATTATTATGGCAACGGCATTTCTGACCAGCAGTCTGACGAACCTGACAGTGACATCGACGGCGGTGGATCATTTCCTGAAAATATCCCATGCAGGAGATATGACACTGTTCGTGTATGCAACAGGTGGTGAGGATGCAAATGTTGACCAGCTGACACAGTGGCTGGATACAAATGAGGATGTAAAGTCTTATACATCGGAGAGCGGAATTGTGATGACAAAAAATAATCTGCAGCATGATGGTGGGGAGTACAAAATTGAACAATCCATATTTGTACAACAGGTTCCCAAAGAAGCTTCCATGGTCTTTGATGAGCAAGGAGAGGCAGTCACATTGAACGATGGGGAGATTGCGGTTCCGGTATATGAAGCAAAGATCAATCAGATCGAGGTAGGAGATACGATCAGTATCACGCTGGGCGGACAGACAAAAGAGTTCAAAGTCGCTACAATTATGAAAGACTCAGTATTTGGTTCGGCCTTGATGGGATTTAAGCGGTTTGTGGTAAATGAAAATGATTATCAGCAACTGGAACAGAATTATACAGGCAGACAGGACTATTGTTACAATATATTTACTGACAATCTCGAGCAACTGGAAAAATCATATAAACAACAGAAATTAGAGGTCGGGGTACAATTTACAATTGATACCGTGAAAACTGCATATTCAATGGATATGTTAATAGCTGCGATTTTGATGATCGTCAGCATCTGCTTGATACTGATCTCATTTCTGATCCTGCGTTTTACGATTGTTTATACACTGCAGGATGATTATAAAGAGATTGGAATCATGAAGGCAATCGGATTGAAAAATATGGGAATCCGAGGCATTTATCTGATCAAATATTTTGGAATGTCCGTCGTTGGTGCTGTGATGGGCTGTTTCCTTGGAATACCATTTTCACAGCTGATGCTAAAAGCGGTCAGTACGGATATTATCATGCAGAAGGCAGGTGCCAGCTGGCAGATCTGCCTGGTGGGCTCAGTTCTTGTTGTCATTATGATCATGGGATTTTGCTTCCTGTGCACAGGAAAATTAAAAAAAATCAGCGCGATCGATGCCATTCGAAATGGTTCTAATGGCGAACGCTTTGCCAGAAAGAATCTTATCTATCTGCACAAAAGCCGGCTGTCAGTTGTCTGGTATATGGCAATCAATGATATACTCAGCAATCTAAAACGATATGTGGTCTTGATCCTGACATTTATTATCGGAACACTGATTATTATTCTTCCAGTAAATGCAATCAATACGCTGGAGGATGATTCGCTGGTCGGTCAGTTCGGGCAGATTCAGTCTGATTTCTATATTGATACGCAGGACATGGATAAATATGTGGCACAGGGTGATATCTATAATTTCAGGGATGATCTGCATGCGATTGAGCAGTATTACTGCGACAATGGCGTAGAAGTAAATGTTTATGGAGAAAATGGATTTACATTTCAGGTGTATACGGAGCGGGAAGAAGATGCGGAAGTCGTATTTGGAACGCAGGGCATTGATTCAGATGCTGTCCGGTATCAGTTCATGGAAGGGGAAGTGCCAGTATTGGAAAATGAAGTCGCACTGACCGAACGTACTGCAGAAAAGATCCATGCATCAGTTGGAGATACCGTATGGCTGACTTATATGGGAACGAAATATGAGATGATCGTGACAGGTCTGTATGAGACGATGACCAATATGGGAAATGGTCTGCGTGTAGCGAACTGTTTTCCAACGGATATGAGCAAGTCAGCAGGTATGAGCGCCATCCAAGGAGATTTTATTGACAGAACCGATATCCCGGGACAGATCGAAAAACTGAAAGAACTCACACCGGATTATAAGATCATGAATAGTGGAGAAATGTTAACAAAATATCTTGGCTCAGTGCTGGATAATCTGAATGATCTGAAAAATTTGCTTGTTGGTATTGTGCTGTCCATTAATGCGTTGATTACAATTTTGATGTGTAAGACATTTCTGGTAAAGGAAAAAGGGGAGATTGCAATGCTTCGGAGCATTGGCTTCAGATATGCAGCAATCAGAAGATGGCAGGTCGTAAGATTTTCAATTATACTTGTTATTTCCATTACAGCTGGCGTTTGTCTGAGTCATGTATTAAATGCCTGTACGGTGGGGCCGGTATTTTCCATGATGGGAGCAACACAACTCAAGATGACGATTATTCCGCTTCAGGTCTACTGTTTCTATCCATTGCTGATCATGACAGTGACAATTATTGTCTGTATACTGACGGTCAGAGTGGCCTGTCATGCAGAAATCAGTGATATGAATAATATGGAATAACAGGTTGCGCTGTGCGACATTAGGTGTCGCATGTCAGTAAATGAAAAGTAGAATTTTAAGATTGATCGTATAGAGCAGTGAATGGAAAAATGGAGGTAGAAAGATGAGTGGATCATTAAAAGTTAAGGACTTATGTAAGACATATATAATCAATAAAAGACAGAATAATGTCTTAAAGAATGTGGAATTTGAAATCAGGGAAGGGGAAATGGTAGCGGTCATGGGACCTAGTGGATCAGGCAAAAGTACACTGCTTTATACAGTGAGTGGCATGGATCGCCCGACAGCTGGAACTGTTGATTTCTTTGGCAAGGATATCAGCAGTCTCTCCGCCAACGAAATGTCGGATGTGCGTCTCGATGAAATGGGATTTATCTTTCAGCAGATGCATATGCTGAAGAATCTTTCGATTTATGATAATATTATCTTACCGGCTTATCAGTCCTCGCACAGTAAGACGCGTGACGATAAGAAAAAAATTGAGGAACGTGCAAAAGAGCTGATGAGAAAGCTAGAGATCATAGAAATTGCGGACAATGACATAAACGAGGTCTCAGGAGGACAGTTACAGAGAGCGTGTATCTGTCGAAGCCTGATTAATCATCCACGTGTGATTTTTGCAGATGAGCCGACAGGTGCACTCAATCAGCAGACATCTGTGGAAGTCATGAAGGAAATGACCAAAATCAATCATGAGGGCACGACAATTATGCTTGTGACCCATGATAGCAAGGTGGCAGCAAGAACGGACAGAGTTCTGTATATTGAAGACGGGAATATAAAAGGTGAATATAAGCTGGGAAAATTCGAGGATGAGACAACGTTTCGACAGAGAGAACGGAGTCTGAATGCCTGGCTGATGGAAATGGGTTGGTAGAATGGCAGATATTTTAATAGTAGAAGATAACAGAGAACTGGCGGGATTATTACGTGATTTTCTGAAGAAAGAGGGATATGATGTACTGATTGCAGGTACAGGGGAAGCGGCAATTCAGTTGTTGAATTCACAACCAGTCAGGCTTGTGGTTCTGGATATTATGCTTCCTGGCATGGATGGATTTGCAGTCTGCGCAAAGATCAGGGAAAAGCAGGATATACCGATTATCATAGTCAGTGCAAAATCGGCAAAAGATGATAAGTTAAATGGGTTGTTGCTTGGAGCAGATGACTATATCGAAAAACCATATGATATCGATATCCTTCGAGCTAAAATTCATGCAGTCTATCGCAGAAACTGCATGCAAGAGGAGAAAAAGGAAAATACAAAGCTGATATCAGGAAATCTTGTGATCGATACAGATGCAAGGATCGTTACCGTAGATGGGGAAAAAATCACATTGAATACCAAAGAATTCGACCTGCTTTTTTATTTGGTGGAAAACAAGGGAAAGGCTTTAAAAAAGGAGCTTATATTTGATAAGATCTGGGGCGTAGACAGTTTTAGTGAACCGTCTACGCTTACGGTCCATATTAAGTGGCTCAGGCAGAAGATAGAGAAAGATCCAAAGCATCCAGAGAAGATTCTGACAGTATGGGGCGTCGGATACCGATATGAGGAAGGGGCACAGGTATGAAAAAGTGGATGAGGACCATGCTGTTATATGCAGTACTGGTCCTATTGGTGTTTGTAGGAGTCAACAGTTATCTATTTAAATCATCCAGGGAAAAAGTGCAGAATCTTTATCGTGTAGAAATCAATCGTCTGCAGCCGGTTCTACAAGAAAATGTAGACAGTCTGATTCAAATGCAGCCGGAGCATATAGAGCAGATCGCAGGATTACAGGAAAAATTACTGGCATGTAAATGGATCACAAATATTTCCTTTCTCTACCCACAGGCAACAGTGGATCAGACACAGCAGTTCTATCAGACCAACAATAGCAATAGCATGGCATTTTTCTGGCCGGTGATCAGTGAAAATGAGACAGTGTGCATTGTACGGTTCGATTACACAGTGGATGGTTCCAATGCATGGAAAAAGACGATTGTCTATGTCAATCTAGCCATGGGAGTACTTGTTGTACTGATGTTATTGCTGGCAGTTATGATCAGAAAGAAAATATTACAGCCTTTTACTAGGATCAGCGAGTTGCCTTATGAATTATCTAAAGGGCATCTGAACGGTGAAATTTTGGAAAATGAAGACCGTATTTTTGGAAGATTCATCTGGGGGCTAAATTTGCTCAGAGAGAATCTGGAACAGGAAAAACGGCACAGTTTGGAACTGGAGAAGGAGAAAAAAACATTGATTCTGACGATTTCCCATGACATAAAGACTCCACTGAGCGCCATTAAGCTCTATGCAAGAGCACTGAGTGAGAATCTCTATGAAACAAAGGAGAAGAGAAACGAAGTAGCGGTACAGATCGGTACAAATGCTGATAAAATTGAAGCATTTGTGGAAGAAATTGTCGACTCCTCAAAAAATGATTTCCTGCATATTGAAGTAAAAAATGCTGAATTCTATTTGGCTGAACTGATAGGAAAGTTCGATAGCACTTATCAGGAGAAGATGAAGCTAATAAGGACCGGTTTTGAAATTGACAGGTTCCAGGACTGTATCTTATCCGGAGATTGCGACCGGTGTCTGGAAGCTATGGAGAATATTATGGAGAATGCCATAAAATATGGAGATGGAAAATGGATCCATATCGGTTTTGCACAGGAAGAAGAGATGCAGTTGATCAAAATTACAAATAGTGGAGGAGAACTACCAGAGGAGGAAGTCGTTCATATTTTTGAAAGCTTTTACAGGGGTAGCAATGCTGGCAATCAAAAGGGCAGTGGTCTGGGGCTTTATATTTGTAGGGAAATCATGCATAAGATGCAGGGGGAGATTTATGCACAGAAAGAAAAAGATGCGATGTCTGTAGTGCTGGTAATTCCCAAAATTTAATTGCTTCTGTTGTTTTTACAACGGATTTTAAATAATGGAGTATGGTATATTGAGTGCAGGAAAACAATGACAATGTTTACAGGTAGTAGGAAATCTAGTAAAGACAGGAAAATTGTAATATTCAGAAAATCTGAAACATTAGGTGAAAGTAAGACAATAGGAAAAAGGACAGTGTTTTAGGTCGCTGCAGAACAAAAGAAAAAATGGGTGGTACAAAAGAAAGGTGGTTATAGGATGTATTTAAAAAATTATCTTGAACAGCACAACAATATCAAAGAGGAATTACAGATCTTAAAGAATTTGGTGAACAGAGGCAATATTGAAGGAGATGCACAGGAAATCTCCCTGCACATCAATACCCTTGCAGGTAAGATCAAGGTGCATCTTGCATCAGAAGATAAGCATATGTATCCGGATCTGATCAATAGCGGAAATGAAGAGCAGAAGAAGACGGCAATCAGATACCAGAACGAAATGGGAGATCTGATGGACGTATTTACTACATTTAAAGGAAAATACAATACTAGAAGTAAGATCCTTGAAAATCACAATTCTTTCCGTCAGGAATTAAGAGATATTATTACAGCTATCGAAAAGAGGATTGCGATGGAAGAGAGCGGACTTTATCAGTTACTGGAGTAAAAATTGTAATTATATTAGAGGCTTCGTGTATAGTTGTGGCTAACTCCACCTCAAATTTATAAATTTAC
>CAJMQE010000044.1 GCA_905215405.1 uncultured bacterium
TAGCAGGTAAAAAGCTTTGCTGTGATGAATTTTTGCTTACAGCGAAAATAATTCACTTGTATAAAAAGGTTGACACAAAGTTAACAATGCCATAAAATGAAAAGTATATTCAAATTTTTAAATATTATATATAGGAGGATGAAAAAGTGGGAAGAGTTTATAATTTTAGCGCAGGCCCAGCAGTATTGCCAGAAGAAGTATTAAAAGAAGCAGCAGATGAAATGCTTGATTACAGAGGCACTGGAATGTCAGTAATGGAGATGAGTCATCGATCTTCCGCTTATCAGCAGATTATAGATGAAGCAGAAGCTGATATCAGAGATCTTTTAAATATCCCTGATAATTATAAAGTATTATTTATGCAGGGTGGTGCGTCAACTCAGTTTGCAGCTATTCCAATGAATCTTATGAAGAATAAGAAAGCGGCATACATAATCACTGGACAGTGGGCTAAGAAAGCTTACCAGGAAGCACAGAACTACGGAGAGGCAGTTGCTGTTGCATCATCCGCCGATAAGACTTTTACATATATTCCTGATTGTTCAGATCTTGATATTCCTGAGGATGCAGATTACGTTTATATCTGTGAAAATAATACAATTTATGGAACAAAATATAAGAAACTGCCAAATACAAAAGGACATATTTTAGTATCTGATGTATCATCATGTTTCTTATCTGAACCTATGGATGTTACAAAATACGGTATCGTTTATGGTGGCGTTCAGAAGAATATCGGACCAGCAGGTGTCGTAATTGCGATTGTCCGCGAAGATCTGATTACAGATGATGTTCTTCCTGGAACTCCAACAATGTTAAAATATAAGACACATGCAGATCATGGCTCAATGTACAATACACCTCCATGCTACGGTATTTATATCTGTGGTAAAGTCTTCAAATGGTTAAAGAAGAATGGTGGACTGGAAGCCATGAAACAGCGCAATGAAGAAAAAGCAAAGATTCTTTATGATTATCTTGATCAGAGCAAATTATTCAAAGGTACTGTTGTAAAAGAAGATCGTTCAATTATGAATGTTCCTTTTGTAACAGGTGACAAGGATATGGATGCTAAATTCGTAAAAGAAGCAAAAGAAGCTGGTTTTGAAAACCTGAAAGGACACAGAACAGTTGGCGGCATGAGAGCAAGTATCTACAATGCAATGCCAATCGAAGGTGTTAAAGCACTTGTTGAATTTATGAAAGAATTCGAGAGCAAGAACGCTTAATAGAACAGAAGGATAGAAAAATGGAAAGGCCAGGGATTTATAATGATTAAGGTTAATTGTTTAAATAATATTTCAGCTGAAGGTCTTAAGTTATTTTCAGATGAATATAATAAAGATGCTGCATTTGAAGAAGCAGATGCAGTGCTTGTCAGAAGTGCAAAAATGCATGATATGGAATTAGGCAGCAATCTTCTTGCAATCGCAAGAGCAGGTGCTGGTGTAAATAATATTCCACTTGATAAATGTGCAGAAAAAGGTATTGTAGTATTTAATACTCCAGGTGCCAATGCAAATGGTGTTAAGGAACTTGTTATCGCAGGTCTGATGCTTGCATCAAGAGATATTGCAGGTGGTATTCACTGGGTCAATGATAATAAAGATGATGAGACAATTGCAGCAGCTACAGAAAAGGCAAAAAAAGCATTTGCTGGTTGTGAGATCAAAGGGAAAAAGCTTGGTGTTATTGGTCTTGGTGCAATTGGTGTTCTTGTTGCAAATGCAGCTGCAGCACTAGGTATGGAAGTATATGGATATGATCCTTATATTTCTGTCAATTCAGCATGGAGCCTTTCAAGAGATGTTAAGCACATCAATGCTGTAGAAGATATTTATAAAGAATGTGATTATATCACGATCCATGTACCTCTTATGGACAGCACTAGAGAATCTATTAATCAGGAAGCAATTGATATGATGAAAGAAAATGTTGTTGTCATGAACTTTGCAAGAGATCTTCTGGTTGATGAGAAGGCTATGGTTGCTGCACTTGAAGCTGGTAAGGTTAAGAGATACGTAACGGATTTCCCTAATACAACAACAGCTGGTAAGAAGAATGTTATCTGTACTCCTCACCTTGGCGCATCTACAGCAGAGTCTGAAGATAACTGTGCTAAGATGGCAGTAGAAGAAATCAGAAATTACATAGAAAACGGTAATATTCTTCATTCTGTTAATTATCCTGCATGTGATATGGGTGTCTGCAATGCAGCAGGACGTATCGCAGTATGTCACAAGAACGTTCCAACAGTAATCAGCAAGATCACAACAGTTCTTGGTGAAGCTGGTGTGAATATTGCAGAGATGGCTAATAAATCAAGAAATGATTATGCATATTCTCTTCTTGATGTAGATAAATCTGTAGACAAAACAGTTGCAGATCAGATCGCAGCAATTGAAGGTATTATCAAAGTTAGAATTGTAAAGTAAAAAATAGTTAATTATAGTTAATAGTTAATTATTCATAAGTTAAAAAATAATAGAAAGGTCAAGTTCATAAAAGAAACATTGAGATTGGCCAGATATTAAACATAAGAGCCGGTATGAAATCATCAGGAGCTGTCTGATCAGACATTTTGCTTTCTGGTAATTCATTCTGGCTCTTTTTTTCTAATGTTTTTGTCTGCCTGACCGATATAGTAAGTAGAAACAATGAATGGTTATGATATGAGGATGGGGATTGATTATGATAACATGGAATAAATTATTACACAATTATGCAAATGAAAAGATACGACAGCTGGATGCAGAGGCAGGTACAAAAACTGTAAAAAATAGCAAATCGGCTAGTGCAGGTAAAAAGGTCTCTACGGATGAAACCGATAAACAGGAGACATTCAATCAGCCGGTAACATTAGAACAGGCCAAAGCTAATCTGGTGCAACAGTTCAAAAATTCGATTTATGGGTTCGATGAAGATGATGAGAAGGCCCGGGAAAAGAAAATGAAAAAGATTCAGGCAAAGCTGGATTCCGGAAGACCGCTTACAAATAAGGAGAAAGCTTTTGTTAAAAAAGAAGATCCACACCTGTATCTGCAGATTTCTCGTATTGAAGTGAAACGAAAAACTGTCGAGCAGAAATTAAAACACTGCAAATCAAAGGAAGAGGCGCAGAGGATTCAGGATGAAGCCATTGGAAGTATCAGTGAAAAAGACCCAATAAAAAAATGGTTGATTGCAGCGATAAATTATACAATGGAAGAATTCAGAAAAACAGAATCATATGACAGTCTACCTGATACAGATGAAGAAGCCAATAAAAAAGAAAAGATACATGAAAATCAGTTAAAGACAAAAGAAGATAAAAAGAAAGACGAACAAGATGACGATGATGATGGCATAACAGTAGAACATACAGTTGTACTTGGTGGATACCAGGAAACTTTTGTCAGTGATTCGGATAATACATCAACAAATTTTGATTCAGTTTCCTGAGAAATTATGCTATACTGAAGGTAATTTTAGTTAACCGGAGGAGAAAAAAGATGGCAATAATAAAACCTTTTCAATGTGTAAGACCCAATGCGGCTGTTGCAGATCAAGTGGCTGCATTGCCATATGATGTTTATGACAGAAAGGAAGCTTGTGAAGTTGTTGCAGAACAGCCACTTTCATTCTTAAAAATCGATCGTGCGGAAACTCAGTTCGGCGCAGATGTTGATACGTATGATGAACGCGTTTACCAGAAGTCCAAAGAACTTTTGGATAAGGCAATTGAAGATGGTACATTTATGACGGACAATGCGAAGGCATACTACATATATGAACTTACCATGAACGCAAGAACACAGACAGGTGTGGTAGCCTGTGCATCTATTGATGACTATCAGGACAATGTGATCAAGAAGCATGAAAATACCAGAGCGGATAAAGAAGCTGACAGAATCCACCATGTATATACCTGTAGTGCGCAGACTGGACCGATTTTTCTTGCATATAGAGCCAATAATGTCATCAATGAAGAGGTAGAAAAGGCAAGAGAAAAAGCACCTCTTTATAATTTCGTTTCAGAGGATGGAATTCGTCATACAGTTTGGAAAATAGAAGAGAAAGCTTCTGTTGCAAAGATCGAAGAGGCATTTGCATCTATTCATGAAATTTACATTGCAGATGGCCATCACAGGGCAGCATCAGCAGTAAAGGTCGGATTTAAAAAGCGGGAAGAAAATCCAGGTTACACAGGAAATGAAGAGTTTAATTACTTTCTGTCCGTATTATTTCCAGATGAACAGCTGATGATCATGCCATATAACCGTGTGGTAAAAGATTTGAATGGTCTGGATAAAGAAGCATTCATAAAGAAAGTCTCAGAAAAATTTGAGATTGAGCCACAGCAGAAACAGGTAGCACCACAGGAAAAAGGAAAGTTTGGAATGTATTTGGATGGACAGTGGTATCAGTTGACAGCCAGTGCAAAAATCAGATCCAAGGATCCTGTTACCGGACTGGATGTTGCTATACTGCAGGATAATCTGCTTGCACCTGTGCTGGGTATTGGAGATCCAAAGACGGATAAGCGAATTGATTTTGTTGGTGGAATTCGTGGATTGGATGAACTGGAAAAAAGAGTTGCAACGGACATGCAGATTGCATTTTCTATGTATCCAACTTCTATTGCAGAATTGTTTGCGGTCGCAGATGCTGGACGTTTAATGCCACCTAAATCGACCTGGTTTGAACCAAAACTCAGAAGTGGCCTTTTTATTCATCAGATTTAAAATTGGAGAAATATTGAAAACTATCTAGAAAAATATGTATGAAAATATTTAGGAAAACTATTAGAAAACTATTAGAAAAATAAATAAGAGATTATATAGTGATCTAGATGTCTTGTCTATCTATATATGAACTGACATTAAAATGTAAGCTGATATATCCTATGAAATATAAAATTGAAATATAAAATGTGAGCAGATTTATGGAATAAAATGGATAATGCGACAAGCATTTAAAATGCATGAGCTTGTAAGTTGTCCGGATATAGAAAAGAACAATGAAAAACAGTATAATACCAGAAAATGTGATGATAATTCTTTTATTACAATTAGTCAATTGTTAACTAAAATAAACTAATAGGTTGACAATAGGATGCATGAGTATTATACTGTTTTTGTTGTATAAAAAAGTTATTTAGGACATTTAGAATGGAGCGTGCATTTTATGGCAGAAAAAACAATAACGAACAAATCTAGAGTTGATACATACACTCTTACTCTAATTGGTGTTATGACAGCGGTTACCTGTATCCTTGGACCACTATCAGTTCCAATTGGACTGGTACCGATTTCTTTGACAAATCTGGCTATTTATTTTACAGTCATTCTTCTTGGATGGAAAAAGGGGACAATCAGTTATCTGATTTACCTTCTTTTAGGACTTGTTGGTATTCCGGTATTTGCAAACTTTACTGGTGGAGCTGGAAAATTATTTGGACCAACAGGTGGATATCTGATCGGTTTCATTTTTATGGCACTGATCGCAGGATTCTTTGTTGAAAAATTTGCAGGAAAAGTGTATCTGTATTTTGCAGGCATGTTACTTGGAACACTGGTCACTTATCTTTTTGGAACTGCATGGCTGGCATATACCGCTAATTTATCATTTAAGAGTGCATTGATGGCTGGGGTCATTCCATTTATTCCAGGTGATCTTGCGAAGATGATAATTGCGGTTATTGTGGGACCTATGATCAAAAAAAGAATGCCTCGATAAATACATATGCTATTGGCAATGCATGGATGGCGAATAGCGTAAAAGTATAGTAAGCAACTACAATATGTAAAAAGCGCAGTTGAATAGGTAAGAGAGAAAAGAAACCAGTTTGTATGGGGGCGAGTAAAATCGCAAACCATAGTGAGCTGGTTTTTTTATTGCTGAATCGTTTGAATTTGCAAGAAAACTGTATTTTAAACGTTAGAGGTGTCCGATCACAGGCTGTAAAGAATAGAATAGGACAGTAGGATAGGAAAGTAGAATAGGACAGTAGGATAGGAAAATAGAATAGGAAAGAAGGAGATTAACATAGGATATGCAAATAGGATATGGACAAAGAAAAAGGAACCTTTTATTAAAAAAGGTTCCAGTATGAGGGGGGAGTATGAAAAAAATTTATTTATAAAAGCTTGTTTGCTTTTATGTGTATATAATAACGAAAAAGTATGGCGAATATGTGAACCATACTTAAATTAATTATAAAATGAAATTTAGAAATTTAGTTTATTTTCATATTTTAGGAGACAAAGTTTATATTTGATTAAGAAAATAGATATGATTTTTGGCTTTAAAGTATTGATTCCTATGCCAAAAAAATCAGTATTTTACTGGCATTTGAGCGTAAGATTTGTTGTAAATACAGAAGAGGTAGTGTAAAATAAGCTTAGGCTTATTCAGCCTGTATTAAAAAAGAATTGAAAAATAAACTGATTGGAGACAAAAACTATGTTACATGAAGCAATAAAAATCAATATTGACTATGAAAAATCAGGTTTAGAACACAATGACTACGAAGCAACAATTACAACATATATTCTGGACAGCTATCCACAGGTGCAGGGAGAAAGAAAACGTCCATTTGTGATTATCTGCCCAGGTGGTGGATATGATCATCACTCTCCAAGAGAAGGAGAAGCAATTGCAATCAAAATGAACAACTTTGGTTTTAACTGCTGTGTTTTACGATACAGTCTGACTCCAAATGCGTTTCCATGCCAGGTCTATGAAGCAGCTTATACGATCAACTATGTAAAACAGCATGCGAAAGAATGGTGTGTGGATACGAATAAGATCATTATTGCAGGATTCTCAGCAGGTTCACATGTGAGTGCAAGCCTTGGGACAATGTGGAACGAAGATATTCTGAAAGACTTTGCAAAAGATGTTCTCCATGTGGATTACACAACATTAAGACCAGACGGAATGCTGCTTGGATATCCTGTGCTTACATCAGGCGAATATGCACATAGAGGTTCTTTTAAGAGTCTTCTTGGAAAAGATTATGATAAATATCTCGAATATTGTTCCCTCGAGAACAGAGTTGACGAACAGACTCCTTCTGCATTTATCTGGCATACATTTGAAGATGGTTCTGTACCAGTAGAAAATTCTTTGATTTTTGCAGGTGCAATGAGAAAGAAAAATGTACCATTTGAACTTCACATTTTCCCAAAGGGTGGACATGGTCTTGGCCTGGCAACAAAAGAAACAGATGTTGCAGATGGAAGCAGATATCAGCCAGAGTGTGCATGCTGGACTGATATGTTCAAGAATTGGGTAGAACTTAATATGAAATAAATCTGGATTTATCAGAAAAATATCAGAAGTTACGTAAAGTTATAATTTAACAGATATACAGTTGTCAAAATAAGGGGTTGCGTGTCTGACACGTGGAAATGAGGTAATGATGGAGTCTGAATTATATCAGTTAATGAACTGGCCGGAAATTGAAGATATCTTATATTCTGAGTGTGCTACACCAAAGGATATATTAGGACCTGCAGTATGCAGGGAAGGGATAGTGATTCAGGCATTCAGACCTGATGCAGTGGAAATGTGGGTGAAAACTGGAAAGGGAAATAGACTGACAGCGATGGAAAACGTAGATAAGGGCGGTTTCTTTGCATGTTTGTTGCCAGGTAAGAAAATTCCAGCATATACACTCGTATATGAAACAAGAAGTGGACAGAAGATCGAAATTGAGGATGCCTATCGTTTTGCACAGAAAATTGAAGAAAAGGATCTTAAGGCATTTCAGGCGGGAGTCAATTATGATCTGCCGGATATGCTTGGGGCACATTTGACCAGCCTTAATGGTGTCAGTGGCGTTCACTTTGCAGTATGGGCACCTGAGGCAGTCAGGGTCAGTGTGGTTGGAGATTTCAATCAATGGGATGGAAGAATTTATCAGATGCAGAAATTATCAGATAGTGGTATATTTGAACTATTCATACCTGGTCTGAAAGAAGGAGATCTTTATAAGTTTGAAATCAAAGCGAAAGGACAGCGACTTATTCTAAAAGCAGATCCGTTTGCTTTTTGTACAGAGATGCGTCCACATACGGCTTCCATTGTCTATAACAGAAATATATACCAGTGGAGGGATGAGGACTGGCAGCAGGAGTGCAGTCAGAATTTCCTCTTTGATTCCGATAAAAAATCTGGAATGACAAGACCAATTGCTATTTATGAATTACATGCTGGTTCTTTTATGACACCGAAAGACGGCAGACAATTTTTTAATTATAGGGAACTGGCAGTAAAGGTTGGCGCATATGTGACAGATATGGGATATACCCATGTTGAACTTATGCCGGTGAATGAATATCCACTGGATGAATCCTGGGGATATCAGGTGACTGGGTATTATGCACCAACGAGCCGATATGGCAGTCCGGATGATTTCAAATATTTCGTTGATTATCTGCATCAGATTGGAATCGGCGTGATTCTGGACTGGGTACCGGCACATTTTCCAAAAGATGCATTTGGACTGGCTGAGTTTGACGGAAGTTGTGTTTATGAATATACAGACAGCAGGATGCAGTCCCATAAGGAATGGGGAACGCTGGTGTTTGACTATGGAAAATCGCAGGTAAGAGATTTTTTGATGTGCAGTGCTATTTACATGGTACAGGAATATCATATTGACGGAATTCGTGTGGATGCCGTTGCTTCTATGTTATATCGGGATTATGGAAGAGGTCCTGGAGAATGGATGCCGAATCTATATGGTGGAAATGAAAATCTGGAAGCACAGGAATTCTTTAGACACATGAATTCGATCTTTAAGAAAAAGAATCTTCCGGCGATGCTGATCGCAGAGGAATCGACGGCCTGGCCTATGGTAACTGGAGTGGTCGAAAAGGGGGGCCTTGGTTTTGATTATAAATGGAACATGGGGTGGATGAATGATTTTATCAATTTTATGAAACTCGATCCTATCTATAGAAAAGCGCATTACAGTGAGCTTACTTTTAGTATGATCTATGCGTACAGTGAAAACTTTATTCTGCCTTTTTCTCATGATGAAGTTGTTCATGGAAAAGGGTCGATGCTGGAAAAGATGCCTGGAGACACAGAAGCAATGAAAATGGCGAATTTACGTCTTACATATGGTTTTCAATATATGCATCCTGGTAAAAAGCTGAATTTTATGGGGCAGGAATTTGCCCAACACAGAGAATGGTCTGAAAAGAATGAACTTGACTGGAATCTCTTGCAGGAAACAGAACATTTACAGATGCATGATTATGTAAGAGCTCTGAATTATTTTTATCAGGCACATCCGGCTCTTTATGAGCAGGATTATCTGTCGGATGGATTTGAATGGATCAATCAGATCTCAGCTGATGAGACGATTGTTGTATTCTTAAGAAGGGATAGACAGCAAAATGAATTGCTTGTCGTTGCCAACTTTACGCCGGTCGTAAGAAAGCAGTTTCAGATCGGGGTGCCGATCAAAGGTAGATACAAGGAAATATTTAACAGTGATAAAGCCCAGTTCGGTGGACAAGATTATTTGAACAGGGATATCATTGATACAAGACCTGAAGCATGTGACTGTCGGGAACAGTCAATCACGATTACAGTTCCGCCACTTGGAATCGTAGTACTGGAACATTTTCCAGAGAGTGAGCAGGTACGAACGATATCATAATGATGTCGATAGAAGAAAATGGCTGCAGAGTCTGTTGAAGAACAGATGATGCGGGAAGAATAGAATGAAAATGAAGGATGGAAGAAACAGATATGCAGTTTATCTCATTAACAACTGATGTGGATCTGGCTGATGCACAGGAGAAGGCACAGCAGGTTACAAGCTTTTTAACGACAAACGATCTCAAGACGATTGTAGATACGGGAATACAGATGGCATTGAAATTTGCAGGAACAATTTTGCTGGCTCTGATCGTATGGTTTATCGGAAAAAAACTGGTCAGAATGACAGTGAATTTTGTGGGCAAAATTCTAAAAAGGTCTGAACTTGATATTGGAGTAGTGAAGTTTTTACAGTCGCTGACAAAATTTGTAGGATATATAATCCTTGCAATTATCATTATTGATATTCTCGGATTTCAGACGAGCTCGCTGGTCGCTGTGCTGGGGTCTGCAGGTCTGGCTTTCGGTCTGGCTTTACAAGGCAGTCTCTCCAATTTTGCAGGTGGAATTCTGATCCTGGTGTTTAAGCCATTTCTCGTAGGTGACTACATTGTATCCGGAACAAATGAAGGAACTGTAAAAACAATTGATCTTTTGTACACAAAACTTGCAACGGCAGACAATAAAACGATCATGATTCCGAACGGAACACTTTCGAATGCAAGTATTGTAAATGTAGGAGCACAGCCAACAAGAAGGCTGGATATTGCTATTTCAGTGGGATACAATTCTGATATCAAAACGGCAAAAGAACTTTTACGTACAATTTTGATGAAGCAGCCGGAAATTATTAAGGATAAAGATATCATAGTAATTGTAAAGAGTCTGGATGACAGCTGTGTAACACTGGAGACACGTGCGTGGGTGCAGGCAGAGGATTACTGGAATACAAAATGGGAACTGTTGGAACGTTACAAAGAAGTATTTGACGACCATGGAATTGAAATTCCATTTAATCAGCTCGATGTTAATATTCGATCCAATGTCTCAGATAAATAAAATATATTTTTGAGTGATATATATAAATGAATTCGAAATATGAGTAGGAAAGACTGTCATGGAAACATGGCAGTTTTTTAGTGTAAAAAACTCCGATCTATTTGAAAATTGTGTAGATAAATATCAGGAAGCTACTTGATGTTACAGACAAAATGGAAGATAATGAAAAAAGAAGATTTGTGCGTGAAAATTGGGGACACATTTCGGGTGAAAACTACATGTGAAAATTACATAGATTGGCAGAATATGAATAAGGAACAAAAACAGGGGGTTGCGAATTATGAATAGGATAAGAACCAGTGAGGATGTAGGAGAACAAATCACAACAAAGAACAGAATGGTCACGGATCAATCTGGTCAAGAACAGGAGAAACTTGAAACAAGAGAAGATTTTGTTCAACTTTTATTTCAGATTCTGAATCCGCTTAAGCAGTTTTATACAAGTGATAAATCCGGTCTTAAAATCGGTGATACAAGTGCGCATTATGAAGAGGAAAGTGCCAGAATGGAAGGCTTTCTGAGACCATTATGGGCACTTGTTCCATTTTTTGCAGGCGGAAGCGAAAATAAGGAATTCTTACAGATCTATCAGGAAGGAATAATTGTTGGGACCACGCCAAACGCTCCTGGATACTGGGGAAAGTGTCATGACTATGATCAGCGGTTTGTTGAAATGGCATCGCTATCGGCAGGAATTCTGTTTGCAAGAGAATATTTCTGGGATTTTATGAATGAAGAGCAGCAGGATAATTTTGTGCAATGGATCAGTCAGATCAACAGATATGAATGCTGTAGCTGTAACTGGCAGTTCTTTCGAGTTTTGGTCAATATCGCATTGCAAAGCGTCAATATGCCATTTGATGAGGTGGCACTCAGGGAGAGCTTGGAGTTTATTGACCGTTGTTATACCGGAAATGGTTGGTATAAGGATGGAGAAAATGGACAATCTGACTATTACGTTCCATTCGGAATGCAGTTTTATGGAATTTTGTATGCCATGAAAATGCAGGAGATAGATCCACAGGGATGTAGAAAATTTATAAAACGGGCGGAAGCATTTGGAAAAGAATTTGTCTATTGGTTTGATGAAGACGGAAGTGCATTGCCATATGGGCGATCGCAGACTTATCGTTTTGCACAGAGCGCATTTTATTCTCTGTGCATTGCGGCGGGAATCGAACCACTCCCACTTGGGGTCATGAAGGGGATTCTGGTAAGAAATTTAGAATTTTGGATGAAACAGCCAGTATTTGACAGGGCAGGATTGCTGACAATCGGGTATGCATATCCGAATCTGACCATGGCAGAGAGCTATAATGCGCCGGGATCTGCGTATTGGTGTATGAAGTCATTTTTCTGTCTGTTACTATCGGAAAATGATTCTTTTTGGAAGACGCAGGCCATGCCTCTGCCAGAATTAGAACAGACAAAATTGCTTCAGAATGCAGATATGCTTATGGTAAGACATGAGGGGCATGTTGTCGCTTATCCAGGTGGTCGGCTGACGGACAGAGCGCATACGCATACAGAAGAGAAATATGCCAAGTTCGCTTATTCTACAAAATATGGATTCAGTGTTATGCATTCCCAGTTGTCTTTGACGGAAGCAGCACCTGACAGCGTACTTGGCTTTGAACTGGCAGGACACATTTTTGTGCGGGGAAAAGCAGAAGAGTATCATGTGAGTGATAAGGAGATCGAGTCAATATGGTCGCCATTAAAAGGAATTATGGTACATACCCGAATCATTCCATCCAGTCACGGACAGCTCAGAGTGCATGATATCGAGAGTGTCTATGACTGTCAGGCTTTTGATGTAGGATTTGCTGTTGTGATCCCTGAACGAAAAGGATATGGATGTGATGTCGCATGTTTAAGTGGTGGCGGATGTGTAGCAACGATTAATCCGGAACCGAATACGAATCTTCTTTTTACGAAAACAAAGATACCAATGGTGTTTTATCAGATTCATAAGGGAAGCAATCATCTTGAAACAGTAGTGAGCTGGCAGTAGCATTTCATATGAACAGGAGGGGAAAGATATGCAGGATTGGCTTTGTACAGCAAAGGAAGAGATCATCAGAAAAATGTATCTGGTACGGGAAAGATCGAAAGAAAAAATACCATTTACCTGTGTTGACGGAATCCATGATAATCGCCTGGATCCAAATGTGAAATGGACCCAGGATAATGGGGTGAACTGGTGGACAAATGGATTTTTTGCAGGAATGATGTGGCAGATGTATATACAGACCGGAAAACATGAATTCCTTGAAACGGCGCGTTTTACGGAACGTGCACTGGATCAGTGCTTTACAACATATCTGGGTCTGAACCATGATATTGGTTTTATGTGGCTTACAACAGCAGTGTCTGACTTCAGGGTCACAGGGAGTGAACAGGCTAAGGTGAGAGGACTTCATGCGGCAAATCTGCTGGCAGGAAGATTTAATCCAGCTGGAAATTTTATCAGAGCATGGAACGATTTTGGAGATGGGCAGGATGCAAGAGGATATGCAATCATTGACAGTCTGATGAATTTGCCATTACTTTACTGGGCAGAAGGAATAACAAAGGATTTTAGATATCAGCATATTGCAAAAAAACATGCGGATACGATCCTACAATATTTTCTCCGCTCGGACGGTTCGGTGCATCATATTGTAGAATTTGATCCCCAGACAGGTGCATTTATCTGTGGGCATGGGGGACAGGGCTACGCAGATGGATCTTCATGGAGCCGCGGGCAGGCGTGGGCGATCTATGGATTCGCACTTAGTTACAGATATACCAAGGACAAAGCATTTTTGGATGCATCCAAGCAGGTCGCACACTATTTTCTGGCAGCGATTCCATCATCTGGGCTTGTACCTGTGGACTTCAGGTAACCGGATGTTAATGCACCGGTTGACTGCAGTGCAGCAGCGATAGCAGCATGTGGAATGCTTGAACTGTCTGATCTGGTACCGGATTCTGAAAAGAAAATGTATTTAGGTGGAGCAGAGCGGCTACTGCAGAGGCTGTTAAGAGACAATTGTGACTTTTCAAGGGATACGGATGGTATACTGATGCGCTGTTCTAGTTCTTATGGAGAAAAAGCGCATGAGTATAATTTAATATATGGGGATTATTATCTGATGGAAGCAATTTTCAGGATCAGTGGGGAATGGCTCCGAATTTGGTAAGCAAAAGAAAGACAGCACATTATAAAAGGGGAAAATAATGAAAAGAAATGAGTTCCTGAAACAATACATATCTGGAATAGAGAATGCTGCGGAACAGTTGCAAGAAAGAATGATGCCTGATCTATCACAAGAATTATTTCTGCAGTATGAAAAAACAGGAAACAGGCTGGAATATGAAAAAAAATATTTCGAAAGAAGACGTTTCCTTGCTGTATTTGGTATGCGCTCAATTTTATCAGAACAACAGGAGAACATAGCGAAACTGGAAGAAATTATAAGAGAGATCTGTGAAGAAAAATGCTGGGCGCTCCCTGCACATGTGCAGACGTCAAAAAGAAACTGGGAGCGGACCGTGGAACTATACGCCTGTGAAACCGGACAAGCATTGGCAGAAATCGTACATATACTCGGAGCAAAGTTGAATGAATCAATTCGGACACTTGTCTTTGCAAACTGTATGCAAAGAGTGTTAGAGCCATTTTTTCAGTCGGCAGTACCATATGCGTTCTGGGAACAGAGCCAAATGAACTGGGCAGCAGTATGCGGTGGTTCGATCGGGATGATGGTTCTGGATCTGTTTCCAGATAATCCGCACAGAATAGAACAATGGATCGAAAGGGTCGATGAGATCATGATTCATTATATCAATGGATTCACAGAGGAAGGTGCCTGTAGGGAAGGATTCGATTACTGGACTTATGGAATGACATATTTTACGGCTTATATGGAAAAGAGAATTCAGTATAACAATGGATATCTGAATCCACTCAAAAGTAAAAGAATGTTAGAAATTATGGAATTTGGACAGAAATGTTATTTTCGAGATGGAACGAGCATAAGCTTTTCTGATGGTAGTACGCATAGCGCTTATCGAATGGGATTATTCAGTTTCCTTCATCATTGTGACAGGAAGGTAGAGATACCTCAAAATGCTGAACCGATGCTATTTGATACGGATCCCTGTTATCATTGGGCAGGAATTTACCGAGATGTGTTCTGGACACAGAAGTTTGCAGAAATTCCAGTCGATACCAGAGAGCATATATGGGTACTGCCAGATGTACAATGGCTGATAGCAAGCGGAAATAGAGGGAGTTTCGCAATAAAAGGCGGAAATAATGATGAACCGCATAACCACAATGATATTGGTACATTTATCTATTGTGGCAGGATGACGGAATGGATTTGTGATCTTGGCGCAGGAGAATATTGCAGGGACTACTTTAATGAGAACCGATATCACATTTTGTCGAATGGAGCTCAGGGACATACGGTACCGGTTATTGATGCGACAAGTCAGAAACAGGGAAGAGATTACAGATGTAGTTCTTTTCGTGCGACCGATCGACAGGGACACATGTTGAATCCAACATCGGGAGATGTCAGTGTAACGCTGGATTTGACTGATGCATATGACTGGAAGCAGGAAAAACGGCCGGTCAGTGTGACAAGAAATGCACAGTTTTCATTGTCATCTGGAATATTGACAGTTGTGGATCATTTTCAGGGAACTGCCGGTAGTTTGATCGAAGAGAGGCTCATCACAAGGCAGAAGTGCAGAATCCGAAAGAATCAGATTATTTTAACTGCTTTGAACGAATCTGATCATGGATGTTGTATGATTATGATCCAGGGGATAGATGGAGAAATTCATAAAGAGGAGAAAATATATAAAAATCACGAAGGTGGATTGGAGACTGTCAGTGTTATTTCATGGAATGTAGCGGCTTGGGTTGCAGATGCCAGCGAGTGTGAATGCAGGAAGAATAAAGCCGGCAGGGCAATTAAAAACGAGCCTGAATACAGAATGAACAAGGCCAGCAAGGCAGATATGAGCGAGTCTGAATGCGGAGAAAATAAATCCAGCAAGGCAGATATGAGTGAGCCTGAATGCGGAGAAAATAAAGCCAGCAGGGTAGATACCAGCGAGCCCGAATACAGGCAGAAAGAGCTTTGTCAGTCGGGCACAGGGCAGATAGATTCTGGTCAGTATTGTTGTACAATGAACTTGATATGCAGGGAGGAACAGATATGAAACTTGAAAAATATTATGAAGATCCATTTGTGCTCCACATCGGTACGCAAAAACCGCGCTGTTATTATATGCCGGAATCTTTACAGGGCTTTAGTAGCGGGAGAAAACTTTCACAGAAGAACTGGAAATTCCACTATTATCCATGTGTAGAAGAGGTGCCGGATGAATTCTATATGAAAAAGGATTTCACAGATTCCTGTACAGATCTTTATGTTCCATCGAATTGGCAGATGAAGGGGTATGATCAGATGCAGTATAGCAACGTCCGGTATCCATTTCCTTTTGATCCTCCTTATGTGCCGGATGAAAATCCATGTGGAGTTTACCTGGAAGATTTTGAGCTAGAAGAACAGGAAGAACAGTCCCGTAGATTTCTATATTTTGAAGGTGTTGATTCCTGTTTTTATGTATGGATAAATGGCGAGTTCATAGGCTATAGTCAGGTATCCCATAGTCCCAGTGAATTTGATATTACGGAATTCACACATGTTGGAAGCAATCGACTGGCGGTCCTTGTGCTGAAATGGTGCGATGGCAGTTATCTGGAAGATCAGGACAAATTCCGAATGTCCGGTATCTTCAGGGACGTATGGCTGATCCTTCGTCCGGCAGATGGATTTGTTAGAGATTATACAGTACGTACCCCCATCACTTATAATCAGGAGGACAAACCGGTTAGTGCTTCCATCGAGCTTGTGATCAACGATCTTTTCCAGAGAGCAACAAATCTGTTATGTCAGCTGTATGATGGAAAGAATCAGTTACTTGCACAACAGGAGTTTTCAGAAGAGATCACAGAAGAAATGATAACAGATGAGAAGATAGCGGTCAGTTTTCCGATAAGCGAACCACGTCTGTGGAATGCAGAAGATCCCTATCTTTACCAGTTAAAAATAGTAACGGGGCAGGAGGTCATCTGGCAGGATGTCGGGATTCGGGAAATAGGAGTCCGAGATGGCATGATTATATTGAATCACAGGCAGATCAAACTGAAGGGCGTGAATCGGCACGATAGCAGTCCGGTCAATGGATTTGCAGTGACCAGGCTGGAAGTGATGGAGGACCTTGCTCTGATGCATAAAGCTAATATTAATGCGATACGAACCAGCCATTATCCAAATGCACCATGGTTTCCACAATTATGCTCCAGATATGGGTTTTATCTGATTGCCGAATCGGATCTGGAAGCGCATGGGACTTCCGCGATCTACCATGGTTCTCAAGAGAGTACTTTTGGTCTGCTGGCACAAAATCCGGATTATCATGAAGCATTTCTGGATCGCATGCAGCGTAATGTGATTCGGGATCGAAACCAGTGTGCAATTATTATGTGGTCGGTCGGAAATGAATCTGGTGGCGGAAAAAATATTGAAGATGCAGCAGCCTGGGCAAAATCATTTGATCCAACAAGACTTATGCACTATGAAGGTGTGTTCTGGAATACAGGCGGTCATATGAACGATAAGTCCATGTTGGATGTGGAAAGCAGAATGTACGCTTCCTGTGAATGGATCGATGAATACTGTAGAAATCAAGAGAATAAGAAACCATTTATATTGTGTGAATATGTGCATGCGATGGGAAATGGACCAGGGGATATAGAAGATTATATGGAACGGATGTACCGCTATGACAAGTTCTGTGGAGCATTTGTCTGGGAATGGTCGGATCATGCAGTTTACGCAGGTGTGGCCGGAGATGGGAGAAAGAAATTCCTGTATGGCGGTGATCATGGAGAACTGTTACATGATGGTAATTTCTGCATGGATGGACTGGTCAATCCTGACAGAATTCCTCATGTGGGATATTTCGAATATAAAAATGCAATCAGACCATTGCGGTCGGAACTGATCCGGATGCAGAAGGACAGAATTGAAATACGGATGTCTAATAAAATGGATTTTACTAATTGCAAGGATTATTTGTCTATACAGTATCAAATTGTTGATTTTGGAAAGGTCATTGAGGAGGGAAAGATTTATAATCCGGACATTCAGCCGCATCAGAGTGCTGTTTTACAGATTCCGAGAGGAAGAATGCAGCAAAATTGTGGAAGAGAAGTCTTTTTGAATCTTATGTATCTTCGTAAAAATGATTCGTTGTTCCAGTCGGCAGACTCTCATCTTGGAATGGATCAAATCAGGCTGGAAGAAGAAATCTCAGATTCACTTACGGGGGAAGCAAAAAACAGGATCAATTCTTATAGGCAAAAAAAGAAAAATGTCATGGTGGTGCCACAGAATCTTGGTAAAAAACAGGAACCTGGAATGGCAGAATTCGGAGACAGATATCTGATATTCGTGGATAATCTTCAGATTGAATTCGGAAAAAAGACCGGTACACCGCTTAAAATCAGAAAAGAGGATAAACTCTATATTAGTCAGGCCGTCAGATTTAACGTATATCGTGCACCCGCAGATAATGATATTCTGATCGATCGTGAATGGAAAAAGGCTGGATATGACAGAAGCATGGTAAAGGTTTATGCCTGTCATCTGACGGTACAGCAGGATGGCGTTGTAGTCGTATGTGAATTGGGAATGGCAGCAGCAGCCGTTCAACCGTTTTTAAAGATTCATGAAGAATGGTTCTTTGGAATGGATCATACAATGACTGTAAAAATGCATGTGAAGCGTGATCCTGATTTCCCATATCTGCCGCGATTTGGTCTTCAATTTCTGCTTCCATTATCTGAGGGAAGAAATGTTGAATATTATGGGTATGGTCCCTTCGAGAGCTACATTGATAAACATCAGGCATCGCATATCAGCCTGTTTCAGACCAGCTCCAAACTGATGGCACAGGATTACAGCAGACCGCAGGAAAACGGGAATCGGTATGCCTGCAGATATCTGCGGGCCGGCAGTTTCTTTGCCTACTCTGCTAATCCTTTTGATATTCATGTTCTGGAGTATGAGCAGAAAGAACTTGCAGATAAAAAACATAATTTTGAACTAAAGAGGGCACATTATATCATCTGTAGTACAGATTATAAAATGAGTGGAGTCGGCAGCTGTTCCTGTGGGCCACAGCTGGCACATCCATATCGGCTGGATGCAGAAGAATTTGATTGGGAGATGCATTATGTATTAGCGTAATTCATGATGAAAACAAAATTGATATTACTTTATATTACGGGAACGGTTTCCGGATACAAAAAGAAAACAAGGGGTGTGACATATGAAATTAGAAGACTTTGGTTTTACAAAAAACAAGACGAAAGTGGAAAGCTATGTGCTTGAAAATCAGAATGGAATGAAAGTTACCATTCTTTCCTACGGGGCAACGATTCAATCGATTGTTATTCCAGACAAAAAAGGTGTATTGAGAGATGTCGTACTTGGCTATGATCAGGTAGAAGACTATGAAGAACATACAAATTATTTTGGGGCACTAGTCGGTCCGAATGCAAACAGGATTGCAAATGCACAGTGCAGTATTGAAGGTGTTAACTATCAGCTTGAGAAAAACGATGGACAGAATAATCTGCACAGTGGCAAAAATGGATATAGTAAAAAGGTATGGACTTTATGCAAGGAGCCTGTAAATCTGGAACCATGGAAGAAACTACCGGAGACGCAGGCAGGAGAAATACATGATTTTTCTTATATCTGTGACAGTGTGACACTGCAGCTTGTAAATGAGGACAAAGAACAGGGCTTTCCAGGAAAAATGATTGCGACAGTCAGCTACCTGCTCGATCAGAAAAATCGTCTGTATATGTGCTATGCAGCTAAGTCTGACTGCAGAACAGTTGCAAATTTTACCAATCATTCTTATTTTAATCTCAACGGCCATAGTAGTGGCAAGATGACAGGTCAGCAGCTGCAGATCAATGCGGAGTATTATACGCCAGTGCATGCAGGTGGAATTCCAACGGGAGTTCTCGAAAAAGTCGTGGGAACACCAATGGATTTTACCTGGACAAAAGAGATCGGAAAGGAAATAGAGGCTGATTATGAGCAGCTTCATCTGACCGGTGGATATGATCATAATTTTGTGTTAAGGAAAGAACAGGGATCATCGAAAGAGCAGGGAGAAAAGCAAGGTCCACAGAAACTTATTTCTGCAGCAAAAGCCTGGTGTCCGGAAAGTGGTATCGGATTAGAAGTTCTTACAGACTGCCCAGGCGTGCAATTTTATTCTGGAAATGGTGTGCCGATTCATACAGGGAAAAAGGGTGCCAGCTATGAGGATCGAAATGGGTTCTGCCTAGAGCCACAGTATTTTCCGAATGCCATCAACCAGGAAGGGTTTGAAGCACCACTTACGGACAGCAATAATGAATATTATTCTTGGAGTGCCTTTTGTTTTCAACAGGAGTAGAGGAAGCGGTACAATAAAAATATTTGAGCAATCTCTCTGGGTATGATATATTAGGTAAGAAAACCAGAAAATAACAAATGAGGTTGACATGATGAAATTTATTATAAATGGGAACTTTTTAACAGAGCCAATTATGGGAGTACAGCGATATGCCTTTGAAATCGTCAAAGAGCTGGATCACCTTATAAAGGGTATGGATGTTGAAATTGCCGTACCTGCTGTAGGTGCCTCAATTCCTGCATTTGAGAATATTAAGGTCGTTCAATTTGGCAGCAGGAACGGAAAAAAGTGGGAACAGACAGAACTAGCTTCCTATTTGAAAAAGACAGGTGCAAAAGGGATTCATTTATGCAATATGGTTCCAATCAGAAAAACAAATGGTATCGTTTGCATTCATGATATCTGTTTTGCAACACACCCTGAGTTTTTTACATCTGCAGGGGACAGGTTTGAAAAGGTGCAGAGAAAGTTTATGTACTGGTGGGCATGCAGGCATGCAGATCAGATCATAACGGTCAGTGATTTCTCCAGACAGGAAATTCGCAACCGCTATCATTGTAAAAATAATGCAATAGAGGTAATTCCAAATGCATGGCAGCACTATCAGGCATGTGAATTTGATGAGACTATTTTTGAAGAATTCTCACAGATCAAAAAGGGAGAATACTATTTTTATCTGGCATCGCTGGCACCGAACAAGAATCTGAACTGGATCCTGAAAGCAGCAGAGAAAAATCCGGATTCTCTGTTCGTTCTGTCCGGGCGTCCACTTGGAGAGAAAATGAAGCAGGATTTGAAAAATGTTCTTTATGTCGGATATGTAACTGATGAAAGAGCAAAGGCATTGATGAAGAACTGCAGAGCATTTTTATTTCCATCGATTTACGAAGGGTTTGGAATACCACCTTTGGAAGCTCTGTGCATGGGGGCAGAAATTATTATTTCCAATACAGCTTGTCTGCCGGAAATATATCAGGATTCCGCTCATTATATTGATCCTTTTTCCGATGAATGCAATCTAAAGGAACTGCTTAGTCAGCCATGTGCCCCAGCACAAAAGGTACTGGATCGCTTTTCTTGGAAAAAATCAGCAGCAAAATTATACGATATTATGAAAAAAATGTAACGGATAGAGATTGGAACATGTAAAGTAAAGTAGAACTTGATCCGATAGTATCAGTTAGAGACAAGAGAAAATAGACATATGATCAGGAATTTGTTTATAACGGGAGAAATAAACTGGAGAACTGGCAGGTGTAAATATGCAAAAGAGAAAAAAAGGTAGTCTGTATACAACGTTACTTAAAATGACGCTGGTGCCAATTGTGGTACTTGGAATCGTATTGACGATTCTTAGTTATCACACATGCAGTGCGGCACTGAACAGACAGGTAGAAAGTGAATTAAAAAATTTATCCTATGTGGTGCTTAACACAATGGAATCAATGTATCCTGGCGATTATAAGACGACAGGAGATACGGAGAAAGTCATATATAAAGGGGAACATGTCCTGAATGGAGATTATGATTACTTTGACCATATCAAAGAAGACACAGGAATTGATGTGAGCCTTTTTTATGAGGATACAAGAGTATTGACGACAGTGGAAGATGAGGATGGAGTTAGATGTGTGAGTACAGTCTGCAATCCACTGACGGTAAAAGAAGTTCTGAATGGACAATCTGCAAAATTCTATACGGATATCGATATTAATGGAAAACAATATCAGGCATTTTATATGCCAGTTTATAATTCCAATGAGGTCTGTGTCGGAATGCTGGCACTTGCAAAACCAGCTAAAATGGTAAATGCTGCAAGATGGCAGACGATTCTTCCAATGATTCTGATCTCATTATCCTGCATTTTAATTGTAGCGATGATTTGTACTTCTTATGCAGATAAGATCGTACATGTGATCCATCTGCTTCAGGATTCAATGGGGAGAGTGGCCAGAGGAGATCTGACAGAAAAGACAGATTTTAGTGTCCTTAACAGAAATGATGAAATCGGAGACATGGGCCGTTCGGTGACGCAGATGCAGGATGCATTGCATGAGCTCGTTGAGCAGGACAGTCTGACACATATGTATAACCGTAGAAAGGCAGAACAGAAACTGCAGAAGATTCAGGAAAAGGCATTGGAAAAAGAGGAATCTTTTACATTGGTCATTGGCGATATTGATAATTTTAAGCATATCAATGATACATATGGACATGGATGTGGAGACCGCGTACTTGTAAAAACGGCTGAACTTCTTCTGGATTATATGCAGACGAAAGGAATTGCGGCTAGATGGGGCGGAGAAGAGTTCCTTCTTGTATTTCGTCATTATAGTTATACGACCTGCAGAGATTTTGTACAGGAGATCAGGCAGAAAATCGAGGACCTGGAAGTTGAATACGAAGGTGAAAAAGTCTCTGTGACAATGACATTTGGCATGGCTGAGGGGATTGGAAGCACAAATCTCAATCAGCTATTTATTCTTGCGGATGATAGACTGTATCAGGGCAAGGCAAATGGACGGAATCAGGTCATCGGATAAGGAAAGAAGCAGACAGGCACCTTTTCGGAATGACTGCATAAAATAATAGAATAAGACAGTGGAATCATGTCACGAAAAAGACATGACAAACATATAATAAGACTGGATAGAAAATACGATTCGTATTGAATATCCAGTCTTTTTAATTACTGTTGCAGGCCAATAGGAAAAAGGGGGAACGTATTATGAAGATCAACTGGAAGGTAAGATTTAAGAACAAAGCATTTTTACTGACATTTATCCCATTTGTACTTAGCTTTGTTTATCAGCTGCTGTCGATGTTCGGGGTAACACCAAAAGTATCAGAAAATGACATTCTGAATCTGATCACACAGGTCATCAATGTTCTTGCAATCCTTGGTATCGTCGTCGATGGAACGACAAGTGGTGTATCCGACAGTGAAAGGGCACTGACCTATGAGGAACCATCGAAGTGAAAACGTTTCACTGACTGGTTACGCAGGCTGAGCAGTAAACAGGGGATTTGATGTAAGCAATCCGGAAAGCAGACGTTTTTAGATCGCAAAGATCGGAAGCGTCTGCTTTTTGTGGTCAATAAACTGACATTGTGCAATAAATAATAGCATAGGAACTAGATCCTGAAAAATGCTGGAAATGCCCGTAAAGATTGACGAAAATTGTCAAATTGTTTACAAAATGATGAGTAATTACAACTTTGACACTGGTTTCTTTTATGCTATAATTATGTAAATAAATATACAAGTATACAATGAACCAATTATTTCATAAAACAGGAGTCGTAAAATGCAGTATCAATTTAACAATGCACAAAGAGAAGCAATCGAGCACTTTAAGGGGCCAGCATTAGTTGTTGCAGGTCCGGGTAGTGGGTAAAACAACAGTAATTACGATGAGGACAAAACAGCTCATTGAGAAATATGGAGTCAATCCATCCAAAATTCTAGTAATCACATTTACTAAAATGGCAGCCAACGAAATGAAAGAACGATTTTTAAAACTAATGGGGGAAGATTCTACAAGAGTCGTTTTTGGAACATTTCATGCAGTCTTTTTTACGATTTTAAAGCATGCGTACAATCTGAACGCAGGCAGTATTGTCAGGCCTGAGCAGCAGAGAGCGTGTATTCAGCGGGCTATTCATAAATACAATGTCGACGTAGAAGATGAAAACGATTTTATAACCTCCGTGCTTGGCGAGATTGGTAAGGTCAAGAGCGAAATGATCGACCCCAAGGTCTACTACTCGATTAATTGTCCGGAAAATACATTCCGGTATATTTATGAGGATTATGACCGTGAACTGAAAAAGAACAGGCTGATCGATTTTGATGATATGCTGGTCTACTGTTATGAGCTTTTGGACAAGCGTCGTGATATTCTTGCAGCATGGCAGAATAAATATGAATATATCCTGGTCGATGAGTTTCAGGATATTAATAAAGTCCAGTATGATGTTGTGAAACTTCTGGCCTTAAAAAACAGAAACATATTCGTCGTGGGAGACGATGACCAGAGTATTTACGGATTTCGTGGGGCAAAACCGGAAATTATGCAACGTTTTACAAAGGATTACAAAGATACAGCACTGATAAAACTGGATATAAATTACAGGTCGACTGCCAATATAGTCAATGTGGCCAAAAGTGTGATCGACCAAAATAATAACCGTTTCAAAAAAGATATTAGGACAACCAATGCGTTGGGAGATCTGGTCCAGGTACGTGGCTTTGAGGACAGTATGGATGAAAATACCTGTATTGTCGATGGCATTCGAAAGTATGTGGAAGGAGACTGCAACTACAGGGACATTGCAGTGCTTACCAGAACCAATATAGGAGCAAGACAGCTCATGGGAAAATTTATAGAATATAACATTCCATTTGTAACCCGGGATGTGATTCCCAATCTCTATGATCACTGGATTGCAAAAAATGTATTTTCCTACATTCGTATTGCAATGGGAAACAGAGACAGAAGTGAATTCGTCAAGATCATGAACAGACCAAAGCGTTATATCAGTCGGGATAGCCTGACAGCACCGGTCGTGGATTTTGAAGAGTTGAGAAAACTGTACGAAGACAAGTATTGGATGATCCAGCGTCTTGATGATTTTGAAAATGATTTACAGATGATAAAAAATATGAATCCCTATGCAGCGATTAATTATATCAGACGTGGCATTGGATATGATGATTATTTGAGAGAATATGCAAGAGAACGCAATATGAATATAGATGATCTTCTGAATGTAATCAGTGAAATTCAGGAGGGAGCAAGGGAATTTACCACATATTCAGAATGGTTCCATTATATTGAAGAGTACACCCGCCAATTGCAGGAACAGGCAAAGCGGATGGGCCGCACAAATGACGCAGTAAATTTATGCACCATGCACAGTTCCAAGGGACTGGAATACAAAGTCGTTTATATTATTGATGCCAACGAGGGGATTATGCCGTACAGTAAGGCGGTACTCGATGAGCAGATAGAGGAAGAACGACGAATGTTCTATGTGGCAATGACAAGGGCGAAAGAAAATCTTCATGTGTTCTATACAAATCATAAATACAATAAAAAACAGGATGTATCAAGATTTGTAACAGAAATGGATCCTGCTTTTGTAAATCAGTATCAGGATGTTAAGGGGAAATAAAGATGAGCGTTGAAAATGGAAAACCGAGAAAAAGAATAGGAAAGTTACTGGCATTTGGGGCCTTGATTCTGCTATTTACCATGGCAATCATACTATCCAGAAATATTTATAATGAAGTCTGGGACAAGGAATATGACAGTATTAATGAAAAAACGAATTCGGCAGCAGATTATCTGTCTATGACACTAAAGGACAATCTGCTGATGCTGAAGTTGTTTGGAAGAGATTATATTGATGAAGAGGTCTATCGGGACGAGCAGAATTTATATGGAAGATTGAAAGATTTTTCTCTGCAGTCTGGAATGACGATTGCAATTATAGATGAAAATGGATATGGCTATAATAGCAATGGCTATAATAGCAATGGCGAAAAGATGGATATTGCAAATCATATTGACATTCCCGAACTGATGAATGCAGGGGAAGGTATAACAGAACCGAAGCATGATACCTATTTTTCCGGGAGTACCATTTTTTTGTATACTAAAATGGTCTTGAATCAGCAGGATTATCTGCTGATAGGCTGCTATAGTACAAGCGATATGCTGGATATGTACAAAATTACTTTTTATAAAAATTCAGGATATTCTTATCTGATCGATAAAACAGGGAAACTAATACTTGCACCGGAAAACGATGAACAGGTGGCAGATTTTTCAAATATATTTGATTTTATTTCTTCGGAGCAGTCCAAAGCGGAAGTGCAAAGCAAAATAGAGAACGATGAAAGCGGATATGGCAGTTATGCGTGCAATGGTACAGAACAGTATACTTTGAATTATGTACCAGTAAGAAATGTTAATGACTGGTACCTGGTAACAGTGATTCCACAGCAGTATATTAACAGGGCAACAAGTACGATCATATACCGTGTGATACTGATCTGCATCTGTTTCGCACTTTGTGTGGTGATAGTCATCATTCATAATGTGGAACTCAGCAAAAAAAATCTAAAATTGAAACTGGATAATGCGAAAACAGATATTATGAATTCTTTCTTTTCTAGAATATCACATGAGATCCGGACGCCTATGAATGCCATTATTGGCATGACTGAATTGTCGCAGAGAGATATTGGAGACCAGAATAAAGTCGCAGGATATCTGGATAATATAAAATGCGCGTCTGAATATCTGCTATCTTTAATCAATAACATTCTTGATATGTCCAGAATCCAGAATCGCAAGGAACAGCTTGATATTGCACCATTCCGTGTAATTGATATGGTTAAAACGGTAGATAATGTAACGAGTCAGAATATGAAATTGAAAAAAATCAGAATGTCAGTGCTGAAGGATTCACCACTTACAACAGTTGTAAAGGGAGATCGAAAAAAACTGACGCAGGTTCTGGTTAATATTGTTTCAAATGCGGTTAAATTTAGCCCTGAGGGCGGTAAAATTAAATTTACGGTACAGACGGAACACCTGGAAAAGGAAATTTTATATACATTCCGAATCGCAGATGAGGGCATTGGAATAAAAAAAGAGTCATTAGCTCGTATATTTAAGCCTTTTGAACAGGCAGAGTCCGGTATTGCAACTAATTATGGAGGAAGTGGACTTGGCCTGGCAATCAGTAAATCCTATATAGATCTGATGCACGGAACGCTGGATGTGGAAAGTGAGTATGGCCAGGGTACAACATTTATAGTAAAAGTAAAGCTCGCATGTGCTGAGAAAGACACGATAATTCATACGAAAGAGAATATAGAGGGGAAAGAACCTATGATACAGGAAAACAAAAAGTTAAATATATTACTTGTAGATGATAATGAAATGAATCTGCAGGTAATGTCGACAATGCTCACATACGATGGTCATACGATCATTACAGCAAAAAATGGACAGGAGGCATTGGATCAGTTCGCTGCATCTGAGCTGCATACATTCGATGTCATTTTGATGGATGTCAGAATGCCGGTTATGGATGGATTGGAAGCGACGAGAAGAATTCGACAACTGGACAGAGCTGATGCACATGAAGTCAGAATTATCGCTCTAACTGCAAATGCATTTAAAGAAGATCTGGACAAGACCAAAGAAGCTGGAATGGATCTCTATATAACCAAACCAGTGAAAATGGATCTGATCCGCGAAAAATTAAGCGATATTTAATTCGATGCTTCAGATTTTAGGTGATGAGTATAATAAAAAAGAAATGGATAGAAAAAAAGCAGCACATGTTAGTATGTGCTGCTTTTTCAATCATATCACGATATGATCAAATTATGTGAATCATCCTAAAGATCTCATAAAAACTGAGAAAGATACGAATTATTCATCAACCTCTTCATCAAATTCCTGCTCATCAAGTAATTCATCAAAAGCATCAGCAACGATTTCGTATTCTTCATCGCTTTCGATATTTTCGAGGTTTGGCTGACCATCGCTTTCTGAATAACGATAGATGAAAACTTCACCGTTTTCAGCTTCTTCACCTTCCATAGGAAGAAGAGCGATATAGTTCTGATTGTTAGCAGGGAAAATAGCTACGATGGCACATTCGAGTTCAACTCCGTCATCAAGAGTAAGAGTAACGGTATCCATTTCTTCATTATGATTATTTTCCATAGATATACCTCATTTCATTCATTTTTATAATCGTTCGTAATTTTTTAGATAAAATTACACTTTATAATTTAACAGAACAAAGCAAAAAAAGCAACAAAATTAAAAATATTAGTTGAAATTTCAACTTAAATAAGGTATTATACTTATAGAACATAATTTAATAAGTCAGATTAATCAGAACAAGTCAATGGAGACAATTTTAGAGGGATATTCTAAGGTTGGCTCCTTTTTTTAATTTACAGGAAGTCCTGTGAACAGGAGCACTACATAAAAAAGTCTGATGGCCTATTTTTGAAGAGAAAGGAAGTAGCAAAATGGATAAAATTGATAAAAAATTAATAACATTGTTACAGAAAAATGCGAGAATGCCTTTAAAGGCCCTTGCAGAAAAGGTTTTTTTATCCTCACCGGCAGTTTCTGCCAGAATTGAACGTCTGGAAAAAGAGGAGATCATTGTTGGGTATGAAGCAAAGATCAATCAGCTGAAACTTGGATATCATATAACTGCATTTATAAATCTGGAAATTGCACCTGTACAGAAACCAGAGTTTTATCCATTCATAAAGAACTGTCCTAATGTAATCGAATGTGATTGTGTAACTGGTAATTATTCAATGCTGTTAAAGGTTGCATTCCCAAGTACAATGGAACTGGATACTTTTATTGGCCAGTTACAGAAGTTCGGCAGAACAAGTACACAGATCGTTTTCTCTACGCCAGTAGAACCTCGTGGAATCGATGTTAATGTAGAAATGCCGGAAGAAGAAAAGTAAGGAAAGATTACTGTTAATTGTATGAATTGTATGAAAAAGATTGATTTTGTTAAAAAAATAAAATAATTAGCAAAATTATCTTTACATTTATGATATTTGTGTTTATAATGAGTTTAACAAGTAAAAGCGATGAAGAGGAATAGTACAATCGGACCTGATTCAGAGAGCTGCCGGCTGGTGAGAGGCAGTAGATGGAAAGTTTGGAACTCGCCTTGGAGCTGCTACCCAAAACGTTGATTTCAGATGATTCGGATTATGTTTCATTGAAAAGCGACAGAGTAGGCGTAGACGGAAACCGACCGTTAGCATGGAAAGAATATAAGGCATTTGCCCGTATTCGATGAGAGCATAGATGATTTCTATGAAATAAGAGTGGTATCGCGTGAGATTTATAATCTTTCGTCTCTTTGTATACAAATTTGTATACAGTGGAGACGGAAGATTTTTTTATTTGTAAAACTGGTAGAAGATCAATTGTCAGTCGGTCTATATGCAAGCGATATCACAAACAAAGTTCCAGTTCGCTCTGCCTGAAATGGAGCCTGAAAAATAAAACAGATTATAAACAGGAGGATTTGATTATGTTTAATTACAAACAGTACAAGAAAAACTATTTTATGCCACCCGTGGATTGCATGGACTGGGTTAAGAAAGATTCTATTGAAAAAGCCCCAATCTGGTGCAGTGTTGATTTAAGAGATGGCAATCAGTCACTGATCGAACCAATGAGCCTTGATGAGAAACTTGAATTTTTCAAGATGCTTGTAAAAATCGGATTTAAAGAAATAGAAGTCGGTTTTCCAGCTGCATCGGATACTGAATATGAACTTGTAAGAACATTGATCGAAAAAAATCTGATTCCTGATGATGTTACGATTCAGGTGCTTACACAGGCAAGAGAGCATATTATCAGAAAAACATTTGAAGCAGTAGAAGGTGCTCCTAATGTAGTTGTACATTTATATAATTCAACATCGGTAGCACAAAGAGAACAGGTATTTAGAAAATCAAAAGAAGAAATTCTTCAGCTTGCAGTGGATGGTGCCAAATTATTAAAGAAACTGGCACAGGAAACAGAAGGAAATTTCTCATTTGAATATAGTCCAGAAAGTTTTACAGGTACGGAAGTTGATTATGCGTTGGATGTATGTAATGCGGTAATAGATGTTTGGCAGCCGACAGATGAAAAAAAGGTCATTATCAATCTTCCGGCAACGGTAGAATGTTCTATGCCGCATGTATTTGCCAGTCAGATCGAATATATGCATAAAAATCTGCATGACAGAAAAAATGTTATCATTTCACTTCATCCACATAACGATCGTGGCTGTGGAGTCAGTGACGCAGAGATGGGAATTCTTGCAGGTGCAGATCGAATTGAAGGAACATTATTTGGAAATGGAGAAAGAACTGGTAATGTAGATATAATTACGCTTGCTATGAACATGTATTCACAGGGCGTTGATCCACAGCTCGATCTTTCAGATATGCCTGCGATAGCTGCTACATATGAAAAACTGACACAAATGACAATCCATGACAGACATCCATACTGTGGTAAACTTGTATTTGCTGCTTTCTCAGGTTCCCATCAGGATGCAATCGCAAAGGGCATGAAGTGGAGAGTTGAAAAGGATCCTGCACACTGGACAGTTCCTTATCTTCCAATTAATCCTGAAGACGTTGGAAGACAGTACGATTCCGATGTGATCAGAATTAATAGCCAGTCCGGAAAGGGTGGTGTAGCCTATATCCTTGAAAGAAACTTCGGATTAAAGCTGCCAGCTAAGATGCGAGAGGATCTTGGTTATGCTGTAAAAGCTGTGTCAGATGTAAAACATAAAGAACTGAAGCCAGAAGTAATCTACCAGATATTTGAAGACAGATATAAGAACTTTACACCTGTATTTGATATTAAGGAATGTCATTTCAAGCAGATCGGAGAAGATATAGAGGCAACAGTGACAATGGAGACCGATGGTGTTACAGATGTAACGACGGCATTGGGAAATGGTCGTTTGGATGCAGTCAGCTCAGCTGTTGGCAAGAAATTCAATCAGCCATGTGAAATCATATGTTATGAGGAACATGCATTGAAAGATGGTTCAGATTCCAGTGCAATCGCTTATGTAGGATTGAAAGGTGCGGATAAAAAGATGCATTTCGGAATTGGAATTGATCCTGATATAATCCGGGCTTCTATCGATGCAATCGTGTCGGCTATGAATAGAAGTATAAAAGGTGAATAATTAATCGGCGTTGCCAGTGCAAAAGAATGTGCTGGCAACGTTTTTTGTATACATTTATGTATACACGAATTAATTTCGATGTCCACGAAGCAAATAAATAAAGGGCTGTGAGAATGGGCA
>CAJMQE010000045.1 GCA_905215405.1 uncultured bacterium
CGTACGGTTCAATGAGAGGGAAATAATGCTAGCCATTATTTCTCTACTCTATTTTCTATAGAATTTTCTTAATTTCGTAACTAATTTCTTTATAAATCGAATTCCATATCCCATTTATATCATTTTCGATCTGACATATTTCACTATTATTACCTTTATGATAAATGTGGGAAGCTCTCTTTCATCTGCTTGTATTGTGTTTCTCCTTTTTCCTATCTTACTCAAATCACCTTATAAAAAGTATATAAAAAAAGCGCATCTTTTCAGATGCGCTCTCTTTGATTCCTACTGTATTTTATATCAATACAATCATTATCTAATATTTGTAACTCTTACTGTACATGTTAATGTCTTACCATCTACTGTTGCAGTAATCTTTGTTGTACCTGCCATTCTGGCAACAACATGTCCTGATGAGTTAACTGTTGCGACTCTAGGATTTGCTGTTCTCCAGGAAACACTCTTGTCGGTACCATCCACATACAGATCAAATGTATCATACTGCTCCAGTCTGATACTACTCTGACTGATTGCAAGTGAATGAACAGTACAGCTTGCTTCCTTATTGGAAATACCACCTACGCAGACAACATCTGCAGTACCAGGTCCAACTGTAGTAATTCTACCACTTCCATCAACTACTACAACTGATGTATCTGTTGAATACCAGTCTACAGACTCTGTAGTATTCGTTGGTGTAATTCGAACGGTTAACTGTCTTGTCTTACCACTCAGCATTGTAATCTCTTTTGAATTGATCTTCAGGGAAGAAATTGATACGACTGGTGATACATATACTGAACAGGAACCTTTTACTTCATTACCATCATTTGATATTGCTGTAATCTTTGCTTTACCAACACCGACACCAAATACTTCACCATCTCCATCTACTGTTGCAACTGCTTCATTCGATGATTCCCATCTTACATCATGAACTGATGCTTCATCAGGATATACCTGTGCGTAAACCATCTGTGAATCTCCGACTAACAGATTGATTGAATCCGGCTGAACTGAAATCGATTGTACAGGTTCAATAACTCTGACTGCAAGCGATGCGCTAACACCACTTCCATCTTCAGCTGTACATGTTACAACTGTCATTCCATATCCATTTGCTGAAATGTTACCATTATCATCAACAGATGCTACTCCAGGATCAGCGGAACTCCAGATTACATTTCTGTTCGTCGCTGTATCTGATTTAACAGTTGCATACACTCTACCCTGTGCACCAATATTCATTGTTTTATAAGTTTCGTTAATTTCAATAGAAGATACATATTCCTTAACATCAATGGAAACCGTAGCTGTTAATTTTAACTCATCAGTTGTTGCAATAATTACACAACTACCACCCTGATTAGCTGTAACAATACCATTTTCATCAACGCTTGCTACTGCAGGATCACTTGACTGATAAGTAACTTTCTTATTATCTGCATCCATTGGTTCGATCTGTGGAATAATCGCATACTTTGCGCCTACCCACATTTCCTGATAGCTTGAATTCAGTGTAAAACCTGTAATAGGCTGCGTAACTGTTACAAGACAGGTTGCTGTCAATCCAGAATCTTCATTCAATGCAATAATAGTTGTTACACCAGATCCAACTGCTGTAACTTTACCATCAGCATCAACTGTGGCAATTGTTTCATCTTTACTTGACCATTTAATAACTTTATTATCCGCATTTTCAGGAAGGACTGTAGCATTCAACCAGAATACTGCTCCCTTTCGTACGGTTGTTTCTGTCGTATTCAATACAACGCTCGTAGCAGGCTGCTTAACATAAATGTTACACATTGCCGAAATACCACCATCAATTGACTGACAGAGAATTGTTGCTGTACCTGTACCAACTGCTTCGACCAGACCATTCTGATCAACTGTACATACACTTGGATTAGATGATGACCATGCTACTGTTCTGTTTGTTGCCGTAAGTGGAAGAACTTCAGCTGTAATTCTCAGCTTACTGCCCATTGTCATAATCTCATTTGTGTAATCCAATGTTACAGATTCAACTGGTACACTAATATAGAAGTTACATGTTGCAATGTATGAATTATCAAGTGTCTTACAAATGATAGTTGCATATCCAGGTGCTACGAATTTTACAAGACCGTTTTCATCAACCGTAATAACAGATTCATCAGATGATGTCCAGGAAACATTACGATTTACACCGTCGCCTTCTGGAAGTACTGTTGCACTTAATTGGTAGCTTCCAACTGCCATTGTAGAATTTACGGATGTCTGATTCAGGCTAAGACCTGTAACAGGTTCTCTGACACTGACATCACAACTTGCTACTTTTAAGCCATCCATAGTGATTACTGAAATTGTTGCAGTACCACCTTTCAGACCTTTAACAGTTGCTTTTGTACTATCACCTTCAACAGATGCTACATCTGCATTTGAAGTTGTCCATAAAACTTTATCATTATATGGCTGTGAAGGATTGAATAATAACTGAACAATTGATGATTCTCCACGATTGATGCTCATAGAGGACGGATCAAGTGTTACTTCTCCAACTGGAGTTCTAACATATACATAACATTCTGCTGACTTCATAAGTCCATCAATATTCTGTACTGCAGTAATTTTAACAACACCGGATTTAACACCAGTTACTGTCAGTGTCTTACCATCTTCACTCTGTACGGTTGATACAATTGTATCTGATGAAACCTGCTGTCCAACTTCTGCCTGATTTTCAACTTTAAATGTGATAGGTGAATCAGTTGTTGTCAGAGCCTTCAGATCGAAGGATTCATCTACATTAATTTCTTTGCTGGTTGTGCTAAGTCCAAAGGAATCAATAACATTAATTGTAATACTCAGATTATATTTTTCATTGTATTTGTTTGTCTGATTATTGACATCTGTAGGTCTTGATACTGAAATTGTTGCAGTACCACTACCAACTGCTGTTACAAGACCATTCTGGTCTACGGTTAAAACACTATTGTTGCTTGTTGCCCATGTAAGTTCTCCCGGACGTCCACTTGTCTGAAGCTGGAAGGAATCGGCAACATTCATGTTTTCAATTGAATTCTGCCATTTAAATGGTACAACTACCCAGATATCATCATAAGTACCACTTAAAAATGTCTGTGCACCAGATACATCTTTTGCCATGATACCAGCTGTCAGCTTTGTAACACCTGCGTATTTACCAAGTACTTCTCCATTGTCATAAGTTGTAAGAATATCAGTATTCTCTGCCTGCCATGTTGCACCAGACTGACTTGGATTCTTTACATTGGATTTGATCAAAGTTCTTTCAAATGGTACATAAGGAGTTGCATCAAGTGTTACCACTCTATTTCCTTCGCTATTAACAGCGCCATCTGTAAAGTCTACTTTCGCATTAACTACGAAAGATTTTTCAAGGTAAGTATTGCCTGAACCATCTTTTGTTCTGACAGTTACCTTTGTTGATCCACCACCTACAACTGTGATCGTACCACTGCTGCTTGTTGATGATGCGATTTCTACGACACCAGGATTTGATGTTTCAATAACAAGTGGGTTATCTACACCTGTATTTGTTGTAAAGCTGATACTGTCACCAACTTTATATACCTGCTGTCCTAATGTCTGTTCTGTACTGCCATATGCATCTGCAATGTTCGTATACCGAATTGGTACTGTAACATTTGCTGTAGCTGTTGCAGCTTCAATATCCTGCACTGGCTGATTGCTCTCATCATATTTGATTGAGTGATATGTAGCGATTACTCTAGATTTACCTGCGTAATCCGCATAGACTTTCGCCGTACTTCCTGTAGCTCCTTCAGATTTGTTACCCGAATTATCCAGGAAATATACTACTCCGGCATTCTCTGTAGTCCATTTTACATTTTCCAGAAGTGGAGCCCCGCTGACACTGTTGTCGTCTGTTCCTGTAAGATTGGCCTGTAATTCCAGATTTGCGCCCTGTTCAATTACAGGATTGGAATCAACCATCGTTACTTTGACATTTGTGCTCGCACTAACATAGCCAATGTAAATGGCTACTAATACTCCCGCTATCCCCATACCTAAAATAGCTTTCCAAAATTTTCTTAATCTTCTCATACTTCGCTCCTGTCTGTATGCCTTCATCATACAAAAAAAGTAATGTAAAAATATAATAAAGGTAATTTTGAAAACGTGGCAGCGACTTCAATGTCGAAGCACTCCTATCGGCATGCCTGTCTTTCGTTGCTGCCAAAGTACCTTTAGCACCATAAATAAATATATTTAGTTTTTACTATCTATTTATCGACATTTTATACTATTTAGTTTACATTAATTTCTATATTTTTTCAACATGTTTCCTGAAAGTCCATGCATAAAAATTGGGAATATCGTTCATCTGGTTGTATTTTTTCGTTCATATACCCGATTTTAATCTGATAAAATCAAAAAAAGTCTGCAACGTGCTCATCAAATCACATTGCAGACTAATTAATATTTCAGAATTCCAACTATAAGGTTGTCCTACTGATCTATTATTTTTAATTATCTCTGAACTCTACCTGAAGCATCTCCGCCTGCAAGTGTTTCAACTTCTTTTCTAGAAACGAGGTTGAAATCACCAGGGATTGTATGCTTAAGAGCTGATGCAGCAACACCATATTCAAGAGCATCCTTGAAGTTCTTACCATCTACTAAGCCGCAGATTGTACCAGCAGCGAATGAATCACCACCACCAACACGGTCAACGATTGGATGAATGCTGTATTCTTTTGAATGATAGAATTCTTTTGTTTCTGCAGAATAGATACAAGCTGACCAGCCATTATCTGAAGCAGAGTGGCTTACACGTAATGAACTTACGCAATATTTGAAGTTGAATTTTTCAACCATCTGTTCGAAGATTGATTTGTATCCAGCTAATTCAAGTTCACCACTTGTAACATCTGTATCACCTGGTTTGAAGCCTAATACTAATTCAGCATCTTCTTCATTACCGATACATACATCAACGTACTGCATAAGGTTTGTCATAACCTTCTGAGCTTTTTCAGAAGACCATAATTTTTTACGGAAGTTAAGGTCAACAGAAACAGTTACGCCATGTTTTTTAGCAGCTTTAAGAGCTTCTTCTGTTAATTTAGCAGCTTCATCTGAAACAGCTGGTGTAATACCTGTGAAATGGAACCAATCAGCACCTTCAAAGATCTTGTCAAAATCAAAATCTGCAGCTGTTGCTGTAGCGATTGAAGAATGAGCTCTATCATAAACTACTTTAGAAGGTCTCATTGATGAACCTGATTCTAAGTAATAGATACCAAGTCTTTCGCCACATTTAGCGATATTCTTAGTTCCTACGTTATATTTTCTAAGTGCTGCTACTGCACATTCACCAATTTCGTTGTCTGGTACTGCTGTAACGAATTCAGCGTCATGTCCGTAATTTGCAAGTGATACTGCAACGTTAGCTTCACCACCGCCGTAGCATACATCAAATTCATCTGCCTGGATAAATTTTTCATTGTTTGGAGTAGATAATCTTAACATGATCTCTCCCATTGTTACTACTTTTGCCATTTTTATAATCTCCTTAAAATAAAGTTATGCGAATCAATATGCTCCGCTTGATTTATAATAACCGAGTCCGAACAGAATTCAGACTCAATATTACACTATATATGTTCAATAAAAATGCTAAAATCTAAAGTACATTTCATAAAATTATGAAGACAAAAGATCAGGTCGACACAATGCCACAAAACATAATCTAATTCTAATATTTCAGACACATTTTGTCAACACATAAAATGCCATTTAATGTACATTTTGCCTGCTTTTTTCACTTTCTGACCTTCGCATTTGGATATATTTTTTCAATTCTAGAATCCTGGAATCTTTCATCCAGAATTTTTTCCAGTTTTGTTGTCGCTTCCACTCCAGTTGCACGCTGTGTATAACGGGCCAGTGCACCCGCTGAAATCAGTGCATTAAAGGACATAAAAACAATCAGGAACCAGCACATGATCTTACCATATCTGACTGGTATTCTTTCAATCAGTTCTGAAACACGTGGATACAGAATTTTGATCCAGACGACTGCAGCAATTCCCCAGAAAAAACAGAACAACAAATTGATTCTTCCACCAAGATTAAATGGCAGATGACTGTAATCCCAGAAAACGGTACCAAAGAAAATCTCTGTAAAAACACTGCAGATATATTCATATGCTCCACCAAGTACTGTACCAAAAGTGAAGATATAACCATCACTCTTATTTCTGTATCTATGTAAAATTGCCGATGCTCCTGCAATTGCAAGACCCCAGACGATACTGAACGGACCATATACAACACTGCTCCTGCTCATGATCCTGCCTGTTGTTACATAACAGAATATGGTTTCAATAATATCGCCAAGAAACGCTCCGATAAAAAAGAGACATACCAGTTTATAAAAGCCACAGCCCTCTGCAAATTTTCCTGAACCATCCTTTTGTTTTTTCAAGTCCTGTGGAGACAAATCCCTGATAGATGGATACGCTCTCTGCATTCTTTTCTGGACCAGATTAAAAATGAACGTTGTCAGTCTGGAGGAAATACTTTCCAGTCCGTCAGTAATATTTTTTAATCTTTTGATCCTGTGTTTGATTCCAAGTACCACAGTAAAACTTGTAATAAAATCGATCACACACATAATGCAAACAACAAGTACCAGGATTTCCATCACACGCTCTGGAAGCAGATGATAGAGTGATAAGCAAAGCGGAACCAGAATTTTTAAGGTTGCAACTCCAAGTGCTCCCCATACAAGAGCATATCTTAAGCAGATATAGCCTTCCATGTTCCACTTGATATCAGAATAATCCCACCACTTTTTATGAAAGATCTGTTCCATGATCCGTCCGGTCAGAAGTTCTGCGAATGTAGAAATGATCATACATCCAAGAAATAAAAAGAACCACTGTTCAGCCAGATCCTTTAAAACAATCATCATAATTACAGTTGTAATACCATAAACCGGACAAAAAGGTCCAAAGAAAAAGCCCCTGTTAACAAATCGTCTGTTCTTCGCAGCCGCCTGGGCTGTTTCCAGGACCCAGCCTGAAAATGAGACCACAAGAATGATCCACATATATACAAAAAAACTGTTATTCATATATTACCATGCCCTTAATATTTTGCTCATATGATTATACTATACTCGAATCTGCCATCAAACATGACCATACAGATTCATTTATAGGACTCATATTACGAAATCATTTTCATTTTACGACCCATGCATAGATAAAAACTTCGCAACAGCTCCTGCTCAAAAGTCTGTCACGAAGTTTTCATTGTTTACTCAGGTCGCAGTGCATTTCTAATACATTTTAACGATTAGAGTGTAACGCCCTGTTTAAAGATTGCAAGATCATGGAATCCAGCTTCTTCTGCTTTTACTTTCTTTCCTGATGCAACTGCAAGAACAAAATCAAATAATTCCTTTGAAAGTTCTTCCATAGGTACATCTTCAACAAGTCTACCACAGTTAAAGTCGATCCAGTTTCCTTTCTTACCAGCAAGTCTTGAATTTGTTGAAATCTTAACTGTTGGAACTGGTGATGCAAATGGTGTGCCTCTGCCAGTTGTGAAAAGAACGATCTGTGCTCCAGATGCAGCACATGCAGTTGATGCAACAAGGTCATTACCAGGTGCGCTCAGAAGATTGAGACCTTTATTCTGTACTCTTTCACCATAAGCAAGTACACCTTTTACAAGAGAATGTCCTGATTTCTGTGTGCATCCAAGTGATTTATCTTCCAGAGTTGTAATACCACCATCTTTGTTTCCAGGTGATGGATTTTCATAAATTTCCTGACCATTTTTAATAAAGTATTCTTTAAAATCATTGATCAGATGAACTGTCTTCTCAAATAATTCTTTATTAGCACATCTATCCATAAGAAGTGTTTCAGCACCGAACATTTCAGGTACTTCTGTTAAAATTGTTGTACCACCTTTTGATACAAGCATATCAGAGAATACACCAACTGTTGGGTTTGCTGTGATACCTGATAATCCATCAGATCCGCCACATTTCATACCAATAACAAGTTCTTTTGCACTAACTTTTTCTCTCTTAAATGTTGCTGCATAATTCATGAGTTCTTCCATCATCTTTTCAGCAACTTCCTGTTCATCTTCGACATCCTGAACCTGTAAGAATTTAACTCTGTCAGGATTTACTTCGCCGATGTAATCTTTCAGGACTTCGATACGGCTGTTTTCACATCCAAGACCAAGCACAAGAACTGCACCTGCATTTGGATGATTGATCAGATCTGCAAGAATTGTTCTTGTATGTTCCTGATCATCTGTTGTCTGTGAACATCCATAAGGATGTGGGAATGCAACAACTTCATCAACGCCTTCTGGTTTGTTCATTCTTGCAGTAGCTTCGATTGCTCTTGCAATTGAATTAACACAGCCAACAGTTGGAACGATCCAAACTTCATTACGAACGCCGACTTTACCATTTTCTCTCATGTAGCCATCAAAGAAAGCTTCTTCGGTTGGTTCTACATCAGATCCTGTTGGATTGTATGTGTATTCAAGTAATTCGCCAAGTGCTGTCTTTAAGTTATGTGTATGAATCCATCCACCAACTTCAACATCAGCCTGTGCATATCCGATTCTAAAACCATATTTAATAACTGCATCGCCCTTTTTAACTGGTTTGATTGCAAATTTATGGCCCTGTGGAATATCTTCAATTGTTGTAACCTGTGTACCAGCCACATCAAGAGTTGTTCCCTTTGCGATCGGTTTCAGTGCAACTGCAACATTATCTTTCGGATTGATCTTAATAATATCCTGCATATAAACCTCCAATAACACGGTCATCCGTGTCTGTTATCAACATTACGTGTTTCTGTTCTTATGAATTTCTGTTCCTATTCAGATCTCCATAAATTAATTTTTCTGCATATGATATTTCCTGAACAATTATGTCCAGATAATTCTATCTATATGCTTTCTGTCTATTTAAAAACTTTCCTGAACTTTTCCTATAAACATAAATAAATATAAACTTTTTGTAACTTTCCATGATAGAAACAAAGCGGATTAATCATAATCCGCCCGTCTCTGTTATAAAAATTAATCTCTGCTATTTTGTCTTAATTTTTATATAATAATCTGAATCAATCAGAATTATTTTACTAAATCTTCAACTACTGCTCTCATACCTCTTGTTCTGATATCAGCAATATAGTTAGCGATTACATCAACTAATCCGTTAACCTTTGTAAGATCTTCGCCACCGAAGAATTTTGTTGTGCTTAAGAAAGCTTCTGCAAATTCCTTAGGTGCTTTAGCTGAATTTTCTTTGAAGAAATCAAGAACGAATTTATCATCACGGATATTGTATTTTTCACCATTTCTATCACCGATCAGACAAACACCTCCGTTAAATTCTCCTTCTTCCTGTGTTGAGTAGAAGCTCATCAGGGCTGCGATTGAGAATGTAAGGTATTTTGGAAGTTTGTTAAATTTATTAACATATCCTAAGAATGAAGGTAAACAACGAGCTTCCCATTTTGATACTGAGTTAAGAGAAATATCTAATAATTTATGTTTTACAAATGGGTTCTGGAATCTTTCGATTACAGCGTTTGCAAATTCTTCACAATCTTCTTTTGAAAGAGATAATGTAGGAATAACTTCATCAAATAATGTTTCTTCCATATACTGTCTGATTGTCTTGTCATCCATTGACTGTTTTACAAGGTCGTTACCAGCAAGGAAAGAAGCAAGTACGAATGATGTATGTGAACCATTAAGGATTCTAACTTTTCTTTCTTTGTATGGGTGATGATCTTTTGTAAATACAACATTAAGTCCAGCTTTTTCAAATGGAAGTTCAGCAGCCAGTTTTTCAAGTGGAAGGTTTGCATCACTTTCAATTACCCAGAGACCAAATGTTTCAGCTCTGTCGATCAACTGATCTTCATAACCGAATTTTTCACAAAGTTCAGCAGCTTCATCTCTTGGATAACCAGGAACGATTCTATCAACAAGTGTTGGGCAGAATGAACAAGCTGTATCGATCCAGTTCTTGAATTCATCACCAAGGTTCCAAAGTTCGATGAACTGCATAATGCATTTCTTAAGTTCGATACCATTATCAGCGATTAATTCACATGGAAGTAAGATAATACCTTTATCCTGTGCTCCGTTGAATTTCTGGAATCTTTCAAAAAGAAGTTTTGTAAGTTTACCAGGATATGTCTTAGGTGGATTTAATTCAAATTTATCTGTATCATCATAAACGATACCAGCTTCTGTTGTATTAGAAACGATAAATCTAAGTGTTTCACAAAGACCATATTCACGATATTTTTCATAATCATCGATTGCAGCTACAGCATCAACTACAGATGTGATCTGACGTGTGATTTCTTTAGGCTGTCCGTTTTCGAAGCCTCTTAACTGAAGAGTATACTGACATTCCTGATCATGGAATCTGTCAAGGTTACCAAATTCGATTGGTTTTACGATAACAACGCCACCGTTGAAATCTGTCTTTTCATTCGTTACATCAAAAATGTAATCAACGAAAGCTCTAAGGAAGTTACCTTCACCGAACTGAAGGACTTTGACTGGTCTGTCAACTGCTTTTGTAATACTTTTGTTTAATCTTTGCATTATTTTTCTCCTTTATATTTGGGTAATGTCCCAGTGAAGCAAGACACTCCTATTTTACACTAAAGTCATTCGCTTATACAATACGCGTTTCACTTTTCAACAAAATGTAACAGTATTGTAAGCGCTTACATTACATATTTTACAATTTCTTGTCTGATAAGTCAATGCTTATTTTATTTTTTTATGAACAATTTCTTTTTTTTCGTGCTGATATGTCAGAATTCAATTCTATATTATAATATAGCTTTTTATAATCGTCTAACTGCTGCTATTTTTTCCTGATCCCGCACGCATAATTATTGTCTCTGTACATTTTTCTAATGAAAACCAAATTTTACTTGTTTTTATAAATTTTGCATTGTATAATAATTTTATCAGTATGTAAGCACTTACATTAACAGTTTACGAGGTATAACCAATGAATATTTATGATGTTTCTAAAAAAGCTGGAGTTTCTATTGCCACTGTATCACGAGTCATGAACGGCAATGACAATGTCAGCGAAAAAACTAAACAGCGTGTCCTTTCTGTTATGGAAGAACTCGGATATACCCCGAACGTATTCGCAAGAGGCCTGGGGCTTAACTCCATGAACACGATTGGTGTCATGTGTACCGACTCTTCCGATATTTATCTTGCAAATGCAGTCTACTATATCGAGCGCGAACTTCGCTCCAATGATTATGATTCTATTCTCTGCTGTACTGGTAACAGTCTTGATGTGAAGAAAAAATATCTGGATCTAGTTTTATCCAAACGTGTAGATGGCATTATTATTGTAGGTTCTAAATTTTTAAGCAATGAACCTTATACAAAAGATAATGATTATATACTGAAAGCCGCAAAAGATCTGCCAATCATGCTGGTCAATGGTAATCTACCGGGAAATAATATTTATACGACGCTTTGTGATGACCGTGCTGCAGTCTATTCTGTTACCGACTCCCTGATCAAAAGCGGACGTAAAAATATCGTTTATCTTTATACCAGCACCTCTTATAGTGGGCAGAACAAACTCGCCGGATATCGAGAAGCACTGATTCACAACGACATTGAAATACGAAGTGAATTCTTCCATATGTGCAATAAGGATATCTCCAGGGCTAAAGATTATCTGACAACACTTTACGAACATGGCGAACACTTTGATGCTGTTGTCACATCCGATGATTCTCTTGCCGTTGGTGCTGTAAAATTTGCATATGAAAATGGAATTTCCATTCCTGATGATTTAAGCATTGTTGGATATAATAATTCTATTCTTGCAAAATGTACCGAACCGGAATTGACTTCTATAGACAGTAAAGTCGAATCGCTATGTATTAATACTGTCAATTCTTTAATGAAGGTTTTTAGCGGTAGCAAAGTTCCTCAAAGAACTGTTATTGCTGCCGATTTAATAAAACGCAATACAACTAAATTTTAAACCATACTCTGCACAACAGATATGGCGCCGTAATACGGCAGAAATGGAGGACTCACATGAAACAATTCATGGACAAAGACTTTTTACTTTCTACACCAACAGCGCAGAAACTTTATCATGACTATGCTGCTAAAATGCCAGTTTTAGATTACCATTGTCATATTAATCCAAAGGAAATCGCTGAAGACAGAAAATTTGAAAACATCACTCAGGTATGGCTTGGTGGTGACCATTACAAATGGCGTCAGATGCGTTCAAACGGAATTGATGAGAAATATATCACAGGTGATGCTTCAGATAGAGAAAAATTCCAGAAATGGGCTGAAACTCTTGAAAAGGCAATCGGTAACCCACTTTATCACTGGAGCCATCTTGAACTTCAGAGATACTTCGGCTATACAGGACATCTTTGTGGCGATACAGCACAGGAAGTATGGGATCTGTGTAATGCAAAACTTCAGGAAGACAGCATGACTGTACGTAACTTAATCAAACAGTCCAACGTTACTTTAATCTGTACAACAGATGATCCTGTTGATTCTCTTGAATATCACAAACAGATCGCTGAAGATCCTACATTTGATGTTCAGGTACTTCCAGCTTGGAGACCTGACAAAGCTATGAATATTGAAAAACCTGAATATCTTGATTACCTCAAGACATTAAGCGATGTTTCCGGTATCAAAGTTACATCTTTTGCTACATTAATGGATGCATTAAGAAACAGAATGCAGTTCTTTGATTCAATGGGATGTTGCGTATCTGATCACGCTCTTGAATATGTAATGTATAAACCATACACAGATGCAGAGATCGAAGAAATCTTCGCAAAACGTGCAAAAGGTGAAAAACTTACAGATCTTGAAATGAATAAATTCAAGACAGCATTTATGGTATCTGTCGGTAAAGAATACAACAAGATGGGTTGGGCTATGCAGTTACATTATGGTACAATCCGTGATAACAACAAATTCAGATTCGATCAGTTAGGACCTGATACAGGATATGACTGCATCAATACTTATGACTGCTCCGCTGAAATGGCTCAGTTCTTAAATGCATTAAATGCAACAGATGAACTTCCAAAGACAATCATCTACTCACTGAACCCTTCTGTAAACGCAGCAATCGGTACTGTAATCGGATGTTTCCAGGATGCAACTTGTGTTGGTAAGATCCAGCAGGGTTCTGCTTGGTGGTTCAATGATCACAAAGTAGGTATGACAAACCAGATGACATCACTTGCAAACTTAGGTTTACTTGGTAACTTCATCGGTATGCTTACAGATTCAAGAAGTTTCTTATCTTACACAAGACATGAATACTTCAGAAGAATCATGTGCGAATTAATCGGTGGATGGGTAGAAAATGGTGAATACCCTGATGATCAGAAAGCATTAAAAGAAATCGTTGAAGGTATCTCTTACAACAATGCTGTAAGATACTTTGGTTTCAACCTGTAATTCAAACATAAAAAACTCCGACAGAATGGAACGGTTTACTTTTCCACTTCTGCCGGAGCTTTTTTTATATGCAAAATTTTATTAGTAATTTATATTAAAATGATCATGTTGCAATTCTGTTCATCTCGCATTTTTTCAGTTCTACAATCTGACCTCCACTTCCCCTGCAATATCCAGTGAAGTTTCTGTCACATCACACCAGACCGCTACAATATGAACTCCCTTTTTCTGTGCCATTCTAAGCGCATCTCCAAATTCCTTCTGCATACAGTCATTGGGTTCAAAGTATCGTATCCCTTTCATCTGAATAACAAATACAACATACGCATCATATCCATTTTCTATGCAGTCACATAATTCAAGTACATGCTTTTTTCCTCGCTCAGTTGGCGCATCTGGAAATCTCGCGACCCCATTCTCTTCAAGTGTTACCCCCTTGACTTCGACAAAAACATCCCTGCCACCTGCCTGTGCAAATATATCGAATCTGGAATTACCATATTTGACTTCTCTTTTCAAATATGTAAGATCTGGCAGTAAATTTCCCTGTCTGATCCACTCTTCCACGACCTGGTTTGGCGCCTGAGAATCCATATTGATCAATGTTGTTCCCTTATATACACAGATCAGTGAAAACTGGGTTTTTCTAGCTGGATTATCAGCCTTTTCAACAATTACCTTTACCCCTTTATAGAGCAATTCCCTACAGCGTGAAGTGTTCTTGACGTGACATTTTTCAACTTTACCATCAATTTCAACCAAAGCAATAAAACGGTTTGGCCTTTCCAGAAAAATACCTGGTATCATTCTTTTATATTCCATTTTATGGTTACTCCTCTTATTGTTGTGTAATATTCAATCCTTAAATTATATCCATTCCGAGCAATCTTGCTGCTTCTAATGCCTGTACAGGAGAGATTCTGACACCTCTTAACTCCTCCATTGAATCCGAAACAATGGCATCAGTGAATTCGTTACTTGATATATCCATTCCCTTTAATCTTGTTTTAAACAGATTCACTCCTACCAGCAGAGAATCCTCTATTGTCCAGTTTTTATACTTGACCTCAGAAAGAGCCGCCTCCGTCAGATCACATTTCTTAATTTCTACATTTTCAAAATAAATACCAGTCAGATTTGCATAGCGGAGCTGACACTCTAAAAAGCCTGTTTGCTTGCAGACTGCTTCATGATAATCAGTCCCCACACATTTACAATTTATAAATTCACAACGGTTGAAATATGCCTCTCCAAAATGACAATTAGAAAAGTCACAGTCTTTAAAAATAACATCTACAAAGGAACTTTTCTCAAAATCAGCATCCATGAACCTGCATTTTTCAATCCTGCTTGCAGAGAAATCAATCTCATAAAATTCTCCACCTGTTATTTCAATTTCTGTCAGCAATACTTCTGAAAAGATCTGTTCCTCTGCATCCTGGTAAGATTCCAAAAAATCATCCATTTGTATTAAATTTCCCAATATTCTAGGCATATTTCTCTTTATCTTCATTTTTTATTCCTCACGATTCCATCTGTATCTCATATAATTTTATAAGAATTATTCAGCCTGTCAAAAACTTCTCTACATTTCTCTAACTATAGTATCTCTGTTCATTCCAGATTATACTTTAGGCTGTATTTCTTATTATACATGATAAACGAAATATTTCACATAAAAAAACGGTTCTGATACTAGAAAAGATCCCCAAATTTATCTTTCCTATATCAAAACCGTTTGTTTCAGTATTTACATCAGAATTGTCTGACTTAAATCAGTTTCTTATAAAGTGCTGCAAGATCTTCAACACAGGTATCTTTTGGATTACCAGGTCTGCATGCATCATCATATGCGGACTGTGCAAGGAATGGAATATCCTCTTCCTTAACAATTTCCTTAAGATTTTCTGGAATACCGACATCACTAGCAAGTTTCTTTACTGCATCCACTGCTGCCTTTCTATATTCCTCCTGTGACATATTTTCTGTTCCTGTAACGCCCATAGCCTTCGCAATATCACGATATTTCTCTCCAGTTGCTTCAGCATTATACTCCATTACTGTTGGAAGAATAATTGCATTTGCAATACCATGTGGTGTGTCATAAAGAGCACCAAGTGGATGTGCCATAGAATGAACAATACCAAGACCTACGTTAGAGAAGCCCATTCCTGCAATATACTGGCCAAGAGCCATTCCTTCACGTCCTTCAGGAGTATTATTAACTGCATCTCTTAAAGAACGAGAAATAATTTCAATTGCTTTCAGATGGAACATATCGGAAAGTTCCCATGCTCCTGCTGTTATGTATCCTTCAATAGCATGTGTCAGAGCATCCATACCTGTTGCTGCTGTCAGTCCTTTTGGCATTGATGACATCATATCAGGATCTACAACTGCTACGACTGGAATGTCATGTGGATCAACACAAACCATCTTTCTATTCTTTTCTGCATCTGTGATAACATAATTGATTGTTACTTCAGCAGCTGTACCAGCAGTTGTTGGAACTGCAATAATTGGCACTGCTTTATTCTTTGTATCAGCAACCCCCTCCAGGCTTCTGACATCTTCAAATTCAGGATTCTTGATAATAATACCAATTGCCTTTGAAGTATCCATTGAAGAACCACCACCAATGGCGATCAGATAATCTGCCCCAGATTTTTTAAATGTTTCAACGCCACACTGAACATTTTCAATTGTTGGATTTGGCTTAATATTTGAATAGAGTTCATAAGCAAGTCCATTATGATCTAAAACATCCAGAACCTTTTTTGTCACCCCAAATTTAACAAGATCAGGATCTGAACAAACAAATGCTTTATGAAAGCCACGTGCCTTTGCTTCTACAGCAATATTTTCAATAGCACCTGCACCATGATATGATGTTTCATTTAAAATAAATCTGTTTCCCATAATTTATACCTCTCTTTTATATATTTTTTATAACTGTATTATAACATGTACTGTTAATAATTTCCATATAAATATGTTAATTTTTTCACTAATTGTATATTTTATTGCATTATATAGATTTCTTGAGCTATTTCTTTAGATATTTTCGCTGTTCTTTTGTTTTATTGCCTATAATTCGACATCAGCAAATATTTCTTTCATATTGCAGATTATTCAAATATTATATAATAAAATAGAGCATTGCAGTATCTACTGCTCTGCTCCCACTTTATTTGCACTCTTGTAAGAACTCTGTAACCAACGATGCAATCCTATTGTACCATTTTTATGCGTTATATCGCCCATACAGGCATTTTTACCTGCAGGCGGACAAACTTGTTCGCCTATTAACAAAAATTGTGCTATATTGGCATATTACACATTGCCAGTTACCATTCATTCATATTTTTCTATTTTGATCCAGATCTCTGCAAGAAGGCCCTGTTCTGTATTATGCAGCGTCACTTTACCTTTCATCTGCTCCATAATATATTTTACAATGAAAAGTCCAAGTCCGGCCCCTGGCTTATCCTGTGTATTTTCACCACGATAGAACTTTTGAAAAATAAAAGGAAAATCCTTATCTGCAATCCCATTCCCATAATCCCTGACTGCAGTGATCAGATATCCATCCTGCATTCTATGCGTGATTCTAATTGGACTGCCAGGTGCATATTTATCTGCATTTGCAATCAGATTTTCATAGACCTGTTCCAGTCTTCTACCATCGACGCAGATCTGACAAGATGGAATTTCTCCGATAAGCTCCACTCTTGCATTACCCAAAGCGATTCCTTGTAAAATCTCCCCAATTTTTTGTCTGGAATCATAACATTCTGCATTTATCTTTAATTTATCCAAATCTGAAAGAGAATGTAGGAAGAGATCATTCGTAAGTTTGCTGACCTCATCACATTTGTTCATGATCACCTTAGTATAGCGCTGTCTTCTCTCTGGGTTATGATCCATACCAGCAAGCAGTGCTTCACAATAAGCTCTTATCGATGCAATCGGCGTTTTTATATCATGGGATATAGTCGCGATTACAGTCTTATTATTCTCAATTGCCTCTTTTTCACATGCCCTGGCCTTTCGAATTTCAAGCCGCATACTGTCAAATGCCCATGAAAATGCACCGAACATATTATTCCTTTCAAACTCCAGTGGAAGGTCGAGATTTCCAGCTGCTACCTGTGATGCAAATTCATTCAGGCGGTTAAACGGTCTGATCACATTTAGATAAATATATAAAAATAGAATAACAAGAAAAATCGTAACCCCTGCATAAATCATAATGATCGAATTGTTAGACAGTGCCTGGACCGTTCCCTGACTGATCTGTGTTGTAATTTCACTTTCTAGCGCCTCAATTGCATTTTGCAGTTGTTCTCGATCATCACCTTGGGATAACTGCCTGATTTCATTTAATGCTACCACCTGACTCCTCTTCTGTTCTTGTTCTCGTTTACCGCTTTCTCCATATCCGCGAACAATAAACACTGCATAAAAGCAGGTAAAGCAGAGCCAGAAGCAGACAGCAGCTTTTAAAAGATTACTCTTAAACTGTTTTGTTCTCATTTCTCTTCCTCATTTTCAAATTTATATCCTATGCCCCATACTGTTTTAATAAATTCAGGTTTGCCCGGATTATCTTCCAGTTTTTCCCTCAGCCATCTGATGTGAACTGCCAGACTGGAATCCTCTATCTGTGCCATTGCCCCCCATACACCTGTTATTATATTCTCTTTGCTTACTACCTGATTACTATGCTCGAGTAAATACAATAAAATATCGTATTCTTTTAGGGAGAGATTCACGTTCACGCCTTCCTTCTCCACTTTTCTGGAAGATGTACGAACTGTTACATTTCCAAATTTCATGATCCGGTCTTCCTTTCCAAATCCATATGCCCTTCTCATATTCGCTTTGATCCTGGACAATAATTCCTGTAAAGAATAGGGTTTTGCCAGATAATCATCTGCTCCAAGATCTAGCCCTGTAATTCGATCAGTTTCACTTGTTCTTGCACTGACAAATATGACTGGCACCGTCGATGAACGTCTCAATTCCTGACAAAAATCAAATCCTGAATCCCCTGGTAGATTAATATCGAGTATGATCAATCTGACAGCGTGTTCTGTCAGAAAATCATAAGCATCCTCGGCAGTATGACAGATTCCTATCTCATATCCATAATCTTCAAGCATATCCGATGTGATCATCGATAATTCTTTATCATCTTCTATAATTAATATATCTTTTTTTGTTTTTTCAGGCATTTTCATTTCTCCATTTCATTTTGTCTGCTATTCTCTAAAAAAAGAAAACTCCCAGAATATACATTTCACACAAATGCATATCCTGAGAGTATATGTATCATAAAACAAAAACTATCTGCTTCTAAGCTTCTGCATTGTGGTACTAAGAGCTTCTCTAAGTTCTTTTTTGTCCTCTGGAGTCTTTAACAGAATCTGCTGTAAATCAGCTGTTACATGATCTGTACCAACTTTTTCCAAAGTCTTGCATGTTTCAATTTTTACTTCATCATCGTCATCATCCATAAGACGAAGTAAAATATCGATACAACTATTGTCGTCTGAACCTGCACAAGCTTTTGCAAGTGAGAGTCTTGTTTCTTTGTCTCCATCAACGTAGCTGTTTAAAGCATTCCAGTTGTGTTTGCTGACATACTTTGCCATTTTTTCTTCTGGTGTTTTCTTAGATAAACCAAACATATAATAAGCCTTCTTTCTATAAAACAAAATAGCATTATATATACTTTAGCACTTTACCAAAATATGTCAAGCCTTTTGAGCGCTTTTTTAGCAACTTTTACATATGTTTTATTCAGAAGTTAATACATTCCTAAAGAATTCACCCATTCATTCCTTCCGCTGTTTGATAAAATCAGCAGTTCTCATTTTACCTGTTTTTTTCTGTTTTGGCTTTTCTCCAACTTCAGGCATCCACATAGCATTACTGATTCCATTTACAGTTTTCTGCATGCAGTCCGGGCAGAATCTTCCGTAACGAATATCCGTTCCGCACTTTTCACATTTGATATATACATCTGATCCATCTGGAATTTCAATTCTACCCTGTCTTAGCAATTTATTGATATAGTCAACCGAGACACCCGTTTTCTCACTGATGATAATGGCTGGTGTTGGGCCGTTTTCATCTAAAAATTGTTTTACAAGTCCAAAATCAGACAACTGTTGGAAACCACATCCTGTGCAGACATAAGTTTCTCCATAGGCATATTTCATTTTCATACCACATTTTGGGCACATCTTCGTGACTTCATAATCACTGGCAAATCTGTTAACTTTACTTTTATTACTTACATTCATGTTATCACCACTTTTAATTTGTCTTTCGTTTGCTTACAAACCGCATCGAACCCGCCTGATTCAAAGATCATCGCTTATGATTATAAATGAAACCGCATTTCTTATCCATTATCATAGCGTATACATTTGTACTATCTGTGAAAATATCCCCTACGTTCATGCTTATCAATCTGATTGAGTGGTTTTGACGCCTGCACTGCATTACCTGCTTTTCGCTTTTCATCACGTTCCAGTTCCGCTTTCATCTGATGGGCTGCATCTACTTTTTTATCTGAAACATTTGAATAATGCTTAGCCAGTTTTTCCCTCTGTTTCGTTGCAATATAACGGCCCAGCAGATAGTTCTTACTATTCAGAATACAACCATATACATTTTTTTCCTCATTTACAGTGTCTTTACGAACTACGATCCCCATCAGACTAAATTTGTCTGCGTCATCGCTAAACACCAGTCGTACCGGAATATTTTTGAACTCTTCGAGGTTCTGCTTTGATACAAATGAAAAACCGCTTTCACTTATATCTTTCACAATCACATTCTCTGCTTTTCGATTACTTCCAAGCTGAGCCACACCATCAATTCCAACATACATACGAAACGTATTTCTACGATTCACTTCCGTCCCAACTGACGCTGTTTCAATTACATAGCAGGTCTTCCCCTCAAATACTGCGATTTTCAAATTTACAAGTTTCCACTGGATTGGAGGCTTACCATCACGAATTGATAATAAATCGAGTCTTGCATGACTGTTATAAAAGTTCACCACTTTTTCATTCACACGAATCGGCTCAATATAAATATTCTTTTTGTCTTTTCCAACCACTACAGATTTAAATTCCATATATTCATTCTTAATGGATATTGCAATGATCAGCTCATCAGCCATTTTCAATTCATATATACGCATAATCGGACTCCTTCAGTGCATTCCGCTTTTTATATTTACAAAATTATCATATCACTTTTCTTTCGGATTAAAAAGATATTTTGGCTAATTTTGTCGCATAATACATTTATTTCATTATGGATTCACTAACCCTAGCTTTTTAAAATGAAAATGGCACACTTTTTCTTCATATCCTTTCGATATAATTGAAAAAGCGTGCCATTCACTCTATAGTCTTTTTGATATCCGACTCTTATTCGTCTGCCTCATCCCAGTTGTGGTAAACTTCCTGAACATCATCTTCATCATCAAGCAGATCAAGAATTCTCTGCATTTTCTTAATGTCATCTTCTGCTGAAAGTTCTACCCATGTCTGAGGAATCATTGTTACTTCAGCAGATGCCATTGCAATATCTTTGGCTTCAAGAGCTTCTCTTACTGCACTGAAATCATCTGGATCTGTTACAACTTCAAAGCTGTCATCTTCTTCTGAAAAATCTTCTGCGCCTGCATCAAGTGCCATCATCATAAGATCATCTGCTTCGAGATCACATTCTTCCTTATCAATAATGATCTGACCCTTCTTATCGAACATAAAAGAAACACATCCTGGAGTACCAACATTTCCGCCACCCTTTGTAAATGCGTTACGGATATTAGAAGCTGCTCTGTTTCTATTATCTGTAAGTGCTTCAACAATGATTGCTGTTCCGTTAGGACCATAACCTTCGTAAGTCACACTTTCATAATTTGCACCATCACCATCGCCAGCAGCTTTTTTAATTGCCTTTGCGATTGTATCATTAGGCATATTGTTTGCTTTTGCTTTAGCAACAACATCTCTTAACTTACTGTTATTGTTAGGATCAGCACTGCCACCTTCTTTAACAGCTACAAGCAGTTCTTTTCCAAGTCTTGTAAATATTTTACCTCTTGCCGCATCATTTTTTTCCTTTTTGTGTTTGATATTGGCAAATTTTGAATGTCCTGACATATTACTATCTCCTTCATCTATGTATAAACTATCGTAAACCATATAATATAACTGTACTACTACAAATCATATAGTCAAAATTCCGTAGTATATTTTAGCATTTTTTTATCTATCTGACAAGGGGGTATTGCTCACGTAGTTTGCAATTGCCTCCATAAATACATCACCGTATTTATCACATTTTACTTCTCCTACACCAGATACTTCCAGAAATTCCGCTCTATCTGCTGGTTTTTTCACACTCATATCCTTTAATGCCTTATCTGAGAAAACAATGTATGGTGGCGTATGTTCTTCCTTCGCTATTTTCATACGAAGTTCCCGCAGCTGTTCAAACAATGCAAAATCCACATCCTGATCATCTGCTGAGACACTTCTGGAACGTCTACCATTCTTTTTCTTTGTATCAGAAGCCGTCTTTGGCTTTTCTTTGGCTATTTTCATTATGACCGTATCTGTTCCATCTAAAACTGCCTCTGAGCGCTCTGTCAACTGTACAATCGAATATTCCTCATTAGTCAGGAACAAATAGTCCTGTAGGACCAGATAATTCATGATCTGTCTGATTCTGTAGACAGGAACCTTGGCCAGTTCTCCATATGCATCATTTTCATCCATATGATACTGCCTGATCTTCATATTATTGCTTCCATGTACTGTATCTGTAATGACCGTCATCCCATAGCGTTGATGTGCAGATTTCACACATTTGATCAGGGAAACTGCTGCCTCAGTTACATCTTCGTCTTCAAATTCAGTCAGGCAGTTTGAGCACTTTCCACAGTAGTTAGCCGCACCATATTCTCCAAAATATCGTAGGATATAATCTCTCAGACATTCATTGGTAATACAGTAATACGTCATTTTCTTCAGTCGTTCGCGGTCTCTTTCCATGACAGTTCGTAAAGTTTCAGGATCCAGCTCTGTATTATCACGATTGTTATCGATAAAGAACTGATTTGTGATCACATCACGTGGTGCATATAAAAGAATGCACTCTGATTCTTCCCCATCACGTCCCGCTCTTCCTGCTTCCTGATAATAGCTTTCAATATTCTTCGGCATATTATAATGAATGACATATCTGACATTAGATTTATCTATTCCCATACCAAATGCATTTGTAGCTACCATGATCGGCTTGTTATCGTAAATAAAGTCATCCTGGTTTTGTCTTCTTTCCGCATCTGAAAGTCCTGCATGATACCTAGTTGCAGGGTATCCGGCTTTTACCAGCCGTTGACACACGTCTTCTACATTATCTCTGGTAGAGCAATAAATAATGCCACTTTTATCTGCATTTTCAGAAACATATTTTTCTACTTCACTATATTTATCTTTTGGTGTCTTCACAGAATAGAATAAATTTTTTCTGTCGAATCCTGTTGTTACCACGCATGGATCTTTCAGTTGCAGGACAGAAATAATATCATCCCTTACCTCTTTTGTAGCCGTCGCTGTAAAGGCGCTGATTACAGGTCTATCTGCCCCGTACTGGCATATTTTATCTGTAAATTCCATTATCTTGAGATAGCTTGGACGAAAATCCTGTCCCCATTGAGATACACAATGTGCTTCATCTACACTGATCATGGAAATTCTGACCTTTCTTGCAAACTCAATAAATCCATCCAGCATCAGTCGTTCCGGTGCAACATAAATGATCTTATACTGTCCTAATGCTGCTAATTCCAGTGCTTTTCGATACTGAACAGCCGTCAGCGAACTATTAAAATACGCCGCATGAACACCTGCGTCATTCAATGCACGAACCTGATCCTTCATAAGCGAGATCAGTGGTGAGATGACCAGTGTAATTCCATCCAGCATTAAGGCAGGAATCTGATAGCAAAGTGATTTACCAGCACCTGTTGGCATAATCCCGAACGTATCTCTGCCATCAAGGATACTGTCTATCAATTTTTCCTGCCCTTCCCTGAATTCTGTATAACCAAAATATTTTTTTAATACTTCCTGTTTAGTCATGTATTTTCTCTTCTCCTGACAACGAGAAGCTTTTGAAATTCTTCACAAGGCATTGGTCTATAGTAATAATAGCCCTGTGCTCTGAAGCAGCCACATTTCATTAAGAACTCTGCCTGTTCTCTGGTTTCAACACCTTCTGCAATCATATCGAGATCGAGTTCCCGTACCATGTCAATCATATGTCTGATAATAATCTGCCCTTTTGCCTGAGAACTGTCACTTAAAAAGTTACGATCCAGCTTCACCTCATCAATTGGTTCATCTTTCAGCATATTCATTGACGAATATCCCGATCCAAAATCATCCATTGAAAATTCAAATCCCTTCTTCTGAAGGTTATACATGTTACTATAGAATTCCTCTTGATTTTCTGAAAGAACGCTTTCTGTTACCTCCAGCTTGATCAGATCCGGTGAGATGTGATACTTACTGGCCATGTCACAGAGCACTACCTGAAAATCTTTCTGATATGCATGCATACGGGATACATTGATCGAAATCTGTACTGGTTCTAGCCCTTTGTCGATCCACTCCCGTAATGCTTCAAACACATGTCTCCATGCATAAATATCAACATCTATGATATATCCGCTTTTCTCGAGAACTGGAATGAACTGATCCGGATAAAAAAATCCTTCTTGTGGACGCTCCCAACGAATCAATGCCTCTCCACCGATCACTTTTTCTGTACGCATGTCAACCTTGGGCTGAATGTACACTTTCAGATGTTCCTGATTCAAAGCTTCTACGATTTCATTTTCTATTTTCTTTTCAAATAATAATTGTTGTCTCATCTTCTCATTATAAAAGCAATACCATGAAAAGACTTTTCCTTTAATCTGCTGTAATGCAAGATTTGCATAGTCTGAAAGCAGGCTGACATCCATCCCCTGCTTGGACACGCAAATACCAAATGCAGGTAATATTTTGCATGCAATCTGATATCCTGCTATTTTATCATTGATATCATTGACGATCTGAATAATCTGCTCCTGATTCTGATAAGGTACGCACATTACGAAAACATCTGCACGAAGATGTCCTACGATCGTCTCATTATTTTCATATTTTCGAAAACAGTCTGCTATAAATACAAGCAACTTGTCTCCTGCATCTCTGCCACAAAATTCATTTACAGTCTTAAACCGATAAATATCCATTCGAATCAATGCGTATCTGTTCTCAGGATGATTATGAATATTCTCATTTGCAAGAAACAAGAATGCATTTTTTCCATATAAATTAGTCAGAGTGATCTTATTATTCCTAGCATTCTGCTCAGCCATCTTCTTTAATGAATAAAGATACAACTGTTCACTTCCCATTGCTGTCATCATTGGTGATTCGCTCTTTTCATTTTCCTCCGTACATTTCATAAAACAGGTATCCTTTCCTCATTTTACTGTACATTTGTCCTAAAGACTATATCATTTTTCTTAATGTTATAGAACTATATTACCATACAAATGTTGGAATGACAATACATGAGTCATACAACAGAATCTGATTCAAACGCAGGTACATGCTCCTTATACGGAAAAACAGCTGAAATAAAATTACTATTTCAGCTGTCTTTACTATTTCATAGGATTTTTTTACTATTTGATGTTTGCTTTGATTTTTTCGATCATATCAGCATACTCAGCATCTGTAAGATATTTTTTGTCAGGGTTCATTTCAAATGTACCGCCCCATTCAAACTCATCTTTATACTTTGGTGTCAAATGGAAATGAAGATGATGACCTGTATCACCATATGCACCATAATTTACTTTATCAGGATGGAAAGCTGCCATAATTGCTCTTGCTACACGAGCAACATCTTCAAAGTACGCACTTCTTTCCTCTGCTGTCAGTTCATTCATATCGCCTACATGTTTCTTATGTGCAACGATACATCTGCCTGGATGTGACTGTTCTTTAAATAAGAACACTTTTGAAGTTTCAAGTTCACAAATTTTGATACCGAACTTTGCAACGATATCTCCTTCTACACAATATGCACAATTCTGATCTACCATAGCTTACCTCCGTCTGCATTACGGCTTACCATCGCTGGTAAGCCGATGCACTTCCTATTATTTATTTTTTATATGAATTAATTACTTCACATCTTTCATACTAAAGCTTGTACGTCCCATTTTATCTTTACCAAGGCATACAACTTTAACGACCTGACCAAGTGAAAGAACATCTTCCACATGTTCAACTCTTTCTTTACTGATCTTAGAAATATGAACCATACCTTCTTTACCTGGTGCAAATTCAATAAATGCGCCAAAGTCTTTGATGCTTACGACTTTACCTTCAAAGATCTGTCCTTCTTCATAATCTGTTGTAATGATCTTAATGTAGTTGATTGCTTTATCCATGCCTTCTTTTTCAACGCCACAGATTGATACAGCACCTTCATCAGAAATGTCGATCTTTACGCCTGTCTCATCGATAATAGCATTAATTGTCTTACCTCTCTGGCCAACAACATCACCGATCTTTGCAGGATCGATCTTGATCTGAACGATCTTAGGAGCAAATTCGCCAACTTCTTTACGAGGCTGTGCAATAGCTGGAGTCATAACTTCATTTAAGATATATTCTCTAGCTTCTTTTGTTCTTCTGATTGCTTCTTCAACGATTGGTCTTGTAAGGCCGTGGATCTTAATATCCATCTGAATAGCTGTGATACCATCATGTGTACCAGCTACCTTAAAGTCCATATCACCGAAGAAATCTTCGAGGCCCTGAATATCTGTCAGAACGATATAATCATCATCTGTATCACCAGTTACAAGACCACAGGAGATACCAGCTACCTGTTTCTTAATTGGTACACCGGCTGCCATCAGTGACATTGTTGATGCACAGATAGATGCCTGTGATGTAGAACCATTTGATTCAAATGTTTCAGATACAGTACGAATTGCATATGGGAATTCGTCTACTGAAGGAATAACAGGTACAAGTGCCTTTTCAGCTAAAGCGCCATGACCGATTTCACGACGTCCTGGTCCTCTTGATGGTTTTGTTTCACCAACTGAGTAGGATGGGAAATTATAATGATGCATATATCTCTTTGTTACTTCGTTTTCATCAAGTCCGTCAATTCTCTGTGATTCAGATAAAGGAGCAAGTGTTGTAATTGTACAGATCTGAGTTTGTCCTCTTGTAAACATTGCAGAGCCATGAACTCTAGGTACAATATCAACTTCAGCAGCAAGTGGTCTGATCTGTGTGATCTGACGGCCATCTGGACGTTTGTGATCTTTTAAGATCATCTTACGTACTGTCTTTTTCTGGTACTGGTAAACAGCTTCACCAAGTACTTCAAGCCATTCTTCTTTATCTGCAAATGCTTCACTTAATTTTTCAGTGATTTCATCAATGTTCTTTTCTCTTGTCTGCTTATCATCTGTAAATACAGCAACTTCCATTTCTTCAGGAGTTACGATTTCTTTCATTGCATCGAACATTTCCTGTGGTACTGCACAACTTGTATAAGTATGTTTTTCTTTGCCAACTTCAGCAACGATCTTGTTGATGAATGCAATGATGTCCTGGTTAACAGCATGAGCTTTGTAAATTGCTTCGATCATTCTGTCTTCTGGAATTTCATTTGCACCAGCTTCGATCATAATTACTTTCTGGCTTGTTGATGCTACTGTTAAATTCAGGTCACCATTCTTCCACTGTTCCTGTGTAGGATTGACAATAAATTCACCATCGATCATACCGATCTGTGTTGTCGCACATGGACCATCAAATGGAATATCAGAGATACTTGTAGCAATTGCTGAACCGAGCATAGCAACAAGTTCAGGACGGCACTGTGGATCTACTGACATAACAAGATTGTTCAGTGTAACATCGTTTCTATAATCTTTAGGGAATAATGGTCTCATAGGTCTATCGATTACACGTGATGTAAGGACAGAATTTTCTGAAGCCTTTCCTTCTCTTTTATTAAATCCACCTGGGATCTTTCCAACTGAATACAGTTTTTCTTCATATTCAACGCTCAGTGGGAAGAAATCAATTCCTTCTCTTGGCTGTTTTGAAGCTGTTGCTGTTGATAATACGACTGTATCACCATAGTGCATAAATGCTGCACCGTTTGCCTGTTTTGCGACTCTATTGATATCAACTGTCAGAGTTCTGCCGGCTAATTCCATACTAAAACTTTTGTACATAATTCCTCCATTCTTACGCATTTGCGCAATTCAAATTTGTGTTTTCACACAGTATTCCTTCTAATCTGTTCTAGATACTCATTGATCCGTTCCCTTTTGTCACGGACTTTTTCTCTGCAGAAGATCCGAAACAACTGAAAAAAGTATTTTATGTAAAATACGCTTTTCAGTGGTCTCGGTAAAAATCTTCTGCGTATCTTTCTTTTCATAAGATACGATAAAACGTATACTCACGAAAAAATGAGGCGGATTACTCCGCCCCAGTTTAATTACTTTCTGATTCCTAAACGTTCGATTAATGAACGGTAAGATTCAACATCTTTCTTCTTAAGGTAATCAAGTAAACCTCTTCTCTGACCTACCATCTTAAGAAGACCTCTTCTTGAATGATGATCTTTCTTGTTAACTTTTAAATGTTCTGTTAACTCAGTAATTCTTTCTGTTAAGATAGCGATCTGAACTTCTGGTGAACCTGTATCGTTAGGTGTTCTTCCATAAGCTGCGATGATTTCTGATTTCTTTTCTTTTGATATCATAATTGATATTCCTCCTTAAATTTAATCACCTGATACTAAGAAACAGGTCGGAGTGTCCTGTATCTGAATACCGGTTAATTACATACAAGATGTATTTTAGCATACCACATTTAATATTTCAAGCTTATTTTCAAATGTCGTTAAAAAGCTTTCTTATTGCATTTTTCAGGCTTTTTTCAGCCACAGAAAAAATATGTATTTTTCAATTATAATCTACTTAATATTTCTGTAGTCCGCTCATAGCAAGCCGCAAATTTCTGAAAGCAGGACGTGATATCTTTCTGCCTGTTTTCCCTAATTGCCTGTACTACGTCATCAGCATCCTGATAAAGCTGGTTCATCCCCAACGTACCAACGATTCCTTTAATAGGATGGACAGTTTTTAATAATTCATCATGATCATTATTTTTAAATGCTTCTTTTGCCTGCTCATAATGCGTATCCTCTGAAAACTTTCTGATATACTTTTCATAGATATCGGCTTTATCAGCAAACCTTTTCAGCGCCGCTTTATATTCCACACCAGCTTCCTGTAAAATCTCATAGTTCAGCATATATTTCTCTCCCTATTCATGATCCCTGCATTCCCCAAAAATACAGAACCCATTTTTTCCATTTTTCTTGACCAGATATTGTGCGGTATCTGCACTTTTATATAATTCTTTATATGTCTTTCCATGTTGTGGTGAAAATGCGATTCCAATCGATGCAGATATAGTAACTTTACCCAATGCTTCCTCAAAGGTCATCTGCAGTTCCCGATTGACCTGTTTGACTCGCTCTATGATAGTTTTTCTCGAAATTTCTCTTGCAATATAAATACAAAATTCATCCCCACCAAGTCTTGCAACGACATCTTCACTTCTAAAAATACCAGAAAGCGTATGTGCTACTTTCTTGAGGACTTCATCTCCAAAATCATGTCCAAAGGTATCATTTACTTTTTTGAAATAGTCGATATCGATCATCAGCATTGTTTTCGTACAACCTTCTTTTTCATTTCCAAGAAGATCGTTCTTGACATAGATATCAAAAGCCTGCCTGTTAAATATTCCGGTAAGCGAATCCTTTTCTGCCTTTTCGATCAGAGTATCCACGTCAGAACATGATCCGTATACGATTAGTTTGTCATTTGTTCTTTCCATGGCACTGGCATATAATTTGATCCAGACGTACTGTCCATCCTTTCTCATACATCGAAATGTATCTTCGAATCCAATTGACTGAACAGATGACATCCGAAATCGCGCCATCAGTTCCTTTCTGTCCTCAGGATGAACCAGAAACAATGCATCTTCTCTTACCTTTGATAAGAACTCTTCTTTTTCATAGCCAAGCATCATGCACATTGCTTCATTTGCAAAGAGAATCCGAATATGATCCTGTTCCACCTCATAGATTGTAACACTGCCTGGCAACGTATCAAGTACCACCTGAAAGAGTTTGGTATGCACTTCATATTTACTTTCCAGATTCGTGACCTGCGTCTGCAGTCGTCTTTTTTCGGTTCTGTCTGTTTCAATGATATCAAGAATTGACTCCTGACTTTTATAAGTAATTCCCGCTCTCGCTTCAACATATTTTATATTGCCATCAGCGCCCTTGATCCGGTACTCAAAATGTGCTCTTGACTGTCTCGCATGCAAAGCTTCTTCGATCTTTGCCATAACGATCTTATAATCCTCGCCAAGGATCCAGTTGACCGGAAGAATCTTTCTGCCAATGTAATCTTCTCTGCGAATCCCTCGCATCAGAAAAAATTCATCATTTACACATTCTGCCTCAGCAACATATTTATCCAGTCTGTCCTTGATCCTGACTCGATAAATCGCATCACTCGCACCATCCATAACAGATTGCAACTGACTTCTGATATTATCGATATATTCTGTCGATCTGACCGTCATAATATTATTGATTCTTCTCTTTAATACACGACCATCAAATGGTTTTCTAATAATTTCGTCCGCCCCAAGATTTAGGACTTCAATTTCCTTTTCTGTATCATCACTTGCTGATACGACAATCACTGGAATAAATGTCAGAAGTTCAGATTTCTTCATTTCACGAAGCACTTCCGTTCCATCCATGACCGGCATAAATAAATCGAGTACCAGAACATCGATCTTTTGTGTATTCATGATCATAAGTGCCTCTTTACCGTTTTCTGCTTCAATGATGTCATAGTCATCACACATATTTGCCATGATCGCTACTCGATTTACTTCCACGTCGTCCACAACAAGCATTTTTTTGAGAACATTCATCTAGTCTCCCCCTACACGCAATTCATATTACTATATTATCACTAGTTTTCCAACCATTCAACTATTTTCTGTACAATTTTCAGTTATTTTGTCGAATATTGGCACTTTTATATAGAAAAGCATGTCTGGAAATCGGGTAGGAGGTAAATAATTATTTTATTTACCGTCCTCCCACACCACCGTA
>CAJMQE010000046.1 GCA_905215405.1 uncultured bacterium
AAATCTCTTTGTAATGTCTGTCGTCGAGTCAATACATTAACTTAATGACATTGACAGATTGCTCTGTTCTTTTCGTTACTACGCAAGACAGTTCCTTGTATAGGAATATCCATAAACAAGATTGTGTCTTTACGTAAAATAGTGGAGTAGACGGGAGTCGAACCCGTGTCCAAAAGCCAATCCACTGTTCTTCTACTATTATAGTCAGTTTTTTAACATTCCCTCCGACATTCGGGAACTAACACCCTAATGTCATCAGTAGCTTCATAAATCCACCAACTACGCAAAGCTTAGTAATTGGAGTTCCCTACAGAGTCGATGCCAGTTACCAGGTTGTAGGACGCCTAGTAGTGACAGCTGCGATTAGGCAGCGTATGCTAAATTATCGTTAGCGTTTATTTGTTTGTGGAATTTGACGCATCCCGTGCGAATAGCTTCACCAGCTTCAAAGCCCCTGTCGAAGCCTTTACTACCCCAGGTTCAGACAGTTGCAAAGATTAGAAACCTGCACTGCTTGAAAGGTCACTCTAAGCAAACTATATAAAGTGCCTTACTTTTATATACTATACTAGAAAAAGAGCTTCGTCAAGGGGAAGATCAGGGAAAAATGAGAAAGTAGGCCTGATTTGCAGGCTATGATCAAAAAATCACCGTGCATTTTAAATTTCTAATCTTTAGCATAAGCAGATTCTATGTTATAATCGAAGTATCTAACAAAGCAGAACGTAATATTCAGGGGAATATTGGTACGAAAGGGAGATAGAAATATGAAAAAACAGGAAAAGAATAAGGAGTTTATTGTAGGCGGATATCGGTTCAAGTCAGAAGAAGCTGCGCAGGATGCAAAAGATGAATTAAATGCAATTAAATATATGACGCAGAAGACGAACAAAAAAGATCCAGCACAGGTCTATGTGCTTTATAATAAGATCCTCGACAAGGAATTGTTCAAGACACAGATCGGTATGGATTATCTGAAAGAACTGCAGCAGTATCTTTACATCAATAAGGATATACCAAATGATAAGGTACGTCCGATTCCGGTAAGACAGGATATTCAGTCAGAAATGAATGATCGAAGAGAAGGATTCAAGTACCAGGACAAGATTAAAAAGCTGGAGCGAGAGAATAAAAAGAACAAGAGTAGATTTGTTACATCCATGATCTTAAATGGAATGCTGGCAATTGCAATTGGAGTCATGGTCTATATTGCGATGTCAGGATCTAATGTCAATGTAATTAACTATGAGAATAAACTGCAGGATAAGTATGCAACATGGCAAGAGGAACTGGAATCCAGAGAGGCAGCAGTGAAGGTGAAGGAAGCCAGCTTAACTGGAAAATAAGAGTAGTAAAAAAGTTTGCGTTTCTCTTTTCACATTTTAAACATAGTTGTGTTTTACAATCGTAACTATGAAAAGAGAAATGAATGTCAGAAAGGATAGAAATACATAGAGTTATTGAAAATTGAAGAACTATGTATATGGGTGAGATTATGGATAAAATGAAAATACTTGTTGTAGATGATGAAAGCAGAATGAGAAAACTGGTCAACGATTTCCTGACCAGAAAAAATTATGAAGTAATAGAAGCTGCAGACGGTGAAGAAGCAGTTGACCGTTTTTATGAAGATAAAGATATTGCACTGATCATTCTGGACGTTATGATGCCAAAAATGAATGGCTGGGAAGTTTGCCAGGAAATCAGAAAGAACTCTAAGGTGCCGATCATTATGCTGACAGCCAAAGGGGAAGAAAGAGACGAATTACAGGGCTTTGAATTTGGAGCAGATGAATATATTGCAAAACCATTTAGTCCAAAGATCCTGACTGCAAGAGTTGATGCGATCATTCGTAGAACATACTCTCTTGATCAGGGTGAAAGCGTTAATATCGGTGGTATCGAGATCGATAAAGCCGCACATATTGTTAGAATTAACGGTGAGGAAATTGATCTGAGCTTTAAGGAATTTGAACTGCTTACTTATTTTGTTGAAAATAAAGGAATCGCATTATCAAGAGAAAAGATTTTAAATAATGTCTGGAACTACGATTATTTTGGAGATGCAAGAACCATTGATACACATGTTAAGAAACTCAGAAAGAAAATGGGTGACAAAGGCGATTGCATTAAAACAATCTGGGGCATGGGTTACAAGTTTGAAGTTTAGAATGACGAAAGAGGTTCATGGATGGAGAGAAGACATTCAATTAAATTAAAAATCACGCTGTTGCTGGTGGCAATCACAACAGGTATCATTCTTCTGATTCTTTTTCTGAATAGTACATTTTCAGAAAAGTATTACCAGAGTGACAAAGTGAATTCAATGATGAAGGCGTACAAGGAAGTAGCCGGCATTTACACGGAATATGCCAATGGTGCAATTACAGATACAACAATGAACAATCAGATAGAGCGGAGTATTTCGGCAATGGGAATGGAAATAGTCATTGTAGACAGTTCCTGGTCACCATGTTATCCGTCAAATATGAATAAAAATTCGGATGAGATCATTAAGCGATTCCAGATGTCCCTGTTTGATTCAACGGGAACCATTATTGAAGAAGGCGAAGATTATGCAATCGTTAAGGTTTTCGATAACCGTTTAAATGATTATTATCTTCAGATTTACGGCAATATTTATGATGGAACGCATTATTTAATGATGCGCCTTCCACTGCAGAGCATAAAGGACAGTGTTACAATTGCAAACCGTTTTATTCAGTATGTGGGTATTGGAATGATTCTGGTCAGCTTTATTATTGTATATTTGTTCGCAGGTTATTTTACAAAGCCGATCAAGGAACTTTCTAATATTGCAGAACGAATGTCGGAGCTGGATTTTAATGCGAAATATACCGGCGATGATAAGAGTGAAATCGGGTTGCTGGGAAACAGCATGAACCGAATGTCGGATAAGCTGGAGCGTAACATTTCCCAGTTGAAAGCGGCTAATATTGAGCTGAAGAAAGATATTCAGAATAAGATCGAAATTGATGAGATGCGCCAGGACTTCCTGTCAAATGTTTCACATGAATTAAAGACTCCAATTGCATTGATCCAGGGGTATGCGGAAGGTCTTAGAGAAGGAATTTCAGACGATCCGGAAAGTATGGACTTCTATTGCGATGTCATTATTGATGAAGCAAATAAGATGAATAATATGGTCAAAAAACTGCTGACACTCAATCAGATTGAGTTTGGTAATGAAGAACTTGTGATGGAACGTTTTGATCTTGTGGAATTGATTACTTCAATTGTAAATGCAAATGAAATCAGAGCATCCAAGAAAGAGATTACGATTCATTTCGATCAGAAAGATCCAGTGTACGTATGGTCAGATGAGTATAAGATTGAAGAAGTCATAACGAATTATCTGAGTAATGCAATCAATCATTGTGATTTTGAGAAACAGATCAACATCTCTTTACAGAGAAATGATAATCTAGTCAGAGTTTCCGTATTTAATACAGGAAAACAGATTCCTGAAGAGGATATCGATAATATCTGGATTAAATTCTACAAAGTGGATAAAGCCAGAACACGTGAGTATGGTGGCAATGGTATCGGACTTTCCATAGTCAAGGCAATTCTGGATTCCTATGATAAGAAATGTGGTGCAATCAACCATGAAAACGGTGTTGAATTCTGGTTCGAACTGGACTGTAAAAAAGACTGACGAAATGTCAGTCTTTTTCTTTTGTCTGAAATGAAAGAAAAAAGTGGAAAAATGTAAATTGTATGCTATAATAAAGTTAGCGATTTTATACTTATGATCATCGAATAGCGGGAGATAAAAGTATTGAATAATTTACGAGAGGTGTTAAATTGAAGAAAAAAGTATTAGCAGTAGTTCTGTTGGTATCAATGCTCTGTACAGGTTGCAGTGGGGTTAAAGTTACTACAGAACAGAATGATTTAATGGCAGAATATGCAGCTGGTGTTTTATTAAAATATTCTTATGAAAATGAATGGAATAATACAAAGCTGAACAAAGCAAAGGCAAGTCAGAATAAGGGAAGTTCAAGTTACAATTCAGCGTCATCAACAACAACGTCTTCAGGACTTTCATCAATTCCAGGAGTACAGGCTGGGGTAGCATCGAGCCAGACTGCTGGACAGACAACAACACAATCAGCAACAGCAGCAGCTTCAAGCAATGGAACTGGAGCAACAGCAACAGATGCAATGAAGTTGATCGCAGACGCAGCAGGAATGTCTGCAGCAACAGTTTCTTACAGTAAATATGTTGTATGTGATACCTATCCACAGGAAGAACTGACACTTGGTGTTTCTGCAGAAGAAGGTAAGAAAATTGTTGCAGTTGAATTTAATATTGCAAACAATACAAGCAACCTGATGACAAGCACAATGTCAAATTCAAGTATGACATTAAAACTTGCAGTGAATGGAGAAGCAGCGGTGACACAGACACTGACAATGCTCAACTATGATGTCCTGAATCTGAATGGCTCAACGATCGATCCTGGTCAGTCCAAGACAGCAGTTGCAGTATTTATGATTCCAACTGATAAAGCATCCCAGATCACAGGCCTTACACTGACGGTTACAGCAAATGGTTACACAGGAAATGCGACACTGCAGTAAACAAACAATATTAAGCAGTTGTTTTGTACATAGAGGGCAAACGAAAAGGAAGTCCGTAATGATAAATCATTACAGACTTCCTTTTTTTGTTTGCCCTTATTGCTCTTAGCATGTATTTTTTGCTAGGTATAGGCATGTTAGTTATTTTGTTTCAAGTACTTTTTCTTTTGTGTATTCTTTTGCTTCTTCTTCAGTGAGCTGATGGGCAAAATCTACACGGCCTGATGTGTCGGCACCTGAACCAGTACACTGGAATTCACCGTAGAAAGTGCAGGTATGTGCTTCTGGTTTGTTCCAGTCATGATATCCTTCTGTAGCGACCTGATCAGAAATGTCACAATTGAGGAAAACAGCTTTTGCATGTTCACGCCAAGGACGACTGAGCATAACGGTTCCTTTTGGACAATTACCTGTCAAAGTGCAGTCATGGAACACATAACCATATTTCTGGCCTTCATAAGTAGATGGGGCGGTATAGAAACTGTTGATCTTTTCATTTCTGTTCAATGCATACAAAGTGCAGTGATCAAAGTATGCGGTAGCACTGCCGAAAATAAAGTCTACTTCTCCACAGATATAACAGTTCTCATAGAGCTGTCTTGTGTGACGACGCTCAGCAAATTCTGTTGGACCTACAAAGCCGCCTTTCTGCTTTTCAGAGAGTGGAAGTGGACCGGTGAATAAAGTATCTTGATGACCAAGAAAACGGCAATTTGAGAAAGTCTGGTCGTCTCCTTCGGCATATACGGCAACAGCCTGGCCAACTTTTGTACCAAAACCTGATGAATTTTCAATTGTCATGTTTTTTACAGTAATATGGTCTGCATGAAAAAGAGCAGTATAGGAACGGAAAGTGCCGCGTTTGATACCATCTTCCATCAGCATATTTGCATAGTAACCGAAAGTGAGGATTGTTTTTTCGGGATCTTCGCCTTCAAAAGTGATACCTGGAGTTGTTACTTCGATACGTTCATGATAAACGCCATTTTTGATTTTAATTGTTTCAGGAGTTGCTTTAACAGCATTGATCGCATCCTGGATTGTAGAGTAATCGCCTGTGTTGTCTTTTGAAACTGTAATCATGTCTTTGTCCTCTTTATAAATTTTTTATATAATTAGTAATATATGTATAAATATACTATATTTCTTTAAATTATACCATAATTTGATGGACAATTATACAGATTATGTGTATACTTATAAAAGTGACGAGAAATACTATTTAGAGATATCCAAATGCCTGTTATGGGTGTTTTTTTCGTTAGAAGGATATTTGGAAATGAATGGTATTTATGGACAAAATAGAAAGTCAGCAGAATGGCTATTCTAAATCAAATAAGAAAAGGACAGATGGAAATGCTTACAGTGAAAGAAGATGTTTTGGATGCAAAAATGTATCTCTATTTCAGAGAACAGGTTGAATTCAAAAAGTTATCCATGGAACAGGCAGAAAGGGCAGTACGTAACAGTTTGAAGACTTTTGTCGTTTACAAGGATGAGGAACCTGTTGGCATGGGTAGAATTGTAGGTGACGGGGCAGTCGTATGTTATATACAGGATTTAATTGTCATACCAAGCGCCCAGGGTCACAGAATTGGCAGTAGAATGATTGACAGAATTATTGCATATGCAAAGAGTATCAGAGTACCAGGAACGGAACTGATGCTTTGCCTGATGTGTGCAAAAGGAAGAGAGCCTTTCTACATTCATCATAACTTCATCCCAAGACCAAATGATGGACTTGGCCCTGGAATGATACAGTATATTACAGATTAATTGTTCTTTATTACAGTCTGCAAATTATTGCAATTGCTGATTCAATGCATAATCATGTAAAAACTATGAATGACTATGCAAAGATTCAGCGAACCGTTCTGTTAAGGATAAAGAAAATTAAGGAAGTGACAGTGTCAGATCGGAGCCACCTCCAAAACGGATTACATTTACGGAAGCCTTGTTTCGGATAACAATATCGAAGCAGGCTTCTTTTATTGTACCAAAACTCCTGTCAGAAAAACGGGAATAACCAAGAGCGGCATATTCAGCAGAGGTATCCGTTCGTGATATAGATGCGGTATCTGTATTCAGAATCGGAAGTCCATTGATTGTCTGTGTCGCTGTCAGACGTTCTTGATGAAGATGGCCACAGTTATAGAGCAGAATCTGTGGATCCCAGTTGCGGAAATCTTTGCGAAAGCTTCCATACGTAAAATAAGTCTTGTTTACTGCAGCGGTCAGAATCATTTTTAATACTTCTCGGTTACTTGTACTGTCATAGCCGCTCTGATAATCAAATCCATCATGACTTAAGATAATATAATCACAGTCGCTTCTGGATAGAGCAGAATTCAGTAACCACTGGATCTGTTCATCACTATATTCGTAATTGTTATATCCAATTCTTGCAAACCGGCCTTCATCATCGAGGGTATCTCCAAAATCATTCATATTTAATGCGACGACACGCACATTTTTATCCGGCAGGTCGTAATAATAATAGCCACTGTGATAATCAGTTGCATATTGTGAAAAATTAGCCATCGTAGCCTGGTACCATTCATCTTCTGTCATGATATAGTCAGGACTTCCGAGAAGACTTTGGTCGAATTGTGCGGTAAAGCTGTTGTCATCATGATTCCCATGCAAAATAAATACTGGCTTTTCACTGTCTTTTAAGACATCTGTAATCTGCTGAATTGTCTCAGCTGCTTCACCTGCGCCGTTAAAACAGTTTCCATTATACAAATCCCCGCCTATACAGATAAAATCAATAGGAGAATGATTAGCAATATTAACTGCAGCTTTTAACTGACGGATAATAGAAAGTGTATTAAAAACAGAATTGTCTATATGCAGATCAGTCATAAAAATATAGTTCAGACTGTCAGTGGTGACCAGCTGTGTCATGGAATCGACAGAATCCTCGATCTCGCTGGTATAATACTGTGGGTAGTCCTGTGTGTAGGCAAATAGATTTTCATAATCAAATGCAAGACCTGCATTTTGAACAGGCATGTTCTGTTCTGCAGAATCCTGTTTTTCATCGGTATTTATCTGCGGAGCTTCCATATAATCTGGTTCTCCTGATTCTCCATACTTGTAAGAAGACGCATGTTGGGACTGTGCAGTAGCGGAGAGTGAAGAGAGCTTTAGCTTAAAGAAGAGACCGATCAGAAGGCAGATCGTAATACTAAAGCAATAGAGACAAATTTTTACTTTTTTCATGGAACCACCGTCCTTTCTTATGTAAAATTTATGATACTATAAATATATGACCAGGCTGGCCACGTTAGAAATATAGTTTTAAAAACAGTTTACACAATTTCGGGAGCCTGGTAAAGAAAAAAGTGACAAGTAGATAGAAATAGTATATGAAAAAAGTGATGAATTTACACATTGGAAAATGAGTTATTGAAGCGAATCAGAAAAGAATTTATAATGGAGACAGATACTTGGTGATGTTCATAAAATAGAAATATGGAGGTTGAAAAATGGGGGAAACAGACGGTAAAAATGTAGTAGTTACAGATAGTTCTGAAAGAGAACTAAGGAACAGAGAGCTTTCTAGAGTCATAGCACTTGATGGAGCGGTGCTTCTTGAAAATGATGGATGTCTTCCAATTCACACAGAAAATGGACAGGTCCACAAAATCGCATTATATGGATCTGGTGCCAGAATGACAGTCAAAGGGGGGACTGGTTCGGGGGATGTCAATGAAAGAGAAATTGTAACAATTGAACAGGGGCTTATCAATGCTGGATTTGTTATTACAACAAAGGCGTGGCTAGATGACTTTGATAGAAATTACCACGAAGCCAAACTTTCATGGAGGGATCAGATCCTTTCAAATGCTGCAAAAAATGGCACGGAAGTGATCTATGAGTATTTTTCTACTCCGTTTGAACAACCCTCCGGCAGGGAGATCACGAAAGAGGATATTATGAATTCTGACACGGACACAGCAATCTATGTTGTTAGCAGAATTGCAGGAGAAGGAGCCGACAGAAAGGCTGGAAAGAATGATTATCAGTTATCTGATCAGGAAGAAAAGGCGTTGTATCTGCTTTCCTGTAACTACAGGCATCTGATTTTGGTAATTAATACAGGGGGAATGATCGATCTGTCTATTCTAGATGAACTGAATGGTATTTCAGCAGTGCTTTATTTGCCAGCACCTGGAATGGAGGCCGGTAATGTACTTGCTTCGCTTTTAACGGGAAAGGTGACACCATCTGGAAAACTGACAGATACCTGGGCAAAACAGTACGAAGATTATCCTTTTTCATCAGAATTTAGTCATAATAATGGAAATGTTGAAAAAGAGTACTACAGGGAAGGAATATTTACTGGATACCGGTATTTCGACAGCTTCGGAATTAGGCCGAGATACTGCTTCGGATATGGCCTATCTTATACCAGCTTTTCCTATGAGGTAAATGAATGCAGGGTGGTAGAAGGACAGATTGAAATGGATGTCAAAATACAGAATACAGGTGAACAGTATTTTGGAAAAGAGGTTCTTCAGTTCTATGTGGGGCGAGAAAAACGTGATGCAACTACGGAAAGAAGAAAACTTGCAGGATTTGTTAAGACAGAAAGTCTGGCACCGGGAGAAATTCAGTTTTCATCAGTACGAATTATGCCAGAAGATATGATGAGATTTTATGGTAATATTGGCCAGTGGGCACTGGAAGCTGGAAATTATACAATTTATATGGGGGATTCACTGGATAATGCGATTCCGGTCCTCAGTGTGCAGGTGCCTGAGACTATTAAGGCCCCACAGCACTGCGAACCAATTTGTCCATTACAGGAAAGTCTGCATGAATTAAATGTTTCTGTTCCTGATTGGAATCTGACAGCACAGGAAGTAAATGATGATTCGGTTTGCAGACTGGTACTTTCAAAAGAAGATATGACGGAAGCATCTTTTCGAAGTGCTGCCTATAGTTGGAAAGATAGCAGGATCGAGCAGAAAGCGGATGAAATTGTCGGAAAGTTCAGTGTCAGTCAACTGACAGAACTGGTCTGTGGTGCATCGGAATCAAAAGAGAACCAGATGGTCGGCGGAGCTGCAGGAAGTGTTGCAGGTGCTGCTGGCGAGACGACATCATTATTTGACAGAGAACCCTACAATCTGCCTGAAATCGTTCTGGCAGATGGACCGGCAGGATTAAGGCTGAACAGACGATATCAGATCGACGAACAAGGCAGAGTCGTTGCAGAGCATTTTATGGCAGCGGTAGAACATGGGTTGTTCCAGAAATCTTCTTTTCAAAAGGATCGCAGAGATTATTATCAGATGTGTACAGCATTTCCAGTTGGTACAATGGTGGCACAAAGCTGGAATCTGGAGTTGACAGAACAGATGGGAAAGGCAATTGGAGAAGAGATGGAAGAGTATCATGTGACGTTATGGCTTGCACCGGGCATGAATATTCATAGAAATCCGCTCTGTGGAAGAAACTTTGAGTATTATTCTGAAGATCCGTTCCTGACGGGAAAGATGGCTGCAGCTATGACAAGAGGCGTACAAAGTAATCCTAAATGTGGTGTAACGATCAAACATTTTGCCTGCAATAATGCAGAGGATAACCGAATGAATTCAGATAGCATCGTATCAGAAAGAACGCTTCGGGAAATCTATCTGCGAGGATTTGAAATCGTTGTCAAGGAGGCAGAACCTCTCGCAATCATGTCCAGTTATAATAAAGTCAATGGAGTACATGCAGCGAATAACCATGATCTGTGTATGAAAGTTGCACGCCGAGAATGGGGATTTGAAGGTCTGATCATGACAGACTGGACAACTACGAATGATGGAGGAAGCGTTCCACACAAATGTATTACGAGTGGAAATGATCTGATTATGCCGGGAAAAGATACAGACAGGCAGGAAATACTCCAGGCAGTTGCCAGTGGACAATTGGGCAGAGAAGAACTTTTCAGATCGGCAAAAACAATTGCGCGAGTAATACTGAAAACACATCTGGAATAGCAAGGTTCCTTTAACAGTTGCTTATTTTGTGAATATTATATTATGAACAGAATAAAGCAGGTAATGGAAGATTGGCAAAAGCATTTAATCAGGCTGGAATCTGTGTGGCGGTACTTGATACAGGGATATACCGCCATGTAGATTTTGACAATAGAATTATTGGATTTAAAGATTTTGTGAATAATCAGCTGATGCCATACGATGATAATGGGCACGGATCTCATGTTGCTGGAATTATATGTGGGAGCGGCGCGGCGTCCAAGGGAAAGTATATGGGAGTTGCACCAAATGCGCGAATTGTATCGGTTAAAGTATTGGATAGAAGCGGAAATGGTAAAATTGGATGTGTACTCAGAGGACTGAGCTGGGTTCTTGAGAATAAGAATAAATATAATATTCGTATTTTAAATATTTCATTTGGAACCACACCAAATAGAGAACTTGGAGAAGATTCTGTGCTGATCCGGGGCGTGGAAGAGCTCTGGGATGCCGGCATCGTTGTAGTTACAGCTGCAGGTAATAACGGACCGGAGTGTGGAAGCATTACAGTGCCGGGAATAAGTCGTAAGGTCATAACAGTAGGTTCATATGATGATGTAGAGTATAAGGACGAAAGAGGAGTTACACGCAGACATTATTCGGGACGTGGTCCGACGGAGAGCTGTATTGTGAAGCCGGAAATCGTAGCACCTGGTTCGGATATTGTATCCTGTCTAAATTCCAGAAGTGGATATTCTGTAAAAAGTGGGACGTCCATGGCTGCTCCAATTTGTAGCGGAGCGATTGCTCTGCTTCTGGCTAAACATCCGGAAATGGAGCCGAAAGATGTCAAGATGCGCCTGCATGACAGGGCTGTAAGGATCAAACTTCCAAAGAGCCAACAGGGATGGGGCATGCTTAATATTGAACGGCTTCTGCTTGATTAAAGGTTGAGTTGTGGAAAATTATGTAATATAATATACTTGTAACGCGCTGACATGATAAATCGGCGCTAATTTTAGTCATTGAAGCAGATGGGAAAAGGGGCCCGTATTCAGTGTAGAAGGATAATCTATCTTGCTATCCATATATAAAGTATGTATATGTAACAATATGGGCAAATAGAAATGAAAAATGCGAGTCGAGGAAAGATAATGAAAATAGCAATATGTGATGACAGTTATACAACACAGAGTGAACTGGAAGAACTTGTTTGGGAAAGCTTTCAGGGCAACAAAGGAGAACTTGAGTGTGATGTGTTCTCATCAGGCAATGAGCTGATCGTAAATATGGAGCAGCAGCATTTACTGGAACGATATCAGATCTATATCCTTGACATTGAAATGGATGGAATTAATGGGCTGGAGGTCGCAGCCAGAATTCGGCAGATAGATCAGGCTGCAACAATCATATTTGCCACCAGTCACAAGGAGCTGATGCAGGAAGCATTTGATGTAAATGCATTCAATTATCTGGTAAAACCATTGGATCATGCGAAAGCAAAGAGAGTGCTTGAAAAAGCATATAATTTTCTGACATTGTCCTACGTATCCTTTGAATTTAAAATAGGAAAAAAGAATTTTCGAATTCGATTGGATGATATCATCTATTTCGAAGGCAAAGGGCGTAAGATCATTCTTCATGGAAATGGAGAAAATTATGAGTTCTATGGATCTATAAAAAATCTGATACGGGAACTGGACAGTCACCTGTTTGTTCAGGTTCATGCATCATTTGTTGTAAATATGAAGTATATAAGTGTTGCCACGAATGAAGAAGTAATATTAAAAAACGGAGAAAAGATCGGAATTACGAAAAAGTATCATGATCTCTTTAATATGACTTATAGTAATTTCGTTCTGATGAGGCTGATATGATGATAGTTTTTCTGGACACAATCGTTAACGCAGTAAATATCTGGATCTGTTATAAATTTTACTGTTGTTTTCTGGATGAGAAAAAAGAATTTTCTGTCAGGTACAGATATACACTGGCAGTGATCGTACTGATCGTAAGTGAGGCACTTAATCTGATCTGGGATCAGAGCATGGTGAATACATTGATAACAATTGCAAAGGCAGTGGTATTGATGTATTTGTTTTATGGTTCATATGGAAAAAAGCTCAGTATTTTGTCCATGTATATTATTTTTACAATGTTGGTCGAGGCAGGAATGGTCATGATGGTATCTTTTATGACGGATGCAAAAGCGGATGATGTGATCAGGGCGTCGGTCGGTATTAAGTATTCTGGTAATATAATTATGGAGCTTGCTGAGTATTTTGTGGTGAATTCTCTGATCAGGTATAAGAATAAAGATGTATATTCTGTTGCGAATCAGCTCTACATTGAATTATCGCTGATTCCAATGGTCAGCATTGTTCTGATTGCAATTTTGATCAATGTGGAACTTGATTCTGCGGGAGAAAACCGGGTCATTTATTACATTGTTGCAGCAGTTATTGCATTTATTAATATTGTTCAGTATCGGATCTTTTCGAGAACAGAGGCACTTTGTAAAGAAAAATACGAGAATGACCTGACCTTGCAGAATATGAAATATCTGGAAGAATACTGGAAGCAGGTCGAACAGCATCAAAATGAGATCAGAAGGATTCGCCATGATATGAAGAATCAGTTCATTACGATTCGAAGCAAGCTTGCAGAGAACAGAGATGATGTGCAGATCCTGGAAATAGACGACATTATGAATACGATTGCAGATAAGGAATCCTGCTGCTTTACAAAAAATGTCAGTATTAATGCAATATTGAATAGTAAGTACAAACGGATGACAGAATATGATATTGATACGGATTTTCAGATACAGGTTCCTCCGGAATTAAATATTCTGGATATGGACCTTGGTGTTGTGATCGGGAACGTACTGGACAATGCGATAGAAGCAGCATCGAAATGCGAGCAGCAAGTAAGAAAGATCGATCTGATAATTAGCTATTTTAATCATAATCTGGTGCTGAAGTGTACCAACTCCTGCTCCTGTAAAGTAACTTCCTTTTTTACGACAAAATGTAACCAAATGTATCATGGCTTTGGAATGAGCAGTATAGCAAGAGTCGTGCACAAATATAATGGTGCAATGACCTACCAGACTACGAATCACAGCTTTTGTATTCAGTTGAACCTATGGGAAAATAAGCAATAGAATTATTATGACGAAAATAGCGTTAATTATTACATTTTGACAAAAAACGATTTTAATCGTGTTATTATACTACCGAAGGGATGGACGTCATATGAAAGATGTTCATAAAAATGAGGGTGGTATTTCAATATACAGGAAACCTATGATTGCATCGAGGGATGTGGCTTAGGTTTCCTTTTTTATGTGCCATTTATATTTTGGTTAACTAAATTTATGGACATGATATCATCAGCAAAAGAAAAGTTTCTGAATGCGTATCAGCGCTTCTATCTGATAAAATACTGGAATCCTGTCATACTAAGAGAAGAGATGGTATACAATCGAAACAGGATGGCAGGAGGAAGAAATGTTAAAACAGGATATTGTAAAGGAAGAAATTGACAGAGAGGAAATCAAAGCAGTTATAAAACCAGAGATTGCCATGCTTGGAAAACGTCTGGCAGTCTTACAGCAAAAAATTAAAGAGGAAGAAATACCGGTCATTGTAGTATTTGAGGGTTGGGGAACTGCTGGAAAAGGCAGTCTGATCGGAAAAACAATTCTCAATCTTGACCCGAGAGGATTTGAAGTATTTGCAATTAAAGAACCAACAGAGATCGAAAAAAACAAACCCTTTTTGAACAGATTTTGGCAGAAGATTCCTGGTAAAGGAGAAATCGCAGTTTTCGACAAAAGCTGGTATTATGCGTACAACAAAGATAAAATGCAGCATATCAATATGTTCGAACGGCAGCTCACAGATAATGGATATGTTTTGATCAAGATCTTCCTGCATATCAGCCAGAAAGAACAGACAGAGAGGCTTGAGAAGCTAAAACATGACAGAAATAGTGAGTGGCGGGTCACAAAAGAGGACATAAGGGAAAATCAGCATTATGATAAAGTGCTAAAGAAATATGAGCAAATGCTGGCAGATACCGATCAGGAATGTGCCAGATGGAAGATCCTGTCCGGCATGGAAAAACATTTGGCTCTACGGAATGTATTACGAGTCATAATAGAGGCGATTGAGCAGGCACTTGCATATAAAAAAGAACATCAGTCGCTTTGTCGAACGGGAATTATACCTGGTAAAATGGATTTTCCAAGGCTGCAGATGCCAAAACTGGCAGAAACAGATGCAGACAGGACGATAACGGACAAAGAGTACAAGACGAAGCTTGATTTCCTGCAGAAGAAATTACATGATCTTTCCTATACGCTCTACCAGAAACAGATTCCACTGATCATTTGCTATGAAGGATGGGATGCAGCTGGTAAAGGTGGTAATATCAAGCGCGTCGTCGCAGGACTCGATCCCCGTTATTATGATGTGATCCCGATTGCAGCACCGGATATTTATGAGGCCGGCAGACATTATTTATGGCGGTTTCAGAAAAATATTCCGGAAGCAGGAGAAATCAGAATATTTGACCGGACATGGTATGGCCGGGTGATGGTGGAACGAATCGAGGGATTTTGTTCACGACAGGACTGGAAGCGGGCTTATAATGAAATCAATGAGTTTGAGCACGGCCTGGTACAATGGGGGGCCATTGTTGTAAAATTCTGGTTACAGATCACAAAGGATGAGCAGTTGTTAAGGTTTCAGGAGCGGCAGAATACGCCAGAAAAGAACTATAAAATAACGGATGAGGACTGGAGAAACCGAGAAAAGTGGGATAAATATGAAGAAGCCGTCAATGATGTTTTAAAATATACTTCGACCACATTTGCACCGTGGACCATTGTTGCTTCAGACTGTAAGAAATATGCAAGAATACAAGCATTGGAGACGATTATTGCAGCGATTGAAGAACGTTTGGAGAAAAAATAAAAAATATGGTTAAATAAGAATAATAAAAAAGACATGCATGAGAAAAACTCAAAGCATGTCTTTTTTTATTCTATTCATTTTGATCACTTGGATGCGTTATGCATTGTCAGTGGAATCAAGTACCAGATCTTTTAAGACCTGATAGAATTCCGGATATTTTCGTTTCAGATACAGTGGAAAATTGTCTTCACCGAGAAAACAGTGGGAACTGGTTCCTTTTGCCCGGAGTTCTTTTGTCTGCGCATCAAGTACCTGATAAGTGATCGTCAGGCGGACACCATCAAAGGATGATATATGTGCCCAGATTTCAACTTCGTCATTGAAATGAACCATTGACTTATATTCAGCACTGACACCGATAACAGGACTGATAATTCCTTCGGCTTCCAGTTTGTCATAGCCCCAATCGATTTCATTGAGAAATTCGACACGAGCTTCCTCAAACCAGCGGATATAGTTGGAATGATGAACAATTCCCATTTGATCTGTTTCATAATACTGAGCACGATGTTTCCATGAAATTCTTTTTTGATCCAGCATAATTAGTTTTCATCACCTTCGTTGTTAGCTTCTGCATAGCCCTGACGTTTTCTAGCCATATCATCACTTTCAAGATATTCGTCATAAGTTGTGATCTTATCGATCAGCTGGCCACTTGGTACGATTTCCATGATACGGTTCGCAGTTGTTTGAATGAACTGATGATCGTGAGATGTGAAAATTTCTACGCCTGGGAATTTGATCAGTCCATTATTTAAAGCAGTGATAGATTCCATATCAAGATGATTTGTTGGATCATCCAAAAGTAATACATTTGAACCAGAAATCATCATTTTGGAAAGCAGACATCTTACCTTTTCACCACCAGACAGAACCTTAACTTTTTTAACACCATCATCACCGGCAAAAAGCATTCTGCCAAGGAAACCACGGACATAAGACATATCTGGATCTGGAGAATACTGTGTCAGCCATTCTACAATTGTATTATCATTGTTGAACTCGGCATTGCTGTCTTTTGGAAAGTAAGAGAGTGAAGTTGTGATTCCCCATTTGTATTCACCTTCGTCAGGTTCCAGTTCACCGGAAAGAATTCTGAAAAGAGTAGTTGTTGCAAGTTCATTTGAACCAACAAATGCCACTTTATCATCATGGTTCACGATGAAAGAAATGTTATCAAGTACTTTGACACCATCGATTGTTTTTGAAAGGTTTGTAACCTGCAGAACTTCATTACCGATATCACGATTTGGACGGAAGTCGATATATGGGTATTTTCTGCTTGATGGACGGATGTCATCGAGTTCGATCTTCTCTAAAGCACGTTTTCTGGATGTAGCCTGTTTTGATTTAGAAGCATTTGCAGAGAATCGCTGAATGAAGTCCTGTAATTCTTTGATTTTTTCTTCTTTCTTCTTGTTGGCTTCCTTCATCTGTTTTACGAGTAACTGGCTTGATTCATACCAGAAATCGTAGTTACCAGCGTAGAGCTGGATCTTAGCATAATCGATATCAGCGATGTGGGTACAAACTTTGTTCAGGAAGTAACGGTCATGGGATACAACGATAACTGTATTTTCAAAGTTGATTAAGAATTCTTCGAGCCATGCAATCGCATCAAGATCAAGGTGGTTAGTAGGTTCATCGAGTAACAGGATATCAGGATTACCGAACAGGGCCTGTGCAAGAAGAACTTTCACCTTTTCACTACCATTTAAGTCTTTCATGTATTTGGAGTGAAGTTCTGTTTCGATTCCAAGTCCATTTAAGAGCTGTGCAGCATCAGATTCTGCTTCCCAGCCGTTCATTGTTGCAAATTCACCTTCCAGTTCACTTGCTTTGATACCATCTTCTTCAGTAAAATCTTCTTTGGCATAAATTGCTTCTTTTTCTTTCATAATTTCATAAAGACGGGCATTACCCATGATGACTGTATCAAGAACTACATATTCATCATATTTGAAGTGATCCTGCTGTAAGAAAGAAAGTCGCTGGCCAGGTGTGATGACAACATCACCCTTGCTTGGTTCGATCTGTCCTGTAAGGATTTTTAAAAATGTTGATTTACCAGCACCATTTGCACCGATAAGGCCATAACAGTTGCCTTCTGTAAATTTAATATTTACATCTTCAAATAACGCTTTTTTACCAAGTCTAAGTGTTACATTATTAGCACTAATCATAAATATTCTCCATTCTTGCGCATGTTAAAATTGATTTGCCTGTTGGGCATTGCGCATAACTATTTTGTGCGCAGGCACCAATCTGTTGTGTACAGTTCACACGTACCTACATGAATGCATTCAGTGTAAACGGCCACATCAGTGGTCCGATTCTACGTAAAAATAAGCATACATCATTAATTATTATATGAAATAGAAAAAAAAGCAAGCATTTTCCGTATAAATTTTTCTGTAGAAAAAGAACGGGAAATTTCTTATTTTGAATAAAAATGTTTGCTTTGCACGTAAAATAAGGTATACTAAAATCAATATGAGAGGGATGCTACAGAGACAAAAGTGAAAAAAATAAGGGCAAATCATATGAATAATGAAGTTACACAGGACAAGCAGTTTCACAAAATCGAATTGAACAGGGCCAGGACCTGGCAGATCGCCATGTTTTCCCTGAATAATACATCGACGAATCTTTTCCTTGCGATGATGGGATATGTTTCCTATTACGCCAATGGAATTGCTGGCCTCGGTGTTGTTTTGATTTCATTTATCCTGACAGGAATGAGAATTTTCGATGGGGTAACAGATCCCATTATTGGATATGTAATCGACAAGACCAATGGTAAATATGGAAAGTTCCGGCCATTTATGATAGCAGGCTATATTTTACTGGCAATCAGTTCACTGCTATTGTTTTTTACGACACATCTTGTTCCAGGATGGATGAGAGTGCCGTATTTTATTTTTATTTATTCCATCTATATTATCGGGTACACATTTCAGACATCTGTTGTCAAGTCAGGACAGACAGTTATAACCAACGATGTGGAGCAGAGGCCGGTCATCACGTTCTTTGATTCAACGTTCATAATGCTGGCGCATGGTTGCGTGGCCTTTTATGTATCGGTATATCTGATCAACAAATATGGAACCTTTAACAATGCAGGACTGTTCATGGAATTTGTTATAACGGTCGTCGTATTATCTGGGATCTGTACATTACTTGCAGTTATCGGGATCTGGGAAAAAGACAGAAGTGCTTATTTTAAAATAGATCATAATACAAAGCATATTCATTTTCGGGACTATTTTGAAATCCTGAAGCATAATAAACCAATCAAAATGCTCGTTGTTGTAGCAGCATCAAATCGATTTGCGGCCATGGTCTATGGAAATTCAACAGTAATAGTTATGGTCTATGGAATTCTGATGCACAATTATCCACTGGCTGGAATTATTGGAATCATCGTAGGTCTTCCAAATTTGCTGATCATTTATGCTGGCATCACATATGCCAAGAAAAAAGGACAGAAGCAGGCAATGGTCGTGGTAACCGGTTTTGCAATTGTATTTCAGCTGATGCTTGCTGCCATGATGCTATTCTGCGATATGCAGTCGATCTCGTTGAAAAAGATCAATTTGCTGACGATACTGTTCCTTGTCGTATTTACATTGCTAAATGGTTGTAAATCCATCACGAACAACATTGTGATCCCTATGATCGCAGATTGTACGGATTATGAATATGTAAGAAGTGGGAAATTTGTTCCGGGAATTATGGGAGCACTGTTTTCTTTCGTCGATAAGAGCATTTCTTCGCTGGGGACGGCATTTGTAGGAATCTGTCTGTCGTTTGCGGGATATGGAAAAGTATTTCCACAGGTGGATGATGCGTTGACTCCGGTCATGAAATATCTGACTGTATTTTTCTTCTGTATCGTTCCGGTTTTTGGCTGGCTCATTACATTGTTTACAATGAAATACTACAAACTTGATAAAAAAACAGTAAGTAAACTGTACCATCAGGAAGAAATGTGATAGAATTTCGATAAATAAGATGATTATACTGGACATGTCAGGGTCGGATTTTGTGACATACTGTTTTCGCCCTGGACTCTGGATTGGAGTATATTAGTATGAAAATAATGAAAGGTAACCCTTTGATCATGGGTGTTGCGAGAACAAAAGAAGGCTGCAATTTTTCCATACAGTCACAGGAAGAATCTGTAGAACTGCTGCTGTTTCAGCAGAAAGAAGCAAAAGCCCAGCATAAGATTAAGCTGGACGCAACATTTAAGACTGGGGATATTTTTTCCGTATGCCTGCAGGAACTGTGTGAGGATTTTTATCAGAAGTTCGAGTATGCATACAGGATCAATGGCGTATATGTGCCTGATCCATATGCAAAGACAATAACAGACTGTGGAAAGTTCGGAAATGTAAAAAATAAGGCGGTATATCGAAGCCGGGTAGAACTCACTACCTTTGACTGGAAAAATGATACACCGCTGAATCTGCCATATGATGAGAGTATTATCTATAAGCTGCACGTACGAGGATTTACAAAAAGCAGAACTTCTGGATCGGATCAGAAAATTCGGGGGACGTTTGCTGGTATCACTGACAAAATTCCCTACTTAAAAGAACTGGGGATTACAACACTGGAACTGATGCCTTGTTATGAATTTGAGGAAGTAGGACGCTTTTCAGGAAAAAAGAGAAGCATTTATACGCCAGGTACGCTGCAGAAACTCAATTACTGGGGCTATACCGGAGGACTTTATTTTGCGCCCAAAGCTTCTTTTTGTGCATGTAACAGGGACGATCATAGTAATACGGATTATACGGTAGAGATGAAAACAATGATCAGAGAACTGCATCAAAATGGGATTGAAGTGGTCATGGAGATGTTTTTTGAAGATACGGTAAGCGCAAATCTTATTGATGACTGCATTCGTTACTGGGTCATGGAGTATCATATCGATGGTATTCACTACTATGGAAATGAATCTGCTCTCGATATGCTTTCAAAAGATCCATTACTTGCGCAGACTAAGATTTATACCGTTTACTGGGGAAATGAACGCACTAGTTCGTATAAGAAGATGGGAAATTATAACGATCATTTTGCGACCATTTCAAAATGCTTTCTCAAGGGTGATGAGAACCAGTTGACAGCATTTGCAGGGGTACTCAGAGACAACCCTGTACAGAGCGCAATGATAAACTATGTAACCAACCATAATGGATTTACGATGCACGATCTTGTCAGCTATGACAGAAAACATAATGAGGCCAATGGTGAAGATAATCGGGATGGAGAGAATTTTAATCATAGTTGGAATTGTGGCGTGGAAGGAAATACCAGAAAGAAAAAGATCAATGAGCTGAGGATCAGACAGATCAAAAATGCATTTAGTATGCTTTTGCTTGCACAGGGAACACCACTGATTTTGGCAGGTGATGAGTGCCTGAATTCTCAGGAGGGAAATAATAATCCATATTGTATTGACAGTGAACTCACCTGGTTGAACTGGAAAACAACAAAAGATGCGATTGAAATCAGGAATTATGTTAAGAAACTGATTGCATTTAGAAAAACCCATAAAATTCTGCATATGCCGAAAAAACTCCTGATGTCAGATACGGTCTCCTGTGGATTCCCAGATCTATCCTATCATGGAGAAAATGCATGGATCAGTTCATTTGAGAACTATAACCGTCATATGGGAGTTCTATATTGCAGCAGATATGCAGATGAGCATGAGGATGAGTTGATCTATATTGCATACAATATGCACTGGGAAACACATAAGCTTGCATTGCCAACAATGCCTGAAAGTTGTAAATGGAAAGTGGAACTTACTACAGTTCATTCCGAAAAAGAGATTCAGATTCCACAGAACAGAAGCGTGACAGTACCGCCTCGTGCAGTTGTGGTATTGTCTGGAAAATGCAGGGAGGATGCAAATGGCCGATTATTACAATAAAGGACCACTCGATGGTTTTGCACTGAAAATACTTGCGGTCGTAACGATGCTGATCGATCATACTGGCCTGATTTTTTTCCCAGACTATGTATTTTTGCGTTACATTGGCAGGATTTCATTTCCAATCTTCGCATTTCTGATTGCGGAAGGCTGTTATCATACATCAAATATTGGAAAATATTTTAAAAGAATGCTGCTATTTGCCTGTATAACAGAAATTCCGTTTGATCTGGCTTTTTATGGCAGAATCTATATAGGACACCAAAATGTTTTATTTACATTTGCACTGGCGATCGCCGCGGTATGGATCCTTCGTAAGTATGGACAGATTGCTGGTTTTGCCGCAATCATTGCCACAGCACTGGGAGCAGATCTGTTACAGACGGACTATGGCGCATTTGGTGTAATGCTGGTCATGATCTTTGTTTTTACGATGCAGGAATTACGAATCCGTATATTGGCTGGTACCGCATTCTCCGTTGGTATGACGCTGAGTTATCAGAGGTTATGTGCACTTGCGATGATACCGATCGCTCTTTATAATGGGCAGCGGGGCAGGAATATGAAATATTTATTCTATGTTATTTATCCAGGACATCTGTTTGTGTTCTGGTTAATAGAATTATTGCTAAAACAGGTCTTATAGAATGGCGGATCCTTACCAGTATGAGCCACGTTATAAGATGAAAATAAAAAAGAAAAAGATAGGAAAAGAATAGAATGACAGAATACGTAAGTTATATTGTTAACACAATTAAACAGGGCCTTTCAGGAGACTATAAGAAAGATATGGAATATCTCCATGAAATGAGTGAAAAATACAAAATGGATGAAGATGCCTCAGAGATCTTGCAGGAAATTGCAAAAATGATGTTCGAATTGCTTCCTGATGAAGAAAAGGAAAATCTGGGCAATAAGCTGGAAGAAATGGCAACAAAGAGACAGGAGCAGTTCGATACGGTAAAACGTCTTGTACAGGCAAATGATTTTGAAAATGCAGAGGATCTGATGAAGGCGATTCTGGAATCCTGTGAAGGAATGTTCGAGGAAGACGAAAATACAATATTTTTGAGCTTTAATCATGTACTTGAATTTTATATTTATTCTTATTACTTTAAACCGGTAAAAGAAGTACAGGCAGCAGATATCAGATACAATGAATATTTCCGTACGTATGGTGTGATCCTTGCACATTTGGAACGTTACGAGGAGGCAGAAAAAGCACAGAAAGAAGCAATTAAGTGGAATCCTGTTGATCTGGATTCTATTCTTGCACTGGCTGAAGTCTATAAGCATCAGGAAAAACTTGAAGAATATTTAAAGGTTACAAAGCAGGCGTACAGATTTTGCTGTACACGTGCAACAATGGCAAGATACTACAGAAATCTCGGCTTTTATTATACTGAAAAATATAAACCAGACATTGCCCGTGCACTTTATGTATACAGCAATATTTATTTTCAGACAGATAATGCAGACAGCGAACTGAAGTATCTGGAAGAAGCATTACAGAACAAAACGCCGGACTATGATGTACAGATGCTACAGAAAATCCTGAATGAAAATGAAATACAGCCAGGTCCTGATTCTGATACGATCGGTATTGTTTATCGTGTTGGACAGATTCTTATGAATGAAGGAAATCAGAAGGCCGCAGCAGATTGTTTTTCAATTGTTTACGACATTACTCAGGATGAAGAATGCGAACAGATCTTAAAGAAGTTAGGCGTATTTGAAGCGTAAATTGAATGAAGATTCCTGCAATTATACTATAAATTTAGTTAATTGCAGGACTTTTTTTAATTATTTTGAAAATGGGGTTGACATAAAGGAATCCTGGTGGTATGATTTCTTCAGTTTCATAAAACAATAAAATCTATGAACAAAATAGTAATCTGAAAAGGTACATCACAGAGAGTCTGCGTGGGTGGAAGCAGATATGGAGGTTTCAGACGAATGGGTTTGGGAGATGCCTGGATGAACGCATTGCAAGTAGTTTAGGACGTGACCTCACGTTACAGAGGTAAGATATTTTTAATCGTATTGATTTAGTATCGAATGAGGCAGATGAATTGGTGGCATTTCCGTTTCGGAAGTGTCTTTTTTTATACAAAAAGGAGCTTCTTTTGATGCAGGCAGTGGTAGAGACCTGCATGACTCCTGATTCTGGTTTATCTGTGAACAAGGGTGGCACCACGGTAAAACCGTCCCTGGATTAGACAAATGTCTAAGCCAGGGACTTTTTTATACACAAATGTCTCTGGCTAGAACTAGGAAAGGAGTTCACATGCTTAATGAGTTAAAAGCTTATAAAAAGACAGTTAGCATTGTCAATGAAACAGCCATTGGTATTTATGAGAATCTTGGAAAAGAAAAAGTGGGATTTCTGTTGGAGAGCTATGATAAAAATAATGGCAGATTTACATTTATGGGGGTCGATCCACAGGAAATTATTCAGTCTGAGAAAAGATCGTTGAAAATCACTGACAGAAATGGAAACAGCAAAGTACTTGCAGGGGATCCACGGACATTGTTAAAAGAATACTACAACAGTTTTAAGGTCAGTACGCAGAACCAGGAGCCGGCATTTACTGGTGGATTGGTCGGCAGTATTGGATATGATTATATCCGGTATACAGAAAAGCTTCCGGATATCAATCCGGACGATATTGGTGTGGAAACAATTCAGATGATGTTCGCGACTGAGATTCTCGTTATGGATCATGTGGCTGAAACACTGACAGCGATTGTACTTGACACAGATGATGAAACTGGAAGATGTCGTGCTGTAAATACCGCAGATCAGCTACTTTTACAGGCAATGAAAAAAAGAAAGACAGAAAAAGCTGTAGAGGAAGCAAAAGAGAAAAAAGACCAGAACGAAGATGGCCGTATTATTGCAAAGTCGGATACACTTGAGCAGTATGCAGAGAAAGTAAAGAAAATTAAGGCATACATTCGTGAAGGACACATTTTTCAGACGGTTCTTTCCCAGAGATGGACCATTGAAACAAAGCAGGATGGATTTACACTCTACCAGAAATTAAGAAAGCAGAATCCATCTCCATATCTGTATTACTTCAATTTTGGGGAGTTCGAGATTATTGGATCATCACCGGAAATGATTGTAAAGGAAACGGATGGAAAAGTTTCAACGTGTCCTATTGCAGGTTCAAGATCGAGAGGAAAAGATGAAAAAGAAGATGAAGCTCTTGTACGGGAATTATTGCAGGATGAAAAGGAAAAGGCGGAACATGTCATGTTGGTCGATCTTGCAAGAAATGATTGTGGTAAGATCGCGGAATTTGGAAGTGTAAAAGTCTCCAGATTCATGGATGTACAGAAGTATTCACAGATCATGCATATTTCATCACTGGTCGAAGGCAAGAAAAAAGAAGGAATGCATCCGCTTGACCTGTTATCTTCATTTTTACCAGCGGGAACGTTGAGTGGAGCACCGAAGATCAGAGCCATGGAAATTATTGATGAACTGGAAGAGACGAGACGTGGAATGTACGGTGGAGCGACCGGTTATATAGATTTCAACGGCAACATGGATTTTTGTATTACGATTCGGACAATGGTCAAAAAGAAGAACAAAGTTTATTTGCAGGCTGGCGCAGGCATTGTTGCTGACTCTGTTCCAGAAACAGAATATATGGAATGCTGCAATAAAGTCAGAGCACTGGCGAACACGCTTGTAACACAAAATAATTTATAGAGGGAGATGAAGCAAATGATTTTATTGATCGATAATTATGATTCTTTTACTTACAATTTGTATCAGTATATCGGAACATTTACAGAAGACATTGTAGTGAAGAGAAATGATAAAGTAACAATTGAAGAAATAGAACGTATGAATCCAGAAAAGATCGTCATCTCACCTGGTCCAAAGAGTCCGGCAGAAGCGGGAATCTGTATTGCGCTGATCAGACATTTTGCAGAAAAGATTCCTATTCTTGGAATCTGCCTGGGGCATCAGTGTATTGGGGAAGCGTTTGGCGCAAAGGTCGGATATGCAAAGAAGGTAGTGCATGGCAAACAATCGGTGATGCAACATGATGGCAGCAGTGTCCTGACAGGAATCGACAGTCCAGTAAAAGTAGCCAGATATCACTCACTTGCAATCAAAGAAGCCACTCTTCCGAACTGTTTAAAAGTTATAGCAAGATCAGATGACGGAGAAATTATGGCAGTCAGACATGAAAAATATCCAGTTGTTGGATTGCAGTTCCATCCAGAGTCAATTTACACGGAACATGGAAAAAGGATGGTCGAAAATTTTATCAATGGGAGGATTTAATATGATTCTTGACAAAATTGTAGAGGCAAAAAAGATAAGACTTGCGGCAAGTCGACAAGAGGTCAGTGAGGAAGAGATGAAAAAGCAGGCACTCGCCTGCACACGAACGAGCATTTCATTCTACGACGCACTAAAAAAAGATGGACTGTCAATTATTGGTGAGTTCAAGAACGCATCTCCAAGCCATGGAACCATGGACAATAAAATCGATCTTACAGAGAGAATTAGGCAGTACAGCAAGGCGGTGGATGCGATTTCTGTTCTGACGGAAGAAGATTTTTTCCTGGGAAGCGTAGCCTATTTAAAACAAATAAGAAATATGACTGCACTTCCGATCATCAGAAAAGATTTCATTTTTACAGCTTATCAGGTCTATGAAGCAAAAATAATCGGAGCGGATGCCATTCTTCTGATTGCGGCGATCCTGGATGATAGGACGTTTCGGAAACTTTATGATCTGGCGTATTCATTAGGGATGGATGTGCTATGCGAAGTACATAACGAAAAAGAACTGGAACGTGTCCTGAATCTCCATGTGAAGATCATTGGAATCAATAACCGCAATTTGAATGATTTCTCAGTTGCACTGGCAACGACTGAACGTTTAACAAAATGTTATTCCAATCAGTTACAGGATGTAGAGATTGTTTCGGAAAGTGGCGTGTCAAAGGATGATGATATTCGATTGTTGAGGAGAAGCAATGTGGATGCGTTCTTAATTGGAACTGCATTTATGGAAGCGCCAGAACCGGGAAAACTTGCAGACAGATGGAAGGAAATCTATCATGACGCAAATTAAGATCTGTGGGATTACAAAGGAAAATGAAGTCCCATATCTTGTAAAGTATGGAGCCGATTATATCGGTATGGTCCTTTTTTATCCGAAAAGCAGACGTAATATCAGCATTGAACGGGCAAAACAGTTGATCGCCCAGGTTCGTGTTAGATCCCATACGCTGAAAACAGTAGCCGTTGTAGTATCGCCGGATGAAAAGCAGATTAGAAAAATAAAGGCAGCTGGTTTTGATCTGCTTCAGGTACATGGAAAATGTAGTCCTACATTGCTGAATGAACTGCAATTACCATATTTTCTTGCAGTCAATATTGCAGATAAAGATTCTCTTCTGCAACTTGATGACTTAGATATTGGCAGCTCGAAGCTTGCAGGCCTGGTATTTGACGGAAAGAAACCCGGAGAAGGTAAAAGATTTGATTGGAGTGTACTGGAGCATTTCGACAGGCAGCAAACAAAAATCATGCTGGCTGGAGGATTGAATCCGGAAAATATTGGAGAAGCGGTAACAATGATCCATCCAGATATTGTAGATGTCAGTTCAGGCGTAGAACGAAGAATGGGGAATTTAACAGAGAAAGATCCGGTGAAGATCCGCGATTTTATCAATCGTGTCAGAGAAGTGGATCGCAAGGGCCAACCGTCCTAAACAAAATAAATGAACAGGTAGTAGAACAAGTAAAGCAATGAAAACATGGAGACAGAAACCAACGGAGATATTGCTCCGAGGGAGATAGAGAATGGAGGTCTATTTATGAGAAACAGTAGTTATTATGGCGAATTTGGAGGACAGTATGTATCAGAATCCCTGATGAATACGCTTCACGAGCTGGAAGATGAGTTTGAAAAGGCAATTGTTGATCCTGAATTTATAAAACAGTATCAATACTATATGAAAGAGTATGTAGGAAGGGAAAATCCACTATACTTTGCAGAAAAACTCAGTAAAAAATATGGTACAAAAATCTATTTAAAGAGGGAGGATCTGAATCACACAGGAGCACATAAGATCAATAATGTAATTGGTCAGGTCCTTCTTGCAAAGAGAATGGGAAAAACGAAAGTAATCGCGGAAACAGGTGCAGGCCAGCATGGTGTTGCAACAGCAACCGGAGCGGCACTTTTTGATATGGAATGCACGATATATATGGGGGAAGAAGATATGAAAAGACAGGAACTGAATGTCTTTCGTATGAGAATGCTGGGAGCAAAGGTGGAATGTGTAAAATCCGGCAGCAGAACATTAAAGGATGCTACAAATGAAGCAATTCGTACCTGGGCACAACGGGCAGAAGATACCGCCTATATTATCGGTTCAGCACTAGGCCCATATCCATATCCAAAGATGGTAAAAGAGTTTCAGAAGATCATCAGTGTGGAAGCAAAAAGACAGATTCTAGAAAAAGAGGGACGTTTGCCAGATGTGGTAATGGCCTGTGTTGGTGGTGGATCTAATTCCATTGGTATGTTTGCAGAATTTATCGAAGAAAAGAGTGTCAGACTGGTCGGAGTAGAAGCAGGCGGTCTTGGTATTGAGACAGGAAAGCATGCAAGTGCGATGGCGCTTGGCAGACCTGGCGTACTTCATGGGATGCGTACGTATCTGTTACAGGATGAGAACGGAAATATTGAACTGGCACATTCGATTTCTGCAGGACTTGATTATCCTGGAGTCGGACCGGAACATGCCATGTTGAGAGATACAAAAAGAGCAGAATATGTAAGTGTGACAGATGATGAAGCGATGCACGCACTTCTGGAATTGTGCAAGATGGAAGGGATTATTCCAGCGATAGAAAGTTCCCACGCACTTGGATATCTGCCAGTTATTACGAAAGACATGAAGCCGGATGACATTATTATCGTCTGCCTTTCAGGACGGGGAGACAAAGATGTCCAGACAGTAGCCAAATATTTAAAAGGAGAGGAGACTAATAAATGATGAAAGAAATGTTGAGACAGGAAGAAAATAGCAATAGGACAATAAATACATCAGGTGGAAAGAATAACAGGATAGAATTAAGGATGGAACAGCTTCGGGAAAAGAAGGAAAAAGCTCTTATCACCTATTTGACGGCGGGACTGCCAGATCTTTATAAAACGGAAAGTCTTATCAAAGTGCAGGCTGAGGCAGGCGTTGATATTATTGAGGTGGGTGTCCCATTTTCGGATCCGGTAGCTGATGGCCCTGTTATTCAGGATGCTTCTTATCGTTCGATTTTAAATGGAACCAATCTGGTCAATACATTTCAGATGGTGGAGAAAGTGAGAAAAACATGTGAAGTTCCGATTGTTTTTATGATGTATTATAATACGATCTTTCACTATGGACTGGATGCATTTGCGGCAGAATGCGCGAAGGTCGGTGTGGATGGAATTATTGTGCCAGATCTTCCATATGAAGAGCAGGAGCCTTTAAAAGAAGCATTGGCCGTTTATCAGGATGCAAGTATCCTGATTCAGCTCGTAGCTCCAGTCTCAAAAGACAGGATACCAATGGTCCTGAAAAATGCTAAAGGATTTGTGTACTGTGTATCACAGATGGGCGTTACAGGAGGCGATGCTGGATTCCACAAAAATGTGAAGGAATATCTGAAAAAAGTCAGAGAGGCTACAACACTTCCGCTTATGATTGGATTCGGAATCAGGAGTGCTGCTGACGTACTGCCACTGAAAGAGGAGATTGATGGTGCAATTGTCGGCTCAGAATTTATTCGGCTGATGGAACACAGTCAGTTTGATGAAAAAGCTGCAGAAAATTTTGTGGCTACGTTCAAAAAAGAATTAAATCAGTAAGAGTGGATATGAAAAGAAATCTGTAATAAAAAAGACTGGAAGCGGTAAGCGTCCAGCCTTTTTTGTATAAACAGATATGTGTATAAAAATCCGAACTGTTTAAGATTAAGCAAGTAAAGTCTTAACATAATCAGCAATCTTTGTATCTTTGCAGTTAGCAAAGAACAGTTCCTGGAATTTTTCTCCAGCAACAGCGCCTTTTACGAGATCCTGATCAATATTCTTTAAGATTGTAATTAAGTCAACATAAGCAACTTTCTTTACTTCATCAAGAATCTTTTTGTTTCTCTGTTCTGGAACAACTCTTTCCTTTGGATATCCCTGTCCTGATTCGCCATCGAATAATTTCTCGAAGATGTAAGTCAGATTCAGTTCAGCACCCCAGCCAAAGCCTTTGGCAAATGGAAGAGCAATAGCATTTCCATCATTGATCTGTCTGAACATATAAGCATCAGATGGATCAACAACATGTCCACAGATAACACCTGGGAATGAGTTTAAAGCGAGCATAGCGCCTTCACCTGTACCACAACCTGTTACAACAAAGTCACATGCACCACTGTTAAGTAAAATAGCTGCAAGAATACCGTTCTGAACGTATGTAAGCTGAGCAGCATCATCAGCGGAATACATACCATAGTTATCTACTGTATAGCCCTTTTCGTCAGCAACTTTTTTCAGTGTGCTGTAAATAAGTTCGTTTTTGCCAGCCTGGCTGTTTTCATTAATTAATGCGATTCTCATGATAAATCCTCTTTTCCATATAATTTTCTACTAGTGTAGCCATATTGCGTATAAAAAAACGCTCATACATAAAATATAAGCGAAACAGAAAGGTTTGTCAATTATGAATTAATTTCGATGTCCACGAAGCAAATAAATAAAGGGCTGTGAGAATGG
>CAJMQE010000047.1 GCA_905215405.1 uncultured bacterium
TCCCACACCACATTTTCTGTGATGTGAGACTTTCTTAACTTAATGCCATTGAGGAAACTGGTGGAGATTTTTTTAGTATGAAAAAACCTGTTTTTTTTATGCAGAGGGTAAGCTCAGCAAGAACAGATACCTGAATAACACCTGATCTTTTTATAGGAGTATTTGCTAAAAAGGATAGAAGGAAAAGAATACAGGCTGTATGCATATATATTACTAAATCCAGAAAAAGAAGTGATAAAAATGAGCAAAGAGAATAAAGAAAATGCAATACCAGGCAAAGAGGAACAGCAACTGTTACTTTCTATGGCAGAAGAACTGTTGACACAGGAGATCCTTACCAATATAGATTACCTGGCTGTTCGTAATCAGATTACACTGGAGCATGAATGATATGAATGAACAGGAACTGTACGGCATGAAAATCGATATTTATAATCGGTGTTCCACAAGGGAAGAGACACAGACCAGAGCACTCGAAATCCAGGCAAAAGAATCACGGGAATTGGTAATGGAACTGGGAGGGATAATTGTCCATCAGTTTGTGGAGAGCGAAAGCGGAACGACGACAAAGGCCAGAGAACAATATCGGATGTTAATGGAGGATGTTCAGACACGACAAATCGATTGTGTCGTGATCAAAAGTATTGATCGGCTGATGCGAAATGCAGGAGACTGGCATTTGTTCGTTAATCAGATCATGCAGCACAACATACGTCTTTATATTTATATGGAACGGAAGTTCTATGAGCCGGAGGATGCGTTTTTAGCGGGAATCAAAGCACTGATGGCAGAACAATACTCAAGGGAGCTTTCCATGAAGGTCAATAATGCACACAGAAGACGGCAAATTACTGGCAGAAGCTTGATTCTGACGAGCCTGGTGTATGGGTATACAAAGCAGGAAAATCGGTACGAAATCAATGAAGATGAAGCCTACTACATACGGGAAATGTTCAATCTGTCGGTACAGGGACTAGGTGTCAGAAAGATTGCAGACCGGCTTTATGAACAGGGCTTTCGAAGCAAAAGTGGCAAAAAGGTCGCACCAGCTTCTATTAGAAGGATTATCAGAAATCCAATGTATTGCGGTACGGTGATCATGAATAGGAAACATTATGATTTTGAGCAGAAAAGGACCTATCAAAATAATCGGGAGAAATGGTATATTCACGATGGCAGAATCCCTGCCATTGTGTCGAAAAATGTTTGGAAGCAGGCAAACGCAGAGATGGACAGCAGGAGGGAGAACGATAAGCTGCCTGAAGGCAAGGACAGTACAAACCAGAAATATCTTTTGTCGGGCAAACTGGTTTGCGGACAGTGTAAGAACTGCTTTTATCCACGCTATTATGTATCACAGGACGGACAGCGGTTACGCAAATGGTGCTGTGGCAGACTGCTTTCAGAAGGAAATAGGAAATCTGTTGGAGATACCGAAATGGGTTGCAGCAATATTTATGTATATGAAAAGGACCTATGGCAGATCCTAAAAGCCTGGTATGACGGGCAGAACCCGGATTATGAGCATCTGTACAGTATGTGTATACAGAAAATTATGGAAATACTCAGAACATGCTCTGCAGGGGAAGATACAAGTGTAAATGTACTGCTGAAAAACAAAATGGAACGATTACAGCAAAACAAAAAGACACTGTTGCTAAAACTGGCGGGAAAAATCATTTCAGATGAGGATTATCAAATGGTGGTGGCAGATCTGGATGGCCAGGAGTCTGCGCTGCAAAAGAAATTACAGCAAAACAGGAGCTCTATAAAAGAACAGGAAGAAAAAAAGAGAAGAGTGAATGAAATTCTGAGAGATCCTGTTGTTTCAGAAAAAGTGTTTTGTAGATTTCTTGTAAGGCAGTTTGATTTTATACAGATATATGCGGATGGAATCTTGCATTTATATAGGCATCAGGAAAAGATAGCAGTTCTTTCCTATAGTCATGAAACAGCTGGAAAGAAAAGAAAATTGCAGATACAAAAGCAGGTTGAGGCAGAACTAAAGGCGGTAGGAGAAGATGGAATGGAGTTCACACAGTTACAGGAAAAGCTGCACATGAAGGAAGCTGCACTGCAGAAAATACTGAGTAAATTAAGAAAACAGGGAAATATTTACTATCGGTCATATGGAAGAAAAGGTGGACGCTGGTATACGTATAAAAGAGACGAGTCGGAAACGCAGAAAGTTGACGCGGGGGAATAGTTGCAATCCTGCATTTATTGAGTGGGGGTTACGGACGGGGGTAGATAATTTCTACTTGTACTTAAGCAAGCTCGGCCTGCTGGCAAGAACGGGTGTGGATCTGCCAGGTGAGGCATCCAGCATCATGCATAAGAAAGAAAATGTGGGGAATGTAGAACTGGCAACCATGTCATTTGGTCAATCGTTCCAGATCACACCACTACAGCTGTTACGTGCTGCAAGTGCAATTATAAATGGTGGAACGCTGGTAACACCTCATTTTGGTGTAAAAACGGTTGATGCAGATGGAAATGAAACATTACTACAGTATGAAACAATCGAGAATGCAATCGATCCATCTACAAGTGCAACCATGAAAGAAATCTTAAAAGGTGTTGTGGAACAGGGCGGTGGCAAAAATGCGAAGATCGATGGATATTCAATCGGAGGAAAGACGGCTACATCCCAGAAACTTCCCCGTGGATCAGGCAAATATATTTCTTCATTTGTAGGCTTTGTTCCGGCGGAAGATCCCCAGTTGATCGCTATGTGCATTATCGATGAACCTGTTGGAGTCTATTATGGCGGAACCATTGCTGCGCCAGTTGTCAAACAGCTCTATGAGAATATTCTTCCATATCTGGATATTCCAAAGACCGGTACAACGGACACACAGGACTCTGAATCTGCCGAAAATTGATAAAACTGGGCTTATTACGTATATTTAGAGTTGAAATATCCTACAAGAGATAGTAATATTATAGTAATTGTGTTGCTATATTATATATGAAAGGACATTTGAGAGATGGAACTCAGAGATAAGAAAGTATTGGTAGTAGGAACAGGCATTAGCGGAATCGGAGCAGTAAAGCTTCTGAATCAGGTGGGTGCAGATACGATCCTCTACGATGGAAATGAAAAATTAGTAAAAAGTGAAATAGAGAAGAAACTGGAAGGCAATAAAGCAGAGATCATCATTGGTGCACTTGATGATGCAGTAATCAGAACAGTGGATTTGCTTGTGATCAGTCCAGGTGTGCCAATCGACTCTGAAATCGTGAACAGATTTAAAGCAGCAAATGTTCCAGTATGGGGAGAAATTGAACTCGCTTTTAACTACGATAAGGGAAAAGTCCTTGCAATAACAGGAACAAATGGTAAAACGACAACAACAGCACTTGTAGGTCAGATTGCAGCTGCTTATAACAAGGAAACATTTGTAGTTGGTAATATTGGCAACTCTTATACAGGAGAAGTTCTTGCAACAACAGAAAATTCCCTTACAGTAGCAGAAATCAGTAGTTTTCAGCTGGAAACTGTATATGATTTCAAACCGGTTGTCAGTGCAATTTTAAATATTACACCAGATCATCTGAACAGACATAAGACAATGGAGAACTATGCTTATACCAAGGAAAAAATCGCACAGAATCAGACAGCATCAGAATGCTGTATCTTAAATTACGACGATGAAATGCTTCGTGAATTTGGCAAGGAAACAAAAGCAAAAGTAGTATGGTTCGGCAGAGTCAATAAGCCGGAAAACGGTGCTTATCTGGATGGTGATATGATTTGCTTTACAGATGGTACAACGACAGAACAGATCATTAATGTTCATGAAATGAATCTGATCGGTGCACATAACTATGAAAATGTAATGGCAGCAGTCGCAATTACGAAATCAGCCGGAATTCCAACAGAAATTATCCGCGATGAAATCAAGAAGTTTAAAGCAGTCGAACACAGAATTGAATATGTTGCAACTAAGAATGATGTTATGTACTATAACGATTCCAAGGGAACGAATCCAGAAGCTGCAGTTAAGGCAATTGAAGCTATGACAAGACCAACGATTTTAATCGGTGGCGGATACGACAAAAAGTCAGAATTTGATCTTTATGTTAAAGCTTTTAAAGGCAGAGTAAAACTACTTGTATTGATTGGACAGACAAGTGAAAAGATCGCTGCAACTGCCAGAAAATATGGATTTGACCAGATCGTAATGGCAGATTCACTGGAAGAAGTCGTTACGATCTGTGCAAAAAGAGCAGTACCAGGTGATGCAGTTCTTTTATCACCTGCATGTGCAAGCTGGGGAATGTTTGATAACTATGAACAGCGTGGAAATATGTTTAAGGATTACGTAAATAATCTGTAATCGAACAAGTAATAAAATGAGGCGGTAAATTCATGAAACATAAACAAAAAAAGGTCAGATACTTTGACTATAGTCTGTTATTCATAATCATATTTCTGCTTGGCTTCGGTCTGGTTATGATTTATAGTACCAGTTCTTATAATGCACAGGTAAAGTTCAACGATTCTGAATTCTACTTCAAAAAACAGCTGTTGGCAGTTGCGATTGGTGTAGCATGCATGTATGTAGCATACAGGATTGACTATCATGTTTGGCAGAAATTTGCATTGCCGATCTATATCGCAGCAATTGTTATGATTCTTGCAATCATTCCATTTGGATATTCCGCCAACGGTGCAAAAAGATGGATCGGAATCGGTCCTCTGAGTATCCAGCCTGCAGAATTCGCTAAACTGGCGTTGATTATCTATGCATCGGCATTTGTATGCAAACTGGGTAAAAAACTAAAGAAGTTCCGGTACGTCATTGCAATTTGGATCGTAGCTGCAATTTATGCCGGTATGATCCTCGTGATTACCAATAACATGAGTAGTGCGCTGATCGTACTTGGTATTGGCGTGTTGATGTCATTTGTGGCTTACCCTGGATATAAGATATTTGTTGCCCTTGCGGCAATGGCTGTCAGTGGCCTCGCAGCCGGTTACTACTGGCTTGTAACAAATATTCATGGAGATTCTGACAGTTTCCGTTTTAACAGACTTCTTGTATGGCTGGATCCAGAAAAGTATGCAAGTGGAACGGGATATCAGACTGTTCAGGCACTGTATGCAATTGGTTCAGGTGGACTTTTTGGCAAGGGCCTGGGAAAGAGTCTGCAGAAGCTTGGATTTATTCCAGAGGCACAGAATGATATGATTTTCTCCATTATCTGTGAGGAACTTGGACTGTTTGGTGCGTTCTGCGTTATCATCATCTTTGTTCTGATGCTGTGGAGATTTGTACATATAGCAAGTAATGCACCTGATCTTTATGGAACACTGCTTACAGTCGGTGTGTTTGCACATATTGCAATTCAGGTCATTTTAAATATTGCAGTTGTTACGAATGTCATGCCGAACACAGGTATTTCACTTCCGTTCATCAGTTATGGTGGAACCTCGGTCATGTTCCTTCTGATCGAGATGGGAATTGTGTTAAATGTGTCTGGACAGATAAAAGATTAGGAAAAGGAACCCATAGGCGTATTTTGAATATAATAATATATGAAACGCCTGTGGAGGTTTTTTGATAGTGAACAGCATAGTAATCAATGGTGGACATCATCTGGATGGACAGATTTCTATTCAAGGTTCAAAAAACTCTGTGCTGCCGATCATGGCAGCATCTATTTTGAATGGCGGACTGACCATAATTGGAAATTGTCCGCGAATTACAGATGTACTGCATATGGCAGAATTACTACAGATGGTAGGATGTGTTGTCAGCTTTTATAAAAATATCCTGGTGATTGATTCACGGGATGCATCAGTTACAGAGATTAACAGTGAATTCGCAAATAAGATCAGGGCGTCCATTATATTTGCAGGGCCATTGCTTGGCAGATTCCAGAATGCACAGATCAGTATGCCGGGTGGATGTAATATTGGCCCAAGGCCGATCGATTTGCATGTCAGCGCCTTTGAAAAAATGAACATTGACTGTACACAGACTGATGAATTCGTGAGATTTACGGCGGGTAAAGGGCATGTGACAGGAGCGCAGATCCATTTGAAATACCCAAGTGTCGGTGCGACAGAAAATATACTGCTGGCAGCAGTACGCGCACAGGGGACGACAGATATTTACAATGCAGCAATTGAACCTGAGATCTGTGAACTCTGTGAGTTCCTTAAGTTAATGGGTGCTGATATAAGTGGAGAAGGAACGACTCATATTAGTATTAATGGAGTGAGTGAACTTAACGACGTGGTCTATTCAATTAATCCGGATCGAATTGTGGCAGGAACTTATATCTGCGCTGCAATCAGTGCCGGAGGCGATATTACGCTTAATAACTGTACGTTAAAAGAAACAAAAGGCTACCTTGATATTCTTTATGGAATGGGTGCAAAAATCCATGAAACGGAAAATGGATTAAATATTGTTGCCAACAAAAGGCAGACTGCGGTCAATTATATCAGGACCAGCCCATTTCCAGGTTTTCCAACGGATATGCAGCCGATTGTTATGGCTGTTTTATGTCGAGCAATGGGAAATAGCGTAATAGAGGAGAAAATATTTAATAACAGGCTTGGCCTTGCAAAAGAGCTCAGAAAAATGGGGGCATGCATTGTGGTCGACGGCTCAAAAGCACAGATCACAGGAGTCAGTCTGATGCACGGGGCAAAAGTCGAGGCATCAGATCTAAGAGCGGGAGCTGCGCTTGTTGTAGCAGCACTTGGTGTAGAAGGCGAATCAGTAATCAATAATGCTTTTTATATTGAACGCGGATATGAAAATATATGCGCAGATCTGAATATCCTAGGTGCAAGAACAGAGCACAGGAAATTCTGATGGAACACGTGTCTGTATTTCACATAGTAAAATACAGCACAGGAATGGTGAATAATATGGTAAAATTAAAAAAGAAAAAGAAAAGTATATGGAAAATACTCCTGATAATTGCGGCGGCCGCTGTTCTGGTTGTCGTTATTGCATTTTTTGTTTTCAGGGTTATGAAAATAGAATACAGTGGAAGTAATCACTATACGGATGAAGAACTTTCGGATGCGATTTTTAGTAATGAATATCCTAACTCTCTGTTTTATTTCCTTTTTCAGAGGAAGAACCAGAAGACAATACCATTTGTTCAGAAATATGAAGTAAATATATCCTGGCCGGACAAAATGAATGTTACAATTTATGAAAAGCCAATTATAGGATATGTCAGTTATATGGGATGCTTTATGTATTTTGATAAAGATGGTATTGTCGTCGAAAGTTCAACACAGGCACTGGAAGGAGTGCCGCAGATTACAGGACTGGATTTTAAGTCCATTGTACTGAATCAGAAACTCCAGGTATCAGATCAGTCGGTATTCTCAACGATACTTGAGTTTACGCAGGCGTTCGATAAGTATGGTATGGATGTGGACAAGATTCATTTTGATTCAGATGATTCCATTACTTTAAATGTGGGTGAGGTTAAGGTGTTAATGGGGACTACGACAGATTACACGGACAGGCTTTACAAGTTCAAAGAAATTGCACCAAAGCTGTCCGGACTTAAGGGAACCCTTCATCTTGAGAATTATTCAAAAGACACGGAAGATGTGATATTTAAGCGAGAAAATTGAAAAAATAGGTTGATATTTTGATTGAAAAATTATATTATAGAGTATAGAAGCCTAATTGCGAGATTGGGATGATAAATTCGGTTAAAAATCAAGCCAGATTTTTATAATTGAAGAGATATGAAGGAGGCAATACCCTTGTTAGAGATTAAAACAAACGAATCTGAATCATCAGCTAAAATTATCGTTGTTGGTGTTGGTGGTGCAGGTAATAATGCGGTTAACAGAATGATAGATGAAAATATTTGCGGGGTTGAATTTATCGGAATTAATACGGATAAGCAGGCTTTACAGTTCTGTAAGGCACCTACTGCACTTCAGATAGGAGAAAAACTTACGAAAGGTCTTGGAGCTGGTGCACAGCCTGAAATCGGTGAAAAAGCAGCGGAAGAGAACGTGGAAGAACTTACTCAGGCAATCAAGGGTGCCGATATGGTATTCGTTACTTGTGGTATGGGTGGCGGAACAGGAACAGGTGCTGCTCCTGTCGTTGCAAAGATATCAAAGGAAATGGGTATTCTGACAGTTGGTGTTGTTACAAAACCTTTCAAATTTGAAGCAAGAACGAGAATGACCAATGCAATCTCAGGCATTGAAAAGTTAAAAGAAAATGTGGACACGCTGATCGTAATTCCTAATGATAAACTTCTTGAAATTGTTGATAGAAGAACATCAATGCCAGAAGCACTTAAGAAAGCGGATGAAGTACTTCAGCAGGCTGTTCAGGGTATCACTGATCTGATTAATGTACCTGGACTGATCAACCTTGATTTTGCTGATGTTAAGACAGTAATGATCGATAAGGGAGTTGCTCATATCGGTATTGGTACTGCAACAGGTGACGATAAGGCTATTGAGGCAGTAAAACAGGCTGTTACCAGCCCACTTCTTGAAACGACGATCGAAGGTGCATCACATGTTATTATCAATGTATCTGGTGATATCAGTCTGATGGAAGCAAATGAAGCAGCAAGCTACGTACAGGAACTTGCTGGTGAATCAGCAAATATTATTTTCGGTGCAATGTATGATGAAGAAGCAACTGATCTTGCTACTATCACAGTTATTGCAACAGGACTGGAAGATAATAATGCAGTACAGGTCAATAGTGCAATGGCTGGATTTAATCAGAAATTACAGCAGCCAAAGAGCTCAATTGTAAAACCTGAATATACATATAAAGCGCAGACAGCAGAACAGGCTCATACAGGCGTACATAGTGCAGCAAATGCTCCATTACCAGGTCTTGTTCAGCCAAAACCACTGTCAAGCAATGTAGAGGAAAAAGGAATTAAGATTCCTACATTTCTGCAGAAGAAGAGATAATCAGGATTTTAACTGAAATTCGTAATTGGCATACATAGTGTACGGATCGGAGACGATAATACACGTAGATATAGAAAGCATGTATTGGTTCCTGAAAAAGGGAGGGAATCAATACGTGCTTTTTTCTTCCCAAAGAAAATCTTATTAATAATATTCACTAATCGAGCAATAAAGAAAATATTCGACAAATTTGGCACAAATATTTGAATTGTCACATTTCTCTTACCAATAAATGGTTGTGAAAAAACACATTATAAGACAGGAAACAACTGAAAAACCAACAAAAGGTCTGAATATAGATATCTGGAATATGGAGAAAATAAAGAGAATTGACGAAAAAAGTCCAAATAAAAATGTAATTAACTTCCTCCGTTTGACAAATTATTGCACCCTTGTTTTGTATAATATACATATTCCAAGGGGAGGTGATAGAAGTTGTAATATACCTGGATGTGTTGTTCACAGTTAATCTGTTTATGGATGCAGTGCTGCTGGTTTTCGTTAATAAATTCCTAAAATATTCTGCCACTTATTTTAGAATATTTATTGCCGCCACAATAGGAGCAGCCTGGTCGTGTATCGCGATGACAGTGCCAATACATAATCTAGTAGTAAAGAATATATGTACGTATATTCTGGTCAGCTTTATCATGATCAGGATATGTGCAAATAAGAGCAGTATAAAAGATATCATGAAAGGTGTAGTTGCATTATACGTGGTGGCATTTGTCATAGGGGGCGGATGTCATATGTTATATTACTATACAAAAGCTGGATATTACATAAATACAGTGATCCTGAACGACCGACTTTTGATGTTTGCAATATTTTTGTCGGTTATCTTACTAATATCAATTGCTGGATATTTGAACCGTTATTTCGTATACGACACAAAGTTATACAATGTGCGGATTAATATAGGGGAACAGCATGTTGATGTGAAAGCGATACTGGACACTGGAAATGTACTACAGGATCCGATATATCATAAACCTGTAAATGTTATAGAATATGAGGCTGTCAAAAATATCTTTAAAATAGACGATTGCACAAAGGTAAAATACCATATGATTCCGTTTCATTCGTTGGGGTGCGAGTGTGGCTGTATTGAAGTGATTATGGTTGATGACATGTACATATACAGAGATGGTAAGACTATTGTAAGAAACAAAGCATTAATGGGGATGTATAAGCAGCAACTCTCAGGAGACCATGCTTATCAAATGCTTTTGAACAGTGAAATGTTCAACTGAATAAGAATATGAAAAACCAAAAGATACTTAAAATGTATTGATGGGAAAGGGAAGATTTTAATATGGTAATAAAAGTTTCAGTGCCTAATTGTTTTCAGTTTAAGGTAATGCCGACACTAAAAAATATGATGATGCTAAAACAGGGGGATGTTCATTATATTGGTGGGGCAGATGTGCTTCCAGCACCACTTGAACCGAAGGAAGAGGCAATGGTTATTGCAGATTTGGGGAGTGAGTATGATGATAAGGCGAAATCAGTACTGATCGAGCATAATCTGAGACTCGTAGTATATATAGCAAAAAGATTCGACAACACGGGGGTTGGAGTAGAGGATTTAATTTCAATAGGAACAATAGGACTCATAAAAGCGATTAATTCATATAATCCAGAAAAGAATATTAAACTGGCTACATATGCATCCAGATGCATTGAGAATGAGATCCTGATGTATCTTAGAAGAAATAATAAAACGAAGGTGGAAGTTTCTATAGATGAGCCACTTAATGTGGACTGGGACGGTAACGAACTTCTTCTTTCTGACATCCTTGGGACAGACGAAGATGTTATATACAAGGATATTGAAGATGAAGTGGAGAGAAAATTATTAAATAAGGCGATTGATAAATTATCAGATAGGGAAAAAACGATAGTAGATTTAAGATATGGTTTGAGCTCGGTAGACGGCTCAGAAATGACTCAGAAAGAAGTCGCAGACTTCCTGGGGATTTCGCAGTCATACATATCTCGTCTGGAAAAGAAAATAATTAAGCGATTAAAGAAAGAAATTGTCAAATTTCAGTAAAAAAAACAATCTAAAGGTTGCATTTTGCTTAATTTTATGATACTATCCTTATAGCAAAGACAAGTGTGCGCGAGAGAAAGACATTTTAAGCGTAATGTCTTTACAATCATTGTAACTGAATTATAATGGCAGATAATATTCGAATAAAGTTACAAATTTTAATTAATTACAAATAAGGAGAAAAACAATGAGCGATAAGTTAAGAGTTGGTATCCTTGGCGGTACTGGTATGGTAGGACAGAGATTTATAACACTACTTGAAAATCATCCATGGTTTGAAGTTGTTGTTGTAGCAGCAAGTGGACGTTCAGCAGGTAAGACTTATGAGAAGGCAGTTGAAGGTCGCTGGAAAATGCCAACACCTATGCCAGAAGCCGTTAAGGAACTGGTTGTATGTGACATCAATGAAGTTGAAAAAGTAGCATCTCAGGTTGATTTTGTATTCTGTGCAGTTAATATGCCTAAAGAAGAAATCAAAGCGATTGAAGAGAAATATGCGAAAGCAGAAGTTCCGGTTGTATCAAACAACAGTGCGAACCGTTGGACACCAGATGTTCCAATGGTAGTGCCAGAAATTAATCCGGAGCATCTTGAAGTAATTGAATCACAGAAGAAACGTCTTGGTACTACAAGAGGATTCATAGTTGTAAAACCAAACTGTTCAATCCAGAGTTACACACCGGCTCTTAATGCTCTGAAAGAATTTAAACCAAAACTTGTAGTTGCCACGACTTATCAGGCAATCTCAGGTGCAGGTAAAACATTTAAGGAATGGCCTGAAATGGTTGAAAATGTAATTCCATACATCGGTGGTGAAGAAGAAAAGAGTGAGCAGGAACCATTAAGACTTTGGGGTAAAGTTGAAAATGGTCAGATCATTAAGGCAAGCGAACCAGTAATTACATGTCAGTGCATTCGAGTACCAGTACTTGATGGTCATACAGCTGCAGTATTCGTAAACTTCGAAAAGAAGCCAACAAAGGATCAGATTATCAAGGCGTGGACAGAATTTAAAGGTGTACCACAGGAACTTGAACTTCCAAGCGCACCAAAGCAGTTTATTCAGTACCTTGAAGATGACAATCGTCCACAGGTCAAACTGGATGTGAACTTTGAAAATGGTATGGGAATTTCACTCGGACGTCTGAGAGAAGATAAAGTATTTGATTATAAATTTGTCGGTTTATCACACAATACGTTACGTGGTGCAGCCGGTGGAGCAGTTCTCATTGCTGAACTTCTTAAGGCTCAGGGTTATATCACAAAGAAGTAAACAAAACTTATAACAATGTGATAAGTAAAAATGAAAAGTAGTACTGAAAGGGTATCAATGCTGTAACATGGATTTGTTAGATATGTTGCAGATGATAATGCCAAAAATAATATTTAGTAATAATTAAAATGTATAAAATGTTCGATTAATAAAATGTTGTAAATATAAATGTCAGAAGACAGGATGCATGTTTCATGGGAGGTGATGAAACTGCATCCTGTTTTTGTTATCCATTTATTAGGCAATTTTAATAAAAAAGAAATACAAATTTAAAATTTGTACCACATTGTGAAGGTTGAAGTTTTACTATGCAGAGGTTATAATTAAACGTAATGCATATTTTTATTGCTTTGAATATTAAGGAGATTGTGAATGGATTTAAAACAAATACTGGATAAAACGATAAATATGGATTTGATAGATATTATTATCAGCAATCCGAGGGTGAAAGGACAGCTGACAAAAATCAAGATCAGACCTGTACTGATTCGTGAGACTCTTTGCTTTCAGGCAACAGAGACAGTTGGCACAAAAGCAGTTCATAAGAATTATGATATGGATGAAATTAAGCTGGCAATCGGTGACTGGATGCTGAATGATTTTAAACAGGCACAGATTACGACCAAAGAGGGGATAGGAACAATACTTTCTGGCAAGGATGGAAATATGACGATCAAGTTCAAAAAAATGCAGCCTGAAAAGAAACAGACGGAACTTGCGCATAATAAGACAAAAAAATATATTCTTCCGGAAGGAAAAAGAGTAGAGTTTCTTGTTGATCTTGGTGTCATGACAGAAGAAGGAAAGATTGTAAGGACCAGATATGATAAATTCAGACAGATCAATCGATTCCTTGAGTTTATAGAAGATATACTTCCACAGCTGGATAAGACAAGAGAACAGACGATTATTGATTTCGGCTGTGGTAAATCATATTTAACATTTGCAATGTATTATTACCTGAAAGAGCTGAAGGGATATGATATTCGTATCATTGGCCTGGATCTTAAGGAAGATGTCATTGATAAATGCAATCATCTGAGAGAAAAATACGGTTATGACAAACTGAATTTTTATGTAGGAGATATTGCTTCTTATAAAGATGTTGATGCAGTGGATATGGTCGTGACATTACATGCCTGTGATACGGCAACGGATTATGCACTTGCAAAGGCAGTTAAATGGGGAGCATCGGTAATTTTATCTGTACCATGTTGTCAGCATGAGGCCAACAAGGTTATAGATAATGAGTTGATGGAACCTGTATTTAAATATGGAATATTAAAAGAACGTATGGCTGCAATTTATACGGATGCAATTCGTGCAGAACTGCTTGAAAATGAGGGCTATGCAACACAGATCCTGGAATTTATTGATATGGAACATACACCTAAGAATCTTTTGATCCGTGCAGTAAAACAGAATAAGAGCAGAACGAAGATAGATGAAGAAAATTTTGTACGTCTGCAGAAGATGGAACAGGAATTGAATTTAGATCTGACACTCAATAAACTGCTTACAGGAAGACAAGAAGCCTGAAGAAAGGCAAATAGATACAAAAGGATAGCAAAGCAAGAATGCGCAACGGGATAGAGCAGCAAGCAGCAAAGCAAGAATGCGCAACAGGATAGAGCAACAAGACAGCAAAACAGGAGAGCGCAACAGGATAGAGCAGCAAGCAGCAAAGCAAGAATGCGCAACAGGATAGAGCAGCAAGCAGCAAAACAGGAGAGCGCAGTAGGACAGCGTAAAAGACAATAGGACAGAAAAACAGGCGAGTACAACGGCTAGTAAGGTTGTTGCCTAATTAGAGGAATATAGAAACGATTAAGTGGGAAGCAGTAGTGTTCTGGATAGGGTATTGGTGAAACAGAACATAGAGATCGAAAAAGGAGAAAAGTGTGTACGAAGTCATTTAGACAGAGTTCGACGGCTGTTGTAACAGGCAGTTTGCCGGTGCACAGAGAGTAGTGATTATGAAAAGTTCAGATATCAAAAGTAAAAAGCCGGTTATTTTAATCATACTATTTTTTATCACGGCAATTATCACGTATATTACAATTAATTTATCGGATACATCACCGGTAACGACATCTATGTCAGAGGCAACTTTGCCGGTGATCATGATGAGGACGGAGAATGGAACGTTATTCAATGAACTCCATGGTTATACATCCGACGTGGATGCAAGTCTGCTCAATGATTCCATTACACCACTTCCGGATGATAAAAAATTATCTGTAGTAATTAACAACTATGGAGAAACAATTGACAGCGTATCCTATAAGATCAGAGAACTAGATGATCTGTCACTGATCGAAAATACAACTGTGACAGATTTTACAAATGAAGGCAACTCAATGGTCGCTTTATTTAATATTAAGAATTTGATCGATAATAATACAGAATATCTGATGGAGATCAATATTTCGACACAAAATCATGAGACAATAAAGTACTATACGAAGATTATTTATAGTACTAATATCGGATTGCAGGATAAGATAGATTTTGTTATGAATTTTAATGCATGTACATTTGATTCTTCCAGACTCGATGAAATATCCGGATATCTGGAAACAAAGGCTTCTGCTGATAATACAAATTATGGTAAGGTCAATATTAATTCTTCGAAAGCAATGGTCGGCTGGGGAGAACTTTATCCTATGGTCGAAATGACAATTGTTCCAACGATTAAGGAAATTAATAGCGAGGTATCTGCTATTTATATGGAATATCAGATGGCAGCACAGAATTCATCTGGATCTTATGATACATACAATGTAAATGAGTATTACAGGATCAGGCAGTCAGGCGGAAAGATTTATCTTTTGAATTATGAAAGAGAAGCAAACCAGATTTTCGATAGTAAGAATGATCTGACGCAGAACACAAAAGTAACACTGGGTATTACAAGTAATCAGGATATTGATAAAAAGAGTAGTGCAAATGGAAATTACTCCTGTTTTGTAGATCAGGGAACTCTTTGGGAACTCTATGGCAAGGATTCAACATTTACCAAGGTATTTTCTTTTGATTCAGAGAGTGATGATCAGATTCGTGAGACTTACAACAAACATGACATTAAGGTCATGGATGTGGACGATCAGGGAAATGTTAATTTTATTGTTTATGGGTATATGAACAGAGGTGCTCATGAAGGTGAAGTAGGGGTATCGCTTTGTACCTACAATTATGAATCTAATCAGGTACATGAAAGGTTATATATACCAGTCGATGTTCCATTTGATGTGTTACAGGAGAATGTAGGTGAGATCGCGTATGTCAGCGACAGCAATATTTTCTATATCATGCTGGACAATACATTGTATTCAATTGACCTGACAAGTAAAGAAAAGATGGTCGAGGTAAGTAATCTGACAGATGCAACGCATGCAGTTTCACAGGATGGTTCTTCTATTGCATACAGCACGAATGGTGAAGAGTATAACACCGACGTGATTCGTATTTTTAACATTCAAAATGCGAGCAGCTATGAAATCAAAGCACCTGAAGGTGATAAGGTCAAGATCCTTGGCTATATCAACAGCGATTGTGTATATGGAATTGCGCATGAAAGCGATATTACGACAGAAGCAGATGGAACAGTTTCGTTCCCAATGTATAAAATAGAAATTATGAATAATGAGTATCAGGTCATCAAGGATTATCAGCAGGATGGTATCTATATCAGCTCAGCGACCGTTTCAGGGATGCGACTGAATCTTTCCCGTGTGGTCAAGAATGCAAGTGGTAATTACGAAAGTATTGCAATGGATCAGCTCATTAATAAAGATGAAAACGATAAAGAAAATACACTGACCCTTGAAACTTCATCATCAGATAAACGTGCCACGGAGTTATATCTTGTGCTGCCTTCTGCAGCATCAGGAATCGACAAGGCATCTATGCGTTCATCAAAGGAAGTTATATTTACAAGTGGGGAAACGATTCAGCTGGATGCAAAATTCCAGGATAAAGGCAGATATTATGTATATGGCTATGGAAAATTCCAGGGAAGTTATACAAGCCTTGAAAGGGCAATCACAAAAGCAAATGATACGTATGGAACTGTTTTGAATACGAGTGGAGATTACATCTGGAAAAGATATAGAAATACATCTGCCTCTATTGCAATCAGTGGAACAGCAGGGGGATCTGATTCCCTGGCTGCGGCAGTCAAGATACTGTTGTCACAATCCGGTCATGATGTAGATGCAGCTGCGCAGATGGCTGCAGGAAAAAGTGCGCTGGAAGTCATTGATAGTACAGAAGGAAAGCAGGCACTGAATATGAAAGGGGTTCCACTTGATAATATCCTGAGTTTCCTTGATGAGGGAATTCCTGTAATTGGTAGAATCGGAGATTCCTCCTATGCGATTTTGACAGGATATGATGCTAAAAATGTAGAGTATCTGGATGTGTCAACAGGAGCAAGTGTGTCATCTGGTATCACAGATGCATCAAAAGTGTTTGCTCAGTGGGGAAATATGTTCATTACTGCATATTAAGATAACGCAGTGAAGGATAGGTTAGAAATGAAAAGTATGTCGTAAGACATACGGATTGGAGTGAAATGTGAGATTTATGCATTTGGCAGATGTCCATCTGGGCCTGTTGCCGGATAAAGATCAGAGATGGAGTGAACAACGAAGAGATGAGATCTTTCAGACATTTCGACAAACGATATTATCGGCGCCGGAAAAACAGATCGATCTGATTCTGATTGCAGGAGATCTCTTTCATGGCCAGCCGTTGAAAAAGGATCTGAAAGAAGTCAATTATTTGTTCGAAAAAATCAGGCCGGTAAGAGTTGTTCTGATTGCGGGAAATCATGACTATATCAGGAAAGATTCCTGCTATCGGAATTTTACGTGGGCAGAAAATGTTACGATGCTGAATCAGACGCAAATAAAATCGGTTACATTTGCAGATATTCAGACGACAGTATATGGTTGCAGTTATCACACCAGAGAGATCAGAGATGGAATCTATGATGGCTGTAAGCCAGATCAGAACGGTGGGATTCATATCCTACTGGGTCATGGAGGAGATGCAACCCATGCTCCATTTGATTATCGGACGCTTATAAAAAATGGATTTGACTACTATGCATTTGGGCATATTCATAAACCATTCGTTAGTGCAGACAGAAAGTTTGCCTATGCTGGATCACTGGAACCCACAGACAGAAACGATTATGGCCATCGGGGATATTTGATGGGAAAAATCGATGAAGAGACTGGAAAAATAAGTTTGAAGTTCATAGCAGCAGCTAAACGGCAGTATATTCGTCTACTGGCAGAATGTGACCAGCAATCGACTAGCCAGTCGGTGGCAGAAGATATTAGAAAGCTGATCATAGAAAATGGTGAACAGAACATTTATCAGGTCGTTCTGCGGGGAATCAGAGATGAGGCAATATCATTTCATCCGCAGCCATATTTGAGAGATAAAAATATCATTGGTCTGGAGGATCAGACGCAAGTAAGCTATGATTATGAAGAATTGGAACAGTCCTATTCATCCAGTATTGTAGGGCAGGTCATCCATGATCTGAAAGATGAAGATCAGCAAGCGATGTTTTTTGCAGTCAATGCACTGATGCGTACAAAGAGGTAGGAATAATGTGGATACAAAAATTACATATTCATAATTTTGGTAAGCTTCATCAGACAGAGTTGACATTTACGGATGGAATCAATATCGTATATGGCGATAATGAGGCAGGAAAGACCACAGTTCATACGTTTATAAAATCTATGTTCTTTGGGGTCCTGCGGCACCGTGGACGGGCAGCTGCTAGTGATGAGTATACAAAATATGAACCATGGAGCAGTCCTGCATGTTATGAGGGAAGCATGGAATTTGCACGTGGAAGTGACAGATATAAGATCAGGCGCAACTTTCAAAAGAATACAAAAAGTGTGAGCCTGACAGATATGGAAGTGGGAAGAAAGATCTCCGATGCAGATGACTGTATGGAGGAACTGATCCCCGGAATGAATGAAAATAATTATAATAGCACTGTTTCGGTCAGTCAGGGGCAGAGAGAAATCAGTAGTATTATCACGAACCTGAACCAGACCAGAAGTTCGGATATCAATGTGCAGCAAGCACTGGATATTTTGAATGGACAGAAAAAAGAGATGGATCAGAAAAAGCAGGCACTTGGTATCGAGGAAATCATTAGCCGTCTAAAGGAATATGATGATATTTCTCAGGAAGCTGAAACACTGAATCTGAAAATCCGTCAATTGCATATGCAGAAAAAGAATGTGCAGGAAGAATTGAGAATACAGTTACAGGCAGAACAGAAGCGAGCGAAGGAAACGATGAATGACACCGTGAGCGTAAATGCAGGAAGTCGTCCTGTTGGACAACGAAGTATGAATAGTAATAGTTCATTAGGTGGATCGGCTCCTCGTGATCTGGATGGTCGAAATGGTCTGGACAGAATTCTTGATATTCTGACGGTGGCAATGGTAGCAGCTTTTGTAGCCGGACTTGTGACCGAACGGCTGTTGATCAGTCTGCTTGCAGGTATCTGTTTTGTGATATGCATTCTGGTGGCTCTCAGAATGAGAAAAAAGCAGAGGAAAAGCCAGTACAGAACGCAGGAAGAAAATGAGGAAACGGATCTGTTCATACAGGATCCCACAGTTCCTGTAGCCAGAAAAGTGGAAGTCGAATCAGCAGGAATACGGCAGAAACTTCAGCAGGTCCAGACAGAACTGGAACGGGCGGAATGGGAGAAAGATTCCCTTCTCGAAAAGAGTAACAGAAGAGAGCAGCTGAAAGAAGAACTGGAAGAAAAAAATGTTCTGCTTGACCAATATAACAGGCAGATTCAGTCGATCATGCTGGCAATCAGTACAATACGGCGGCATGCGAAGAATATTGAATCAGATTTTGGTGATAATCTCAACGATATGGCATCTGAATACATAAGCAGATTTACAAGAGGAAAATATGATGATCTTTGTATCTGCGATGGGATGAAAGTCACGGTTAGTGAAGAGGGCCATGTTGTCGATATGAATAGTGTCAGTTATGCGACAAAAGAACAGATACGGCTGAGTGTCAGACTGGCAGCGTCCCGTATACTGTTTCAGGGAGAAAAGCTTCCGCTTATTTTGGATGAGGCTTTTGCCCATTTTGATCATACACGGCTGGAAGATACGTTATTGTCTCTTGCAGCAATGAAAACACAGATTATAATATTTACCTGTACGAACAGGGAAATTGATGTACTAAATAATGAAAATGTACCATTTAATCTGGTAAAACTTGACTGACATGGAAAGGTGTGAATTTGGATGGCAGATAGAATAGACGATATGAGAACTAAAAGCATTGATGTTGCTGGCGTCAGAAATAGCGTCAGAGGAGGTACTGGAAGCAGAACAACAGCGGACAGGACAACAGGTACCAGAATTGCATCTACAGGTAGTACAAATGGAACCAGAAAGAATACAGCGAAAGCTACTGGAACAGCAACAAGTGGTTCAAAAGCAGGTAAAAATGCTGGAAAAGGAAAAAAAGGCAGTACCAAAAGAAAAGGAAAAAAGAAGTTAACAGCGAAGAAAAGAAGACGTAAAATTATCAGAAGAGTGATTCTGATGATCTTTGGCGTGCTTTTTGCTGTTGGAATGATCATCTTTGGACCAACACTTGTTAAAATCGTAAAGCTCCAACAGGCAGCAAAGGAATTGGTTGACAACAGCTCTAAAGATACATTTATGGCAACGCAGAACACCGTTATTTATGACAATGATGGAAATGAACTTTGTACAATGCGTGATTCCAAAGATCTTTATTATGTGGAATACAACGATATTCCGACCGATATTGTTAATGCATTTATTGTAATGGAAGATAAAAAGTTCTATGAACATGGTGGAATTGATATTAAAGGTATTATGCGTGCGATTATCGCAAATCAGAAGAGCAATAAGATCAGTCAGGGTGCAAGTACTATTACCCAGCAGCTGGCTCGTAACATTTTCCTATCGACCGAACAGACGTGGGAACGTAAGGTAGAAGAAATGTTCATTGCGATGGGAATGGAAAAGAAGTACACGAAACAGGAAATCTTAGAGTTCTATCTCAATAATATTTATTTTGCAAATGGATATTACGGGGTAGAGGCAGCAGCAAGAGGGTATTTTAATAAATCAGTTGGAGATCTGACACTGGCACAACAGGCATTTATTGCGGCAATTCCAAATAGTCCGTCAAGATATAATCCACTTGAAAATTTTGATGCGACACAGACCAGACAGCAGCTGATCTTAAAGACGATGTACGATAATGATATTATCAATACTGGCGAGTATTATGCAGCACTGGATGAGGAAATTGTCCTGGATCAGCCCGAAAAGTCAAATAACAATTCAGTCGAGACTTATGTTCGTCGTTGTGCGACAGAGTCAATGATGCAGGCTTATGGATTTGAATTCCGGTATACATTTGATTCTGAGGATGATTATAATACGTATAAAGACAATTATGACAGTGTCTATACCCTTTATCAGCAGAAGCTTTTAAGCGGTGGATATAGTGTCTATACGTCGATTAATATGGATATTCAGAATCAGTTGCAAAGTTCGATAGATAATAATCTGGCGAAATATACAACGATGAGTGACGATGGAATTTATGAAATGCAGGGAGCGGCGACCTGTATCGATAATACAACCGGAAATGTTGTCGCGATTGTAGGTGGCCGAAGTCAGGAATTATCAGGATACACGCTGAACAGAGCATTTCAGAGTTACAGGCAGCCAGGTAGTTCCATTAAACCTTTGAGTGTATATACACCATATCTGCAGCTCGGCAATACGCCAGATACGATTGTTGTGGATGAAGCGATTGAAGGTGGACCAAAGAACGCAGATAATACGTATGCAGGTTCTATGACACTCAGGGATGCAGTTAAATTATCGAAGAATACGGTAGCATGGAAGGTCTATGAACAAATCACGCCACAGGCCGGCAGTTCGTTCCTGATGAATATGATGTTCAAGAAGATCTGGCCAGATAAAGATCTTATTGCACCTGCTCTTGGTGGTTTCACTTATGGTGTTACAACAGAGGAAATGGCTGGCGGATATGCAGCAATTGCAAATGATGGCGTATTCAGAAAGCCAACATGTATTACAACAATTAAAAATGCGGATGGCAAAAAGATTGTTGATGAAACATCTAGAGGAACCCGTGTTTACGAAAGTAAAGCAGCAAGAATGATGATCGATATGATGAAGACAGTTGTGGAAAGTGGTACTGGTACAGCAGCCAAGACTTCTAATGCAATTGTTGCAGGTAAGACTGGTACAACAAACTCAAATAAGGATTCCTGGTTCGTTGGATTTAGTAAATATTATACAACGAGTGTATGGATGGGATATGATATGCCTAAAGAAATGACCAGTCCAGGTAAGGTTACTTGTGCGATCTGGAAGGACTTTATGGAAAGTATCCATACCGGTCTTGAGTTAGCAGATTTCCCAACTTATACAACGAGCAGTCAGGAAACACAGACAGAAGCTGAAACAACTGCACCACAGGAAGTGGAAACAGAAACACAGACAACAGCTATTCAGCCATCAACTGCAGCAAAGGGCGATCAGGATGCAAATACCAATGGCTTAGGTGACCAGGATGCAAATCAGTTACCTGCAGGTGGAGATAAGAATTCAAATAGTAATAACGGAAACAGCAGCAACAATGCAAAACCAGCTGAAACACAGTCAGCAGCACAGAAACAGACTGCGGCTGCTGGTGATCAAGATTCCCATTTACAGGGAGGCGATCAGGACGCTAATTTGTCAGGAGACAATTAAATATCACAAATTAGGCGCTCTAATCAGCAATTTTAAAATGATTTGATAAAGCAAAAATGAATAACTTTTTGAATTAAATAGTACTACAGGCTGAAAGTTCCACTTGCTAAGATGCTTCATTTTCGGTAAAATGGAATACAGTCTGTAGTACTTTTATCGTTAGAGAGGAGCTGGAATTATGAAAGAAAATCAATTTTATGCGATGTTATCAAGAATGAAATTCATTAACCGGTGGGGACTCATGAGAAATACCAGAAATGAGAATATTTGCGAACATAGTCTGGAAACAGCTTATGTGGCTCATGCACTTGGAATTATTAATAATGAAGTATTTCATGGTGACATAGATGCAAACCAGCTCGCAGTGGTGGCTATGTACCACGATGTGACAGAAATTATCACAGGTGATATGCCAACACCTGTAAAATATCATAATCCGGTGATCCGGGATGCTTACCGTGAGGTAGAGGAAGTTGCAAAGAACCAGCTGATGCAGGGGTTGCCTTCCGATCTGGTACCAAGATATGATGCTGTCGTTGGAGAAAATGAAGACGAACAGATCAACAGGTACGTTAAAGCAGCGGACAAGATTTCGGCACTGATCAAGTGTATAGAAGAAAAAGGTATGGGAAACAGCGATTTTGCAAAGGCAGAATCAACAATTGCCAGAAGTATAGAAGAAATGGAACTTCCAGAGGTAAAATACTTTATGGAACATTTTATGGAATCTTACAAACTGACATTAGATGAATCAAATTAAATTGGGAGCGAAATAATGGGAAAATCTGTATTTATAGCTGAAAAACCAAGTGTAGCCCAGGAATTTGCAAAAGCTTTGAAAGTAAACTTTGGCAGAAAAGATGGTTATCTGGAATCTGAAGACTACATCGTAACATGGTGCGTGGGACATCTTGTCACCATGAGTTATCCGGAGGTGTATGATCCGAAACTAAAAAGATGGAGTCTTGATACGTTACCATTTTTACCAGAAGATTTTAAGTATGAAGTCATTCCAGCAGTTCAGAAGCAGTTCAAGATCGTTGCCGGTGTTCTGACAAGGGAAGATGTAGAGACAATCTATGTCTGCACCGATTCAGGACGTGAAGGAGAGTATATTTATCGTCTGGTTGACCAGATGGCAAATGTACAGGGAAAGAAGAAAAAACGTGTCTGGATCGATTCACAGACAGAAGAAGAAATTCTGAAGGGAATCCGGACAGCAAAGGATCTCTCCGAATATAACAATCTTTCAGATGCGGCCTATCTGCGGGCAAAAGAAGATTATCTGATGGGAATCAATTTTTCGAGACTGCTGACACTTAAATATGGTCGAAATATTTCTGCTTATTTAAAAAGCGACAGAACAGTGGTCTCAGTCGGTAGAGTCATGACCTGTGTACTTGGAATGGTGGTTCGACGAGAACGTGAAATCAGAGAGTTCGTAAAAACACCATTTTACAGACTGGTTGCAAATGTAAACTGTGGAGAGGATCATTTTGAAGCAGAGTGGCGTTCAGTAGAAGGTAGCAGATATTTTAATTCTCCATATTTATATAAAGAAAACGGTTTCAAGGAGAAAGAAAAAGCAGAGGAACTGAAAAATTTTGTTATGGACCCGTCTCCAGTCATTGCGACACTTGTCAGCATGGAGAAGAAAAAAGAAACAAAGAATCCTCCACTTTTATATAATCTGGCAGAATTACAGAATGAGTGTTCTAAGCTTTTTAAGATCAGTCCTGATGAAACATTGAAGATCATTCAGGAACTTTACGAAAAGAAACTGGTGACTTATCCAAGAACTGATGCGCGTGTGCTTTCTTCCGCAGTCTGTAAGGAGATACATAAGAATATAGGTGGCCTGCGTAATTATATGCTTGGAAAAGAGTATGCACAGGAGATTCTGGAGAGTGGATCTTATAAAAATATTGCTAAGACCAGATACTGCAATGATAAACAGATTACGGACCATTATGCGATCATACCGACTGGCCAGGGATTTTCAGCACTGAATAGTCTGTCTCAGACTTCTGCAAAGGTTTATGAAATCATTGTAAGAAGATTCCTGAGCATCTTCTATCCACCAGCGCTATATCAGAAGATCAGTTTGGTAACAGAAGTAAAAAAAGAGCAATTCTTTGCTTCTTTTAAGGTGCTTGCACAGGAGGGATATCTGAAACTGACTCATTATTCATTTTCTAAGAAAAAAGCGGAAAGTGGAGACGGAAAGGATGAAGATGCCCAGACAGGTTTCTTTGAGACCATTAAGCAGTTGAAAAAAGGCGATCAACTTACGATGAATGAATTTACGATCAAAGAGGGAGAAACAGCACCTCCAAAGCGTTATAATTCAGGATCTATCATTCTTGCTATGGAAAATGCAGGGCAGTTGATTGAAGATGAAGAACTGCGTGCTCAGATCAAGGGCTGCGGTATCGGAACCAGTGCAACAAGAGCTGAAATTCTCAAAAAACTGAATAATAATGATTATATTGCAACCAATAAAAAGACGCAGATCATTACACCAACGCTGCTTGGAGAAATCATATATGATGTAGTTGACTCTTCAATTCGTCAGCTTCTTAATCCTGAATTGACGGCAAGCTGGGAGAAAGGTCTTAACTATGTTGCAGAGGGAACAATCACTTCAAAAGAGTATATGGATAAGCTGGAAGGCTTTGTCAGCAGGCGGACGGTCTATGTCAGACAACTGAACAATCAGGCACAGCTGATACACTATTTTGATCAGTCGGCGGCAAGTTACAAAAAATAAGAAAAACAGGAAAAAATACTATTTGCATTTCACTTTAAATAGTAGTATCTTGTATAAGAATATAAATTAAAAAATCATGGCTATTCCTGTTAGAGAATAAGCTATAAGAGCTATAAAGAGCAATTATTGAAGAAAAAAGAAAGGTCCCATACCATATATGGGTGAGTGAATATTATGTGCGGAGTAGTTGGATATGTAGGTGACAGAGATTGTGCCGATATTTTACTTGATTCCTTATCAAAACTGGAGTACAGAGGATATGATTCAGCGGGAATTGCTGTATTTGAAAATGGTGCAATCAGAGTCGAAAAGTCAAAAGGACGTCTGACCAATCTGATCGAAAAAATGCAGAAAGATGGAAAGCCGGATGGTCATTGTGGAATTGGACATACAAGATGGGCAACTCACGGAGAACCATCAGATGTGAATTCTCATCCACATGGCAATAGTACTGTTACAATTGTACACAACGGGATTATTGAAAATTATAAACAGATCAAAGACTTCTTGATCTCACAGGGATATACATTTGAAAGTGAAACAGATACAGAAACAGTAGCAAAATTACTTGATTTCTATTACAAAGGCAATCCGCTTGATACAATAATCAAAGTGTTATCAGAAATCAAAGGATCTTATGCCCTTGGAATTATGTTCAAAGATTTTCCTGATCGTATCTTTGCAGTCAGAAAAGACAGTCCATTGATTGTCGGTGCTGGTAAGGGAGAAAATTTCCTGGCATCAGATGTTCCTGCAATTATTAAGTTCACTAAGGATTATTATCTTCTGGAACAGAATGAAATTGCAGTAGTCAGCAAAAATGATGTTACGATTTATGACATCCATCAGAACGTTATAGAGAAAGAATTACAGACAGCAGACTGGGATATTGATGCGGCTGAAAAAGGTGGATATGAGCATTTCATGTTAAAAGAAATTCATGAACAGCCAGTATCTGTAAAGACAACAATTACACCTAGAATTACTGATGGTATGCCAGATCTTTCTGTGGATGGTGTGGACTTTGCCAAACTTTCTAAGTACAGAAAACTTTTTATTGTTGCCTGTGGTACAGCTATGCATGCAGGACTGGTCGGGAAATATGTCATCGAGAAAATGGCAAGAATTCCTGTAATCGTTGATATTGCTTCTGAATTTAGATATAGAGATCCTTTGATTTCAGATGAAGATCTGATGATCGTAATCTCTCAGTCAGGTGAAACTGCGGACACAAGGGCAGCACTGGATCTTGCGAAGGAACGTGGAGCTGATACACTGGCAATTGTAAACGTTAAAGGTTCATCTATTGCCAGAGAAGCAGATCATGTAATCTATACACATGCAGGTCCTGAGATCTCTGTTGCGTCTACAAAGGCTTATATGGTTCAGATTTCTGTTATGTATATGCTCGCATTGGAACTTGCACGTTCTAATGGCAAGATTACAGATGATGAATGCAGAAAGATGACACAGGATTTAAGAAATATTCCGGAGAAGATTGAGGAAGCAATCGGCTTACATGAACAGTGCGCATTTGTTGCATCTAAGCTGTTAAATACAGAAAGTCTTCTGTATATTGGCCGTGGACTTGACTATGCACTCAGTATGGAAGGCTCTTTAAAATTAAAAGAGATCTCCTATATTCATTCTGAGTCTTATGCTGCAGGTGAATTAAAACATGGTACAATTTCACTGGTAGCAGATGGAATGCCAGTTATTGCTGTTGCAACACAGAAATCCTTAATTGAGAAAACAATTAGTAATATAAAAGAAGTAAAAGCAAGAGGTGCAATGGTCATTCTGGTATGTGACAGTGACCTTGATGTGGATACAGATGTAGCAGATTATGTGATCAAACTGCCAAAGGCAGAAGAATTCCTGATGCCTATGGTTGCTGCGGTACCATTACAGCTGATTGCATACTATACAGCAGTATTAAAAGGATGCGATGTTGATAAGCCTCGTAATCTTGCAAAATCAGTAACAGTAGAGTAAAATAAATTTCAGATAAAACATTTCCTTGCAGGAAGTGAATCGGTACAAAGCGGGTATTGTTTATCCGCTTTGTATTTGCGTTATGGAACAAATCATCCTGACGATACCGTTATGAGAAAATCATTATTAGGATAACATTATGGAGCAAATCATTATTAGGATTTCATTATGGAGCAAAAATCCTTATGGTACCGCCATGGAACTAACATTCAGGAAAAATAATAAATTTTTGAAAGGAATATAATGAAATGAAAACAACTATTACAATCAATGAATTATATGATTTAAACGAAACAATAGCAGCAAAACTCTTTGAAGGGGCAACTTATCCTTGGGAAGTGCTTGCAAAGATCGAATCTTTTATCGTTGAACTTGGAAATACGCTGCCTGAAGATGAGTATGATAAAGTTGGAGAAAATGTCTGGATCGCTAAGAGCGCTACAGTTGCACCAACAGCTTATATTAATGGACCATGTATCATCGGAAAGGATGCTGAGATACGTCATTGCGCATTTATCCGCGGAAAGGCAATTGTAGGAGAAGGAGCAGTCGTAGGAAATTCAACAGAATTAAAAAATGTGGTACTTTTCAACAAAGTACAGGTCCCACACTATAATTATGTCGGAGATTCTATCCTTGGTTACAAATCTCATATGGGTGCAGGATCGATAACATCAAATGTAAAGTCTGATAAAAAACTGGTCGTTATAAAAAACGGTGATGAGAAGATTGAAACGAAACTGAAAAAGGCCGGTGCAATGCTTGGGGATCACGTTGAAGTAGGGTGTGGAAGCGTGCTGAACCCAGGAACGATCATTGGCCGAAATAGTAACATTTACCCGCTTTCAAGTGTCAGGGGAGTCGTAGCACCTAACAGCATATACAAAAAACAGGGCGAAGTAATCGAGAAAGCTAGATAAAATGTATACAAAATGCATAAGTTAAATACTTAACAATTCTTAGAAATACAGAATAATCCATTGACTAATTTGTCGGATTGTGAGAGAATAATCCTAGTTATTTTACATATTGAAAGGAGTAATATAATGATTTATTCACAAGAAGTAGAAAATATGTGCCCAGTTGCACAAGGCGTTCATCATGGCGCAGCTCCAGTTCCAACAGAAGGAAAATGGGTAAAGAATAAAGATGTTAAGGATATTTCTGGTTTAACACACGGTATTGGCTGGTGTGCTCCACAGCAGGGCGCATGTAAGCTGACTCTTAATGTTAAAGAAGGTATTATACAGGAAGCATTAGTTGAGACAATCGGATGTTCAGGTATGACTCATTCAGCAGCTATGGCATCAGAAATCTTACCGGGTTTAACAGTTATGGAAGCATTAAATACTGACTTAGTATGTGATGCAATTAATACAGCTATGAGAGAATTATTCTTACAGATTGTATACGGAAGAACTCAGAGTGCATTCTCTGAAGAAGGACTTCCAGTAGGCGCTGGTCTTGAAGATTTAGGTAAAGGCCTTCGTTCACAGGTTGGTACAATGTATGGTACTCTTAAGAAAGGTCCTCGTTACCTTGAAATGGCAGAAGGTTATGTAACAGGTATCGCTCTTGATGATGAAGATCAGATTATCGGATATCAGTTTGTAAACTTCGGAAAAATGACAGACTTCATCAAAAAAGGTGATGATCCTACAACAGCTTATGAAAAAGCTAAAGGACAGTACGGCAGAGTTGACGATGCTGTTAAGATCATTGACCCACGTCATGAATAATTATCAGTATAGTCTGATAACAAGGTATTAATAAAATTTAGGAGGATTTTTCAGATGGCTTTATTTGAATCATATGAAAGAAGAATAGATAAAATTAACGCTGTATTAAACAGCTATGGCATCTCTTCAATTGAAGAAGCTGAAAAGATTACAAAAGACGCTGGATTAGATGTTTATAATACAGTTAAAGGCATTCAGCCAATTTGTTTCGAAAATGCATGTTGGGCTTATGTTGTAGGCGCTGCAATCGCAATCAAAAAAGGATGTAAGAAAGCTTCAGAAGCTTCAGCTGCAATTGGTGAAGGTCTTCAGGCATTCTGTATTCCAGGTTCTGTTGCTGACCAGAGAAAAGTTGGTTTAGGACATGGTAACCTTGGTAAAATGTTACTTGAAGAAGATACAGATTGTTTCGCATTCTTAGCTGGTCACGAATCATTCGCTGCAGCTGAAGGTGCTATCGGTATCGCTGAAAAAGCTAATAAAGTAAGACAGAAACCTTTAAGAGTAATCTTAAATGGTCTTGGTAAAGATGCTGCACAGATCATCTCAAGAATCAATGGTTTCACATATGTTGAAACTGAAATGGATTACAAGACAGGCGAAGTTAAAGAAGTTTACAGAAAAGCTTATTCAACAGGTCTTCGTGCACAGGTTAACTGCTACGGCGCTAACGACGTAACAGAAGGTGTTGCAATCATGTGGAAGGAAAATGTTGATGTATCTATCACAGGTAACTCAACTAACCCAACAAGATTCCAGCATCCAGTAGCTGGTACTTATAAGAAAGAACGTCTTGAAGCTGGAAAGAAATATTTCTCAGTAGCTTCAGGTGGTGGTACAGGTCGTACACTTCACCCAGATAATATGGCAGCTGGTCCTGCTTCTTATGGTATGACAGATACTATGGGACGTATGCATTCAGATGCTCAGTTCGCTGGTTCTTCATCAGTTCCTGCTCATGTAGAAATGATGGGTCTCATCGGTATGGGTAACAACCCAATGGTTGGTGCTACTGTTGCAATCGCTGTTTCTGTTGAAGAAGCTGCAAAGGCTGGTAAGTTCTAAGATTTGTAGTAAATTAGCGGTTTTCGACAAATGATAAATAGTATAAATTAGTACCGGTAAGGTACACGTAAGGTACAAATGATAGGAAAGAGGACATGCATTTTTGTGTGTCCTCTTATTTTATTATGGGCTTTAGCCTGTTGAGTTCATCGGAGTTTCTCCCAACGGAGAAA